>CAADGU010000178.1 GCA_900696625.1 uncultured Chloroflexota bacterium | reverse complement strand
GGCCACCGCCGCATCCCAGGCCGTTTCCGCCGCCGCCAGGCAGCGGTCGGCAAAAGCGGCGTCAATCTCTGCCCAGATGCGGGCGCACTGCGCCGCCGTCGCCGCCAGATTTAGGGTAGCGGCGGTGCTGGGTGGATAGAGGAAACGCGGTTGCGGATCGTTGTGCGGGGCCAGCCCCAGCCCTGTCCAGAAGCGGTCGGCGATTTTGTGGTGGGCCATGCCCTCCACCAGGGTGGGGGAGATGACGTTGCCCGGCAGGGTATAGCTGACCACGCCGCCGGCCGGTACCTGCATCGCCAGCATAAACTCCATTTGCCAGCGCGCTTCGTCCAGGATGTCCGGCACGCCGTTGCTATTTTCGGGAATGTTCATTGTACCGTCGGCAATGGCGCTGCCGTCGGCCCAGGCCAGGTGTTGAGTGCGTTCGTACTGGTTCAGCAACGTCCAGACGCTAATGCCACCGTTGACCACATATTTGCCATGATCCCCGGCATCATACCAGCCGCCTACCACGTCCAGGGTATAGTTGCAGCCATGCCATTGCGCCCCTTCCACGTCTACCTCATCAAAACAGGGCACGTCATAATCCCCCTGATTGGGCGCCACGCCAATGTGCCCGGCGGGGCGCGCCCACTGCGGGTCGCCGGCATAGGGCATGGTCAGGGTGATGCCGCTGCGGTTGTGGTAGAAGTAGGCCAAGGCGTCATACTTCATCTGGTCGTAAATATCCGCGCCGATGTCAAAGGGGTGGCTGCTTTCGCCGTCCACTTCCAGGGTGTAATCCGCGCCCGGCGTCTGGTAGGCGGAAAAGTCGGCAATGTGGACGTGTTCGTCGGAAGCTTCATTATGGCCGTAGACGGTGGTGGCGCCGGTGAGTACGGCCGTGCCCGTCACATCATAGAGCGTCCAGGTCAGCGGCAGCGTGGCCGTGTTGCTGATAGTGGCCCGCTTCACCGCCTGCGGCAGGTAGCCCACCTGGTTCACCCGCACGTTGGGTAGCGGGTCGCCACCCGTATCCGGCGCCGGCCCGAACAGGGAAATGTCATCCAGATAAACGGTAAATTCACCCTGCCCGCCCATGTGGAACTGGAAGCTGGCGGCTTGATTGTCGTCGGGAGATGTGAAATAAAAGGTGAAGGTCTGGTTGTTGGTCGTCAGCGGCAGGGGCGCGTTGAAGTATTGGGTGAACGCGCCGCCATTTTCTTGCAGCAGCACGGTGATGGTGGCAGCCTGCGACGCCCGCGCCTGCAACGTTAGCGTGTAGGGCGCACCCATATACACCGGGATGTTGTGCTGGCCGACGATGGCGTCCCAGGGGTTGACGCCGCCGCTGGTGATCACCGCCTCCAGTTCACCGCTGCTGGTATCGGGCGAAATAGAAGCCGTCGTCCACCAGGGAGAGAGGCCATTGCTAAAGTCGCCATTTTGCAGCAGTTCACCGACGGTGGAAGGCGGCGGGACTACCGGCTCTGGCCCCAGCAGGCTGACGTTGTCCAAATAAAAGGTAAATTCACCCTGCCCGCCGATATGGTATTGGAAGGTTGCCGCCGGGTTGCTGCTGACCGGGGTGAAGGTGTAGCTGAAGGTCTGGCTGCCGGTGGTGAGGGGCACGGCCGTTCCAAAATACTGGGTATAACTGCCGCCATCTTCTTGCAAGATGACGGTGATAGTCACGGCCGTGCTGGCGCGGGCGTCAAAAGTCAGCGTGTACGGCTCGCCGGCCTGCACCGGGGTGCCATGTTGGCCGACGATGGCATCCCAGGGGTTGCTGCCGCCGCTGGTGATCACCGCTTCCAATTCACCCGACGTCGTGTCTGGGGTGATGGAGGGGGTCGTCCACCAGGGGGCTAAACCGGCGCTAAAGTCGCCATTGCTGATCAGTTCGATCACATCGGTGGGTGTTGCTGGTTCCGGGCCGGCGGCCGCGGAAAGCCTGGCCATAAAACCAATGACGGTGACCAGGGTCAGCGCCAGCAAAGCGGCAAAGGCAAATAGACGGGTGGGTTTTGTTTTCATGGGCTTCCTTTCTCCTTGTGCGGTGCGGCTGGCGGGTCGCCGGGCCGCCTACATTGCAAACGCTACACTGCAAGCGATTGCTATATGATAAAGAGAACGGCGTGATTGGTCAAGGAAATCGCGGCATCAGGTGGAGTCGCGGATGATGAGGTGGGGTTGCAGGATGATGTGGGGTGGGGCGGGCACGGCCGTGACCTGGGCCAATAACAGTTCGGCGGCGATTTCGCCCAACCGGGCGGTGGGCTGCTGCACGGTGGTAAGCGGTGGGGTGGTGTGGGCGGCCTGGGGCAGGTCATCAAAACCAACCAGGGCGATGTCGGTGGGAATGGTCAGCCCGGCTTCCTGGATGGCCTGCATGGCGCCAATAGCCATGGCGTCGCTGGCGGCAAAAACGGCCGTAGGGCGCGGCGACAGCGCCAATAGCTGCTGCATTCCGGCATAACCGCTGTCCGGGTCAAATGTTCCGGGCACGATCCAGCCGGGGTGTACGGGCAATCCGGCCTGCTGCATGGCCGCCTGGTAACCTTCCAGCCGGTCCTGCCCGGCGGGCATGGTCAGGTCGCCGGTGATGGTGGCGATGTCCTGATGCCCTTTTTGCAGCAGGTGTTCGGTCGCCAGCCGCCCGCCCAAGAAGTTGTCCACATCCACAAAGTGGGTGGCGGGTGGGGAGTCGCCGGAGAGGTGGCCGATGTGAACGAAGGGGATATTGTCGGCCAGCAGGCGGGGCACGTATTGTTCGTCCCGGAAGGTGGTGGTGAGGATGATGCCGTTGGCGGGGATGTCCAGGATACGGCCGTAATCCCGTTCCCGCGTTTGACTATCTGGCGTATTGGTGTCGGCAAAGTAGAGGGTGACGGCGTACCCCTGCTGCTGGCAGGTGCGGGCAATGCCCTGCACCACCGACATATAAAACGGATGGGTCAGCACCGAGGGGCTGGCGTGGGGCACAATGACACAGATAAGGTCAAACGATTGCTGGCGGGCCAGTTGGCGCGCGGCCATGTTCGGTTTGTAGCCTACCTCATGCGCGGCCTGCAAAACACGCTGCCGCGTCTCGTCGCTGATGGGGATGTTGGTGCTGATATTGTTCAATACGCGGGAAACGGTGGAAGTGGAAACACGCGCTCTTTGGGCCACGTCACGGAGGGTTGCTGCCATAGTGAAAAGTCCTGACTTTTTAGGATTGCGATTATAGGGGAAATGGGCGAGGCGGCAATGGGCTTTGAGCGGGTGGGATAGGTAATTGGGTAATTGGCGCTCCAGTTACTCAATTACCCAATTACGCAATTACATTTTTACGGCCGTGTCGCCACCTCCAATTCCGCCAGATAGGCCAGTGCGTAAGCAGCCGTGTCGCCGCACATTTCCTGGTTGGCTTGCAGCCGGTTGCAGACGGCGGGCCGGTCGGGGTGGCCGAAGATGGCACAGCGGTTATCGGCCGTGAGCTGCACACAGCGCACTCCCGCCGGTTTGCCATGCGGCATACCGGGGATGGGGGAAGAAATAGAAGGGGCAATACAACAAGCCCCACAACCAACGCGACATTCCATATCATTCAGGCTCATACCGAAACAAGTGCGTTTGCCACTGGCTGAGGGGGCTTTGGTCGGTTTGCTGGAAGTGGGCCAGGGCGGATTGGGCATTGAGAATCTGGTCGGCAGCGGCGGGGTGGCGGAATTCGTACAGCGGGCCGCCGGCCTGTTCTTCGGCGGCGTAGAGTTCGACGCAATGGTACAGGTCGGGGCGCTGCATGTCAAAGGGTACCCAGTCGGTACTGGCCAGCAGCCCGCCGTAGATGAAGCCGGGTATTTCCTGGGTCAGGCGGTGAATGCGGGCACGGCCGTACTGGTATGACACACTCAGAAACACCAGCCCTCCTGGTTTCAGAAATGTCCGTGCCCCGTCCAGCACCAATCGGCGAAAGCCAAAACCATCATCCCCTTCGCTGGTGGGGGGGTTCGCCAGGATGAACTCTATCTGCCCGGCGTAGGCAGCCAGCGCCGTCTGGTCGGCGGCGGCAAAGGGGGTGTAAGAGTCGGCCAGGAAAAAGGTCAGGCGATCAGCCACGCCATTGACGACGGCGTTGTGCTGCGCGGCGGCGATGTTGGCCGGGTCAATGTCCAGGCCAATGACGTGGCTGACGGTAGGGATTTGCACGGCCGTTAACCCCAAACAACCCGTGCCACAGCCCCAATCCAGCCCCATGCCTGCCAGCAAATGGCGGTGCAGGCCAATCGTTTGCAGGGCAATACGGCTGGCCGGGGTCAGGGCAAACGCGCCTGGTGGTTGGTAAATCTCAATTTCGCCCAACCCGCCGGTATCGGTGTTTGTCAAGTGAACGGGATTTTTGGGTGTGATAGTCATAATATAATGATTGCCGAAGTCATTGAGGTTTTGGGCATGGCCGGATTATAACGCTAAAACGTTACCGGTGGACTGCTCAGGATAAAGGCGATCATAGCCAGCAGCATCAGCATCAGCAACACGGCCGTGCCCCACCATATCCACGTTCCCCGGCCGACAGCCGGCTTCAGGCTGGCCTCTACCGGATTGGCCGGATTGTAAAAAACCGGCACCTCGCTTCCTACCGGGTAATGGGCAGCCGTTTTTTCGGCGGGACCGGGATCGGAGGAGAGTACATGGTCGCCAAAATGGAGGCGTTCGCTGCGGTAACGACGGCCGTTTACTTCATATTCAACCACTACCTGCGCCTCATACCGCCGGGCCGGGCTAACCCGATGAGACGTATAGCGACGGGTGCGCACCCATTCCTCCTGTATCCCAGAGTAGACAACCCAACCCGTTGTTTGCGGCCAGCGCCGGGCAGTTAATGCCTGGCGCTGGCTGGCCCAGGCCTGCTGCGCCACCACCACGACAGCCAGGCCCATGGGCAGCCCAATGAGCAAGATCAAAATAAAGCGAAAATCCATGCCAGGAGTATAAATTTGCGCTTGTAGGCGTGTCAAATAGCCTTTGATATCCTGAACAGGATTAGCGACAAATGTCTGGTTGTGATACAGTAAAATGTTAAGGTTATAGCGATAGTATAGCCCTGGGGAGCCGGGAGCAATGATTTGATAATTGAAGTTTTACCGAGTAAATAACCTATCTATGACCTTTCCCAACCAGCCCTTCGTCTCTGTCATCATACCCGTTTACAATGATTATGACCGCTTGTCGCTTTGTTTACGATGTTTACAAAACCAATCGTATCCTCAAGAAAATTATGAAATCATCGTGGTAGACAATGGTTCCACAAACCCCCTAAAAAGCTGTTTGCTATCGGAGGATATTATTCTTTTAGAGGAGCTGCAGATTGGCTCTTATGCGGCTCGCAACAAAGGCTTGTCCATTGCTCGAGGCGAGATTATCGCCTTTACCGATTCAGATTGCCAACCTGCCCCTGATTGGATTGAAATGGGTACAAAGTGGTTGCTATCCATACCGAACTGTGGTCTGGTAGGGGGACGTATCAAAGTTTTCCCACAGAACCCTGAAGAGGTCACGATGAGCGAGTTTTACGAGTGTCGTGCCGCTTTTCCGCAGGCAAAATATGTATGCCAGGATCATTTTAGTGTTGGCGCGAATACATTTACTTTCAGACATGTCATAGACAGGGTTGGCGATTTTTTGCAAGACCTCAGATCAGGCGGCGATGCCGAATGGGGAAACCGGGTATATGCACACGGCTATGAACTGCTGTATGCTGAAGATGTTATTGTATTTCACCCCGCCAGACGCTCATTGCGCGAATTATGGGCGAAAGAGGTTCGTAGGGCTGGCGGTTTTTATGACAAAAACCTGCCCCAACAGCCAACTTTAGGGGAACTGTTCAGAGGTCTTATGCCACCCGTTTATGCCATTCGACGGGTTTTACCAAATTTCCGGCCGCTAACGCTGAAACAAACCATTGACGTAGTTTTCATCCTGGTTTTTCTGAAATATGCCGGGGGTTTGGAAACACTACGCCTGCGTCTGGGGGGGAAATCACGCCGATAAAGGGCCAATTGGCGTGACAAATCTGATTGATGGGCAGAAGGTTACTCTTCGCGCACGGCCGTAGCCACCACCATTTGCCCCAACCGGAACGCCGGATAGACGCCGGCCAGCAGGGCGGCTGTGAGCGCCACAGCAAACGCCTGGGCAAAGTAGACCGGATTCAGGTTCATTTGCAGCGTCCAGCCAAAGGAACGCACGTTGATGACGTAGATGAGAATCCAGGCTAGCACGTAGCCGGTGGGCAGGGCCAGCAGCCCGGCCAGGCTGCCCATCAGCCCTGTTTCCAGCAGCGTCAGCCCCCAGAGCTGGCGCACGGTCATGCCGGTGGCGCGCAGTACACCCCATTCGCGGGCGCGTTCCAGTTGCAGGCTCATCAGGGCGCTGAGAATGCCGATAAAGGCGACCACCACCGCCAGCAGGCGCAGCGCCGCCGTAATGGCAAAGGTGCGGTCGAAAATCTCCAGCGCCCCGGCGCGCACACGCTGGTTGGATTGAATGGTGAGGTCGCTACGGCCGTTAAACCGCGCCTGTATCGCCGCCACCACCGCATCCACATCAGTCCCCTCGGTCACAAACAGCCCCATCGTAGAGATGGTCGCATCGTCCCACAGTTCACGGTACAGCGATTGCCCCATGTACACCCGCCCCTGGTCGGTGGTGTAATCGTAGGTCACGGCCAGCACGGGGAAGGTGCGTTCCCCGGCGGGCGTGGCAATGGTGATGGGCGGCGGCGGCAGCCCCAGATTTTCCCGTTGCAGCAGCGGCTCGGTGATGAAGATGCCTTCACCCGCCAGCAGCTTTTCCCAGGCAGTGGGCCTATCCCCGGCCAGCCACAGGTAGCGCCGGTTGCCGTTGGAGACATCGCCGTCCACGGCGATCAGGTCGGCCGCCAGGGCATAATCGGGTAGGGTGATGGGCAGTTCACGGGCGGTGACGGCCCAGGCAATACCGGGGGTGTTCACGGCCGTGTCCCGTACATCCGCCGCCAATACCCCGCCAATTTCGCTGTTGGTCAGGCGTGGCGTGGAAAGGAAGATGTCCGCTTGCAGGGTGTCATTGAGCCACACGTCCACGGTGTTACGAAAGGAACCGATCATCACCGAGACGCCGACGATGACGGAGACAGCCACCATCAGGGCGGCGATAGCGATGGAGGTGCGGCTGAGGGAACGGGTAATGTCGCGGGGGGCCATGCGCCCCAGGACGCCAAATAGACGGGTGGTAAGCGGCGTAATGAGGGGCATGAGTACGGCCGTGAGCGGCGGCGTCAGCAAGGCGAAGCCAAACAAAATGGCAAACAAGCCGGCAAAGGCGGTAATCAATGAACCGGGAATGCGCAAGAGCAAAGCGCCGATTCCCACCATCACCAGCCAGCCCAACAGCAGCCAGGGCAGCAGGCGGCGCGTTTTGCTTTCCAGGGTGGAGCGGCGCAGCACGGTGGCGGGGGAGGTTTGCATCGCTTCCCAGGCGGGCAAGAGGGAGGCGAACAGCGCCGCCGACATGCCCAGGACCAGCCCTAAGATCAGCGATCCCCAGGGAATGGTCACATCCTGCACATTGAGGGCGAAGTAGAGATCGTTGATCGTTTGCGTCACCAGCCGCACCATGCCCCGCCCTAAGATGACGCCGGCAACCAGCCCCAACAGCCCGCCAATCAGGCTGAGGACGGCCGCTTCCATCAGAATCAGGCGCAGCAGTTGGCCGCCGGTGACGCCCAGACTGCGCAAAATGCCGAACAACGGCCGTCGCTGGACCACGCTAAAACTGACGGTGTTGTAGATGAGGAACATGCCCACCACCAGCGCCAGCAGGCTGAGGGCAGTCAGGTTTAGTTCAAAAGCGGCGGTCATTTGTTGGATGGTGTTGCTGCGGGCGGCGGCCGTTTCCAGGCGCACGCCGGGCGGCAGGGTGGGGGTCAGCGCCGCGACCTGTGCTTCCGTCAAAATCAGGTCAATGTGGCTGAGACGGCCGTGCATGTCCAATATCTCCTGGGCGTTGGCGATGTCGGTGAAAAGCAGGCTGCTCAGGGCGCGGCGGTTGACTTCGCTGCTGGGGGCGAGCAGGCCGACGATACGCAAGGGGGTGGCACGGCCGTTGACCGTAATCGTCACCACGTCGCCCAAACCCAGCCCATACCGCGCCGCCAGCGGCTGCGAGAGGACGACGGTGTTGGGTTCGGCCAGAAAGGCGGCCAATCCGTCGCTCGCCACGCTCCCTGCCGCCTGGCCGGGCGCGCCGAAATAGTCGCGGAAGGGCGGCTCGGCAAAGAGATCAATACCCACCAGCCGCATGAGCTGGTTGTCCAGTTCGGTCGCCAGCACGTACCCTTCCACCACTGGCGCGGCGGGGGCAATTCCCTGGGCTACGCGCAGGCGGGTGTAGAGCGCCTCGTCCAGGCTGCCGCCGCCAACCAGCCGGTGGCTGGCCTTGCCGGTGATGGCATTGGTGGAAAGCTGAAAGGCGCGGCTGGCCGATTCACTCGCCAGGTCAATGGACACCATCATGGCCACGCCAATGGCCACACCCAGGATAAAGAGGATGGTCTGGAACGGCCGTCGGCGCAAACGGCGGTAGGCGGTGCGGTACAGGGGGCGATTGTTTATCATAGCGGCAGCAACGTTTGTAGTAGGCACTTTAGTGCCGTCAGAAGGCGATTTATCGCCTACTACGAGCAAAGCTATTGGTAATTCATTACCAATACCTCGCTCACCTGGCCCCGTTTGTCGGCTTTGGAATTGATGGCGCGGCTGGCTTTGAGTTCCAGGCAGTGGAAATCGCCGTATAAGTCCAATATCGTTGGCGTCCAGGAATTACTGAGCATCAGCAGGCAGCCACGCCGGTCGAGTTCGTGGTAGACGGCGGCCAATTCTTGCTGTTCTCGTTGACCAAAGGGGTGGGGGGTGTAGCTGGTAAAGCTGGCGGTTGGCGAAAGCGGCGCATAGGGCGGGTCAAAGTAGATAAAGTCGCCGCTTTGTGCCCAATCGAGCAGTTCCCGAAAATCTGCCTGCACAATGGCCACGCCTTGCAGGGCGCGGCTGGCGCTGTGTAAGGCGGCGGTATCAAAGATGGCCGGGTTTTGGTAACGGCCCATGGGCACATTAAACTGCCCGGCGCGGTTGACCCGGTAGAGGCCGTTGTAGCAGGTTTTGTTGAGGTAAATGAAGCGGGCGGCGCGGTCAACGGGCGGGAGATCGGCCACCTGTTGGGCGCGGATGTGATAGTAGTAATCTTTGTGGTGTTGCTGGCGGTGATGGGTTAATTGCTCGATGAGGCCGGACACATCATCACGCACGACCTGGTAGCAGTTGATCAGTTCGGTGTTGCTGTCGGCCAGGCGCACGCTCGTGAACTGCGCCTGATCTTGTTCGCGTAGTGAATAGAGGCGCCAGTAGACGGCGGCGCTGCCGGTAAATGGTTCACCATAGCGGTTAAATGCGGCGGGGAAGTGGGGCGCAATCTGGCTCAATAACTGCGTCTTGCCACCGGCCCACTTCAAGAATGGTTTGGGGGCGATGGAAGCGGGTGGCACGGCCGTCATGGAGAAGTGGCCTACAGGTGGCCCCCAGATTACACAGATTCATGTTTACATAATCTGTGTAATCTGGGGATAGATGATCAGGTGGGCGCAGAGCGGTAGGTGAAGGGTTCCAGGTAGGCGTCGAAGCCGCCGGGCACACCTTTTACCAGGACGCTGATGGCGTCGTGGGAGTGCAGTGATTCTTTGTGGGAGGCGAAGATGCGGAAGTCGGCGATACGGCCGTCTTCGTCCAGCCCTTCATACAGCAGGCGCACCGCGTCTTCCACAAATTTCAGATTGGCGGCGTTCAGTTCGGCAAACGCCTGTTCATCTTCCCGTTTGACCATCACCTGGGTCTCCGTTTGCAACGCCTCACGCGATATGTCTACCAGGTCTTCAATCCAAAAGCCATCGTTGTATTCCACCGAGATTTTGGCCACGGAACGCTGGCTGTGGGGCACGGCGGCGACGCCGCGCGTCAGGTTGGCGTGTACGCTCAATTCGTAGCTGCACGGGCAGGCGGAGGAGTAGACGAAATCCAGATGAATGAACTGGCGCACGCCCTGGTCAGGGGTGACGCTGGTTTCCAGCACCACCGGGTAGTATTGGTAGCCGGCCAGGCCGCTGCGCAGGCTCTCTTGCAGCAAGGGATAATCGAAGGCGATGGCGATGCGGGCGGAGGAGCTTTCCAGGTTTTCCAGGTAGCTGGTGACCACGTTTTGCAGCGTTTGGGGCGTCAATTCGCTTTCGTCGTATTCGTAAAAGGTGCGCATGATGCGGCTCATGTTGATGCCCTTCTTGTAGGCGTCCAGGGAGACGGTGCCGGTGATGGAGCAGTGAACCTGCTGCGAACCGCCGTCGCGGGTCATGACGCGCATAGGCACTTTGAAGTTGTGGATGCCGACATGCTGAATGGTCACGGCCGTGCCCCGGTTTTCGCTGGTGTTTTGCATATCTGGCATGGTTGCTTTGTAGGCTGGCGTCGGTTTGAATTCGGTATCGTACACCTTTTGCAAATCTTTGACGCGGCGTTCATCGGTGGCTGTTGTGTCAATTTCAGAAACCATGATCAGCCCATTGAGGCCATTTTGCCCATTTTTATGAAAGCCATTGCCGTTGCGTACGGCCATTTCGGCTTTATTCAGTACAGGCGTGTGCCCATTGTTTTTCATCGTCTTGTTCATCTTAATCTCCTTAGCAGTTGCAAAATAAAGCTGATTGGTCAGGGGTAGCTAAATCCGATGGGTAGTAAGTAGAGTTTGTATATGGCTGATTTCTTACTCTGGTTTCAGATTATTTAGCAGATTTAGGGTAGCTTCTAACAGTTGCGCCTGCTGTGTTGTACGATCAATGGTGGCGGGATTATCCCCAGACTGGTCGCCATACCAGCCAAACTGGGCATGATTACCACCTACAATCGGCCACCATTGTACATCAGCGGGCAGCAAATTTCGCGCATTCTCAACATCTGCTACAGAAGCCAGACCATCTTCCGTACCATAAACAGATGCAACAGCCAGATCACTGTTGGATAAATCGCTGCTGCTGGCTGGGTAGGCTGCCCACAGCGCCAGCCCTGCTACTTTGCCCGGTTGGTTGTAGGCGTATTGCGCCGCCATGGCCCCGCCCAGTGAATGCCCGGCAATGGCCCATTGTTCGATCTCAGGATAGGCGGCGATGACATCAGATGCCGCATTGGCATTGAAAAATGCCAGATTAAGCGGCATGGGCACAATCACCACCTGATATCCCTGGCTGGCAATGGCGTGGGCGGCAGGCGCATAAGCGCGGGCATCTACCCGGCCCCCAGGATAAATGATCAGGCCGGTTGTTGGCGGCGCGGCGGTGGGGGTAAAGGTGATCCAGTTGTCTTCCGTCACCAGCACCTGCTCATCAGAGACGAGGGCGGCGATGGCTTCCGGCATGGGGTCAGCCGCATCACCCGCCCAGGCGACAAAACCGGCGGTTGCCAACAACATTGCAGCCAATACAATGGCCGCCAGCCAGATGGCAATTTTCCTGAACTTTGTTCTTTTGTTAGATTGGCTGTTTTCCTTAACGGATAATGATTCGATGGGGTTAATTAGTGTCATTGTTTTTTCCTGGTCTAAACTTCATATACACACCCATTGTATTCCTAATGTACATGTTTTGTCAAGATATTTGATTGATTTGTATAGAAAAATGTAAAAACGCTCATCTTGTCTGGGGAACTGACAGATTTTTGGCTCCAGAGGATTTCATGGGGTTCGGCGTGACATGTGATGAGTGATGTGTGTGGTCTCTCTGGTCACGCATCACTCGTCACGCATCACAGTGTGTCAACCCCATGAATTCCCAAAGAGCTAGGTTTTGGGCCTGAAAAAACCTGTCAGGTCTAAGCGAGTACCATCTGGCACAAAAGGATTGATCAATTAATGAACTCGTTTATCTGTCTCGAAAATTTGAGTAAGGATTTCCAGGAAGGGGATCGGCTGCGCCAGGTGTTGCAGGCTGTGAATGTGCAATTTTATGAGGGGGAGTTTGCGGCACTGTTGGGCAAGAGTGGCAGTGGCAAAAGTACGTTGTTGAATCTTATCTGCGGGATCGAGAAGCCGTCACACGGCCGTGTCACCATCCACCACACCGCCATCACCGACCTGAACGAACGGCAGCGCACCCTTTTCCGCCGCGACCATATCGGTTTTGTCTTTCAGTTCTTCAACCTGATTCCTACGCTGACGGTGTTGGAGAATGTAACGCTGCCGCAGGAGTTGGCCGGGCGCAACGGCCGTGCTGCTACCCAATCGGCGCTCACTTTACTGGAACAGGTGGGGCTGGCCGACCGGCAGCACACCTTCCCCGACAAACTCTCCGGCGGTGAACAGCAGCGCGTGGCCATCGCCCGCGCCCTGGCGCACAATCCGCTGCTGGTGTTGGCCGATGAACCCACCGGCAACCTGGATGAAGAAACTGGCGAAATGGTGATGGCGCTTTTACTCAAATTAACCCGCGACGCGGGCAAAACGCTGATTATGGCTACCCACAACCCCGAAATTGTGCCCCTGGCAGACAGGGTGTATCGGGTGCATGAGGGGGAGGTGGAGGTAATTGGGTAATTGAGACGCCAATTACCCAATTACATTCTTTACGGCAAGGTACAGCCACCGGGGAAATGGTTATTGGGGTCAATATAAATCTGGCCTGATTTTTGGGTGGCGGTGGTGTCTTCAACGACGCGGATTTCGTGGTTATATGCCGCGCAGCGCCGCGCCTGGGGGAAGTGGGTGAATGGCCCCGCGCCGCGATATTCAGTTGCCTGACCACCGGGCCGGTCAAAAACGAAAACGGTGAATTGACCGCCGCTGCCGCCGTCTAGATAAGGGAAGATGGTGATCTGGCAGCGCCAATCGGGGCCGTTGCCGGGGTATTCACACGATTCCACCGTGAAGATGTAGTTGGCCACACCCGCGCCGGGCGTGGGGGATGGGGTGGCGGTGGGCACAGCCGAGGTGGGCGAGGCGGTGGGGGTGGGCGTCTGCCGCGGCACCACCAAAAAGCTGAAGGTGAGCGGCACGCCGATGGCGTCACCGTTGGCGTTTTGTAACTGCCAGGTACTTTCATAGGTGCCGGTGTTGTTGGGGGAGGTGAAGTCGGCGGTGAGGGTGGCGCGGGCGCCGGGGGCTACGGCCGTGCCCACCGGGATGGGATCATCCTCATAGCCAAATGTTTCCCCCTCCACGTAAGCCCAAACCAGGTCGGCCGGCCAGGGACAATTGCTGTTGTTTTCCAGCACCCACTGCGCCGTAAAGCCGCTGTTGGGGAAAACGGCGTTGGATGTGGTATTGACCCTGGTGGTGGAAACCAGCCGCGCGGTGGGCTCACAACTGGCTAAAAAGGCGGTAGTAGGGTCTACAGTTGGCGATGGCGTGGCCGAAGCAGCCGGTGTGTGCGAGGCGGTGGGTGTCACCGTGGGTGTATCGGTGGCGGCGGCCACGGTCAGGGCGCCGGACAGTTCGGCTAACTGCGTGGCTACCTGGTTGGGTGTCGGCGTGACCGGCGCTGCGGTTTCCGTGGCGGTAGCTACGGCCGTGGGCGTATTGGTAGCCTCATCTACGGCAATGACGGGCGGTGTTTCGTTGCCTTCGTCTCCACCACCGCCCAATGCGCCGCTGGCAAACAGCCCACCGCCAATGATGAGTAGGAAAACAACGGCGACGACAGCATAGACCCAGGCGGGGATTTTGCGGGCGGGTGGGGCGACGGCCGTTTCTGTTGGCGTCGCCACGGCCGTTTGTTCGGCCGGGGTGTGTATCACCGTAGAGGTTTGGCCGCCGCCGACGGCCGTTTGGGCGGCTATGGTCATGCCGGGGGCGGTGTAGTCGGGGGATGGGGTGACGGCCGTAACACCGGCGAGGGGGGTCACGGCCGTTGTCGCCCGCTCGCCAGACCAGTTAATGGCCCGCAGCGCCGCCGCCATTTCCGCCGCCGTCTGGAAACGGGCATCCGGGTCTTTTGCCAGCGCCTTGATGATGACGTTTTGTAAATCCAGGGGGATGTTCGGGTTAAACGTCACCGGCTGCGGTATTGGCTCATTGACGTGTTTCATCACCACTGCCAGAGGCGTATCGGCGGCAAAGGGCAACTGGTTTGTCACCATCTGGAAAAGCAGGACGCCTAACGAGTAGATGTCAACCCGCTCGTCACCCGGTTTGCCCAATGCTTGCTCCGGCGACATGTAAGAGGGGGTGCCGATGAGCGCCCCGGTGGCGGTATAGGCCATTGTCTGGCTGCCCATCAGCTTAACAATGCCAAAATCGGTCAGCACAGCCTGGCCGGTTTCTTTGCGCAGCATGATGTTAGCCGGTTTAATGTCCCGGTGTACCATGCCGCGCCGGTGGGCATAAGCCAGGGCGTCGGCCACATCGGCAATCATTTTGACCGATTGTTCCAGGGGGAAACTTTCACCGGCTGCCGCCAATTCTTCCAGTTTTTGCTTCAGCGTACCACCGTCAATGAACTCCATGACCAGGTAGTAGCTGTCCTTGCCATAGGTGTCAAAATCATAGACGCGGACGATGTTGGGGTGGCCCAGCGCCGCCATGGCTCGCGCTTCCCGCTTAAATCGCTGCAAAAAGTCATCCTCGCTGCTGAGGAAGGTGTGCATGATCTTGATAGCGACGTAGCGATCGAGGCTCTCTTGATACCCCTTGTAGACCTCGGCCATACCACCACGACCCAGCCGCTCTTCAATGTGGTATTTGCCAATGGTTTTCCCGGTTAATGTGGACTCTTCCATATTGTTATCTTTGCCTGCCAGTCTGGTGGCCTGAATGTGTGGTACGCGCCACCAGCAGTTAGCCTGTTTAGTATACTCAGTTTTCCCATTTTAAGGTAAAGCGAAAAGGGGGTGATAAAGTGTTTACGTATTCATGTGTTCATGTGTTTACGTGAACCCTTGATCACGTGAGTACTTTCAATTGCCCACAGCCGGCGGCGATGTCTATGCCGCGGCGCTGGCGGACGGTGCTGGGGATGCCGTAGGTGGTGAGGATGGCCTGGAATTGTTTGACCGACGGCCGTGCCGTGGGCAATCCCTCATATCCCGGCGTGGGGTTCAAGGGGATCAGGTTGACGTGGGCGGGAATGGTTTGCAAAAGCTGGCCCAGGGCATGCGCCTGTTCGGGTGCATCATTTTTGTCCTCAATCAGCGTCCATTCAAAGAAGATGTGCCGTTTGCGTTTTTGGGTGTAGTAGCGGCAGGCGTCCAGCAGTTCGGCCAGAGGCCAGCGGCGGGCGGGCGGTACCAGCGCCTGCCGCTCGGCGTCGGTAGCGCCGTGCAGACTGACGGCTAACCGCACCTGCCGCCCCTCGTCCGCCAGGCGGACGATGCCGGGCACAACGCCCACCGTGCTAAGGGTGATGTGGCGGGAGGCGATGGCCAGGCCTTTGGGGTGGGTGAGGATGTCTACGGCCGTCATCGTCGCCTCGTAGTTGTGCATCGGTTCGCCCATGCCCATGAGAACAATGTTACGTAGTCGCTGCCCTTGCCCTGAGTTTGCCGAAGGGTTGGTGGCTTGTAAGAGGCGGTCTATGAATAAAACCTGCCCCACAATTTCCCCGGCGGTCAGGTGCCGGGTGAAGCCCATTTGCCCGGTGGCGCAAAAGACGCAGCCCATGGCGCAGCCCACCTGGGTGCTGACGCAGGCGGTGGCCCGCCCTTTGAACCCCATGAGAACGGTTTCAATGGTTTGCCCATCGGCCAGCGCCAGCAGGAATTTGCGGGTGAAGCCATCGCTGCTGTGGGTGTCCAGATGGGGGTGGGGCAGGGGCACGGCCGTTTCTGCCACCAGCCTTTCCCGTAAATCTGGCCGCAGATCGGTCATTGCCGCTGCCATCGCCGCCTGTTCCTGGTAGAGATAGGTCCAGATGCGGCCGGCATGGTAGGGGCTAAAGCCCCAGCTTTGCAGCAGATTTTCCAGCGCCGGGTAACTCAGGTCATACAAATTGATCATAAGGCGATTATTGTAGCGTAACGGCCGTGCCCGGCATAGGGCAGCCGGATAGACAATCGCCGCTGTGAACAGTTGCCAGCAATTTTTGCCTTGTGAAACAAAGCGGTATATGATGCACATTAACCATGCGCCCAGATGTGTCAAACCATGTGTAACGGCAAGGGCGAGGCCAGGTTGGGTACTGTTATGCACACCATATTAAATTTAGAACAGCAGAAAGTGCTGCTGGATACCATGCGTGATGCGGTCGTCATCACGGATTTGCGGTTTCATATTTTAAGCTGGAACATGGCCGCCGCTGCCATGTATGGTTGGGAAGCGGAAGAGGTGTTGGGGCAGTTTGTCAATGATGTCATTCCCCAATATCAAATCGGCATTTCTTATGAAGAGGCGGTAGAACGGCTGGTTAGCCAGGGTTATTATGAAGGGGAGTCCGTCCAGACATGCCGCGATGGCCGGCAGCTGCGCGTGTGGGCCAAAGTGACGTTATTGCGGAATAATGCCGGTGAGCCGGTAGGCGCGTTGGCATTAAACCGAGACATGACGGACCGCCATCAGGTAGAACAGGCGCTTAGCCAACGCCTGGCGATGGAGCAGTTTGTGGCGGAAATGGCTGCCCAATTCATCAATTTATCTCCCAACCAGGTAGATGCGGCGATTGATGAGGCGCTGCGGTTGGCGGCAGAGTTTGCCGGGGCTGTGCGCAGCGCGGTATTCATGTTTTATGATGATCTGGCGCGGATCACGAATACACATGAGTGGTGCGCCGATTCCGCTGATTCACAGAAATCGCAATTGCAAAATGTGGTGGTGCGGCAACTGAACCTGACGATGATGCGCTTTGCGGCAGGTGAAAACCTGATTATTTCCCGGCGTCAAGATGTGGAAAATTTGCCAGGCCTGAATACCTGGATGTCTCAGTATGGGTTTCGGGGTATGTTGTTTGTGCCCATGTTTTATCAGGGGCAATTGGTGGGAGCGTTAGGTTTTTTTGGAGCGGTGGGCGTGGAGGTGGAGTGGCCAGATGTATGGGTGACGATGTTGACGTTGTTGACCTCGGTGATTGTGAATGCGCTCCAGCGCAAGCGGGCTGATGAGCAGCGGCGAGCGCATGAGAAGGAACTGGAGCGGAGCAATGTTGAGCTGCAAGAGTTTGCTTTTGTGGCTTCCCACGATTTACAAGAGCCGCTGCGTAAGATTCTGACGTTTGGGGAGCGGTTGCGTTCGCGGTATGGTGAGCGGTTGGACGAGCGGGGTTTGGATTATTTGCAGCGGTTGGAACGTTCGGCGGTGCGCATGCAGTCGTTGCTGGATGGACTGCTGCTGTATTCACGGGTGCAAACACAGGATCGTCCGTTTGAGCCGGTCAATTTAACGGCCGTCCTCCACGCCGTTTTATCTGATCTAGAAGCCCAAATTGAGCGCGTCAATGGCCGTGTCACCGTTCAGCCCTTGCCCACCATTGAAGCCGACGCCACGCAAATGCGGCAGCTTTTCCAGAACCTGATCAGTAACGCCTTGAAGTTTCATCGTCCGGGGGTGGCGCCAGAGGTGGATGTGCGGGGCGAGCGTGTAGATGTGAACGGCCGTGACCTGCTGGAAATCCATATCACCGATAATGGCATCGGTTTTGAGCCGCAGGACGGCGAACGGATTTTTGGCGTCTTTCAACGGCTGCACGGCCGTGAGGCCTATGAAGGCTCCGGTCTCGGTTTAGCCATTTGTCGCAAAATTGTGCTGCGCCATTATGGCCACGTAGCGGCCCATAGCATCCCTGACAACGGGGCAACATTTGTGGTGCAGCTTCCCTTCACCCAATTGCCCCCCGGCCAGAAGATGATATAAACGGGCTTATGCCTGACGAAGAACTGCAAATTGACAGCCTGATTGTGTATAAAAACCAGCCCGGTCGGGTGGTGCAGACCGGCAAGAAACTGTTCATCGAACTGCCAGATGGCAGCCGCCTAAGTGTTCGCCCTAAAGATGTCATATTGCTGCATCCTGGCCCCGCGCCCGTGTTGTCTCGCTTGCAACCGCCGCCCGGCGATATGCAGACCGCCTGTGAACTGCTGGCCGGGCAAACTACCACGCTGCCGGAACTGGCCGAACTGGTGTATGACGAATTTACGCCGGCGACCGCCTGGGCTATCTGGCAGCAGTTAGCCGATGGTTTGTATGTGGGGGGCGTCCCGGAAGCCATTGTGGTGCATGCACCTGACGTGGTAGCCCACATTCAGGCGGAACGGGCTGCCAAAGCTGCCGCCGAACAACAGTGGCAGGATTTTTTGGGGAGGTTGCAAGACGGCCGTTACCAGCCCGAAGATGCCGGTTATCTACAAGAGTTGGTGGCCCTGGCTACCAAACAACGCGAGAACAGCAAAATTTTGCGTACTCTGGGCCAATCGGAAAGCCCCGAACAGGCCCATGCCCTTCTGCTCAAAATCGGCTACTGGGACAAAATGGTCAACCCCTACCCCCAACGCCTCGGTCTGCCCACCCAATCTCCCAATTACCCCATTACCCCATTACCCACTGAAGACCGCCGCGACCTCACCCACCTGCCCGCGTTTGCCATTGACGATGAAGACAACCAGGACCCGGACGACGCGCTGAGCCTGGATGGCAATCGGCTGTGGGTACATGTGGCCGATGTGGCTGCGTTGGTTCCCCCTGGCAGTCCGGCGGATGAAGAAGCCCGTGCCCGCGCCGCCAACCTCTATTTGCCCGAAGGCACGGTGCCCATGCTGCCGCCTGTGGTCACACACATGTTAGGGTTAGGACTGGACGAGATGTCGCCCGCGCTGTCGTTTGGATTGGATTTAGCGGCCGATGGTGGCATTGTTGGGGTGGAGATTGTGCCCAGTTGGGTGCGGGTGACGCGCCTGACTTATGAGCAGGTGGAAGCGCGGCTGGCCGAAGAGCCGTTTGTTGCCCTATATGCATTGGCGCGGCGCTTTGAGGCGCGCCGCCGCGAAAACGGCGCGGTGTTTATTGAACTGCCGGAGGTGAAGGTGCGGGTGGAAGAGGGGGAAGTGGTGATACGGCCGTTGCCCCCCTTACGCAGCCGTGCCCTGGTGATGGAGGCGATGCTGATGACCGGGGAAGCGGTGGCGCGGTACGCGGTGCAGCACAACATTCCCCTGCCGTTCACCATCCAAGACCCGCCGGATGTGGACGAACGGGAACCGGTACGGCCGTCTGAAATGCTTGCCCTGCGCAAAAGATTGCAGCGCAGCCAGCAGGTCACGTCGCCCGGCATCCACGCCGGGTTGGGGTTGAACCTGTATGCCCAATCCACCAGCCCCCTGCGCCGCTACCTTGACCTGGTGGTTCACCAGCAATTGCGCGCCCACCTGCGCGGCCAACCGCTGCTGGATGCGGCCGCTATTTTGGAACGGGTGGGTACGGCCGATGCCGTCATCGGCAGTGTGCGCCAGGCTGAACGGTTGTCGAATACGCATTGGAAGCTGGTCTATTTGCTGCAAAATCCGGGATGGGAAGGCGAAGGTGTTATTCTGGATCAGCGGGGTAATCGCAGTGTGGTGCTGCTGCCTGACCTGGATTTGGAGACGGAGCTATACATCAAGGGCAGCCCGCCGCTGGACAGCATCGTGGCGCTGGCGTCAACCGGGGTTGACCTGCCCCGACTGGAAGCCCACTTCCGCGCCTGATCGGTGCAGGTATAATCGTGATGTTTTTGATTGCAAGGAGGCGGCGATAGGTGATGGCAGAGATAAACGCGCTTGTGCCCGTTGAGCAGCGGGAAGTTGAGTTTTATGGGGATGAATTAACGGCCGTGCGGTTAGTTAGTGGGCAGATTTATGCCTCTATCAGCCAGATGTGCCGTGCCATAGGTCTGGATACTCAGGCCCAACGACGGCGAATAGAACGCCATACCGTTCTGGCCAGAGGTTTAGGGGTAGCCAAATTGGCTACCCCCGGCGGGATGCAAGACAATTACGTGTTACGGGTTGACCTGGTGCCGTTGTGGTTGCCCGGTATACGCACCAGTGCCGTTAATGAGCAGGTGCGCCCCAAACTGGAAAAATTCCAGGAACAGGCCGCCGCCGTGTTGTGGGAGGCATTTCAACAAGGTCATCTCACGGCCGATCCCGATTTTGATGCGCTCCTACAGGCTGACACGGATGCCGTTCAGGCATACAAAATGTTGCAGGCATTGGTCAAGTTGACACGTAATCAGGTTCTATTGGAAGCCCGCCAGGATATGCAGCAGGCAATTCTAGCCGACCATCAACAACGGTTGGAAGCGATTGAAGCGACGCTGAGTGATCCACAACGCTTTATCTCTCGTGAACAGGCCAGCCGCATCTCCCAGGCGGTGCGCGGCAAACAAAACAAAAATCAAATGAGGGTAGCAGGCCAATGAATGAGGGAAATATGCTTACTATTGTGGAACAAAAAACCGTCATGTTTTATGATGATGAGTTGATGGCCGCTCGCGCAGCCGATGGACAGATTTATGTTTCGGTGAGACACCTTTGTGAAGCCATTGGCATAGCCCGGCAAGGGCAGATTCGGCGAATTAAAGAGAACCACATTCTGGCAAAAGGGTACACAGGGGGTAACATCATGTTACCCCCTGGCCAAAGCGGTGGTGGCGGACGACAACAGGCAAATTTGCTGCGGGTAGATTTAGTGCCGTTGTGGCTTGCTGGCCTCGATACCAGGCGGGTGCGCGAAGAGATTAGACCCAAACTGGAAAAATACCAGGAAGAGGTAGCAAAAGTGCTTTGGGAGGCTTTCCAGGAAGGTCGTCTGACGATGGATCCTACTTTTGAGGAACTATTGGCAGAAGATACACCCGAGGTACAGGCCTATAAGCTTATTCAGGGTATGCTGCAATTGGCGCGTAATCAGATTTTATTCAGGGCACGGCTTGATGAATATGAACAACGTTTAGAAACGATAGAGGCCACTCTCAGTAATCCGGAGCGGTTTATCTCTCGTGAACAGGCCAGCCGCATTTCCCAGGCAGTGCGGGCGATTGGGTTGGTGATGTCGCAGCGCAGTGGCCGCAATGAATACGGCGCAGTCTATGGCGAGCTGTACCGCAATTTTGAAATCTCCGCCTACCGCGAACTACCTACCCAAAAGTACGATGAAGCGATGAAATGGCTCAACGCCTGGTACCAGCGCCTGACCAATCAGGACATCCCCTTCTAAGACGAAATTGCCAAACACCCCCACCAACTTTTGGAGGAAAGCGTATGTCCAGGCGCAGGCGGTGGTGATAGAATACGGCCGTTTTGTCCTTATTCCGGTAATCGGTAAACAGTTACCGATTACCGATAACCGATTACCTATGAATCAACCCGCTCTACTCGCTCTCGAAGACGGCGCCACCTGGCCCGGTCTGGCTTTTGGCGCAATGGGGACGACTACCGGTGAAATCGTCTTCAACACCAGCCTCACCGGCTACCAGGAAATCCTCACCGATCCCTCTTATCACGGCCAGATTGTGACCATGACCCAGCCGCATATTGGTAACACTGGTTGCAATCTGGCCGATGATGAAAGCGGCCGTGTGTGGGCTGCGGGTTTTGTGGTGCGCAGCCTCAGCCCGGTGGTGAGCAACTGGCGCGCCACCAAATCCCTGCCTGACTATCTGGCGGAACGGGGCGTGGTGGGTATCACCGAAGTGGATACCCGCGCCCTGGTGCGCCACATTCGCACGTATGGGGCCATGCGGGCGGTGCTTTCCAGTGAAATGACGGATGCGGCCGAATTGGTGGCCGTTGCCCGCGCCGCCCGCGACATGAACGGCCTCGATCTCGTCCGTGAAGTGACCTGTGTCGAACCGTACCACTGGACGGAAGCAGCCGATTGGTGGCAGCCGGGATCAGGGAAAAGTGCGCAGTTGGCAGTGAGCAGTGAGCAGTGGGCGACGGACGCAGCGTCCGCGAGCAGCGAGCGGCATCATGTGGTGGCGTATGATTTTGGGATTAAGCGGAATATGTTGCGGTTGTTGGCGGGGAAGGGGTGCCGGATAACGGTGGTGCCCGCGACCACGCCCGCTGCCGATGTATTGGCGATGAACCCGGATGGGGTTTTTTTGTCCAATGGGCCGGGCGACCCGGCGGCGTGTACGTATGCGGTGACGGCCGTGCGGGAACTGCTTGGCCAGAAGCCGATTTTTGGCATTTGCCTGGGGCATCAGATTTTGGGGCTGGCACTGGGGGCCAGCACGTACAAGTTGAAGTTTGGACATCGGGGGGGAAATCAGCCGGTGCAGGTGGTGGCGCACGGCCGTGTGCAAATCTCCAGCCACAATCACGGTTTTGCCGTAGACGCCCTGACCTTGCCGGACGGCGCGCTCAATTCGCACATCAACCTCAACGACAACTGCTGCGAAGGCATAGATGCGCCTGGCTACCGCGCCTTTTCCGTGCAGTACCACCCGGAAAGTTCCCCCGGCCCGCACGATTCGGACGAGTTGTTTGATAAGTTTGTAGATTTAATGGGGGACGGCCGTGCCCAAACGAACTGACATCCATTCCATTCTGATTATCGGCTCTGGCCCCATTATCATTGGGCAGGCGTGTGAATTTGACTACTCCGGCGTGCAGGCGTGTAAGGTGCTGCGCCGCGAGGGGTATCGCGTTGTGTTGGTCAACTCCAACCCCGCCACCATTATGACCGACCCGGACATGGCCGACGCTACCTACGTCGAGCCGCTGACGCCTGACCTGGTGGAGAAAATTATTGAAATCGAAAAGCCGGACGCCCTGCTGCCCACCGTTGGCGGGCAAACCGGCCTGAACCTCTCCGTGCAATTGGCCGAGTCCGGCATCCTGGCAAAACATGGTGTGCAGCTCATTGGCGCTGATTTGACGGCCATCCGGCTGGCCGAAGACCGCTCCAAATTTAAGCAGGCGATGATTGCCGCCGGTGTACCTGTGCCTGTGAGCCATTTCGTGTATTCAGTAGAGGAGGCATGGAAAGCAGTCAAGGACATTGGCTTCCCCGCCCTCATCCGCGCCAGCTTCACCTTGGGCGGTACCGGCGGCGGCATTGCCGAAACGCGGGACGAATTCGAGGCCATCGTCGCTCACGGCCTGCGTTCCAGCCCGGTGGGGGAGGTGCTGATCGAACGTTCCCTGCTCGGCTGGAAAGAGTATGAACTGGAAGTGATGCGCGACCGCGCCGACAACTTTGTCGTCGTCTGCTCCATTGAAAACGTAGACCCGATGGGCGTACATACCGGCGACAGCATCACCGTCGCTCCGGCTTACACGCTGACGGACAAGGAGTACCAACACCTGCGCGACCTGGCCAAGCGGGTGATGCAGGCGGTGGGCGTGGAAACGGGCGGCAGCAATGTACAGTTTGCCGTCAACCCGGCCAACGGCGAGGTCATCGTCATCGAGATGAATCCGCGTGTTTCTCGCTCTTCGGCGTTGGCGAGTAAGGCGACGGGTTTTCCCATCGCCAAAATTGCGGCGTTGTTGGCGGTGGGGTACACGCTGGACGAGATTCCCAACGACATCACGCGGGTGACGCCCGTCAGTTTTGAGCCGAGCATTGATTATTGCGTGGTCAAAATTCCGCGCTGGAATTTTGAGAAGTTCCCCGGCGTGGATGCCCGCCTGGGGCCGCAGATGAAGAGCGTGGGCGAGGTGATGGCCATTGGCCGCACCTTCCCGGAAGCGCTGAACAAGGCAATTCGCGGCCTGGAAATTGGCGCGCCCGGTTTCAGCCGCCTGCTGGCAGAAAAGGCCACGCCGGAATCGCTGCGGGTGCCCACAGCGCAGCGGTTGTGGAATGTGGCGGTGCGGTTGGGACACGGCCGTACCCTCACCGAAATAGCCGCCGAAACGGGCTTTGACCCCTGGTTTGTGGCGCAGTTGCAAGAAATTTTGGAAGTGGAAGAAGAGCTAAAGAAATCCGATTTCTCAGAAGAAATCGGATTTCTATTGCG
>CAADGU010000177.1 GCA_900696625.1 uncultured Chloroflexota bacterium | reverse complement strand
TGTAGGCGCGGTTTCAACCGCCGGCTAAAATGTCAGATTATGCCCTTCGTTGGTATAGCAGTGGGCAGGGAGCAGTTGTTCGTCACCCACTGCTCACTGTTCACCGCTCACTGCTAACTTGAGCAAAAGAGTACCAAAATGAGTAACCTACAAGTCACAATAGATGGGCACACGTATGAGGTGATGTTGAATTTACCATCGCCGAATGGGTCGGGGTATGAGGTGATGGTGGATGGGGAGCGGGTGAAGGTGCTGCTGCCGGAGGCGGCGCTGCGCAATGGGGAGTTGGAGTGGCTGGTGGTGGCTGAACGGCCGTATGAGTTTGTTATGGATCCCCATCTGACCTGGATTAAGGCGTTTAGCGGGCTGCACCGGCTGGAGATTAAAGACCTGGATGCCCAGGTGAGCCGCCCGCGCAGCGGCGACGGCCGTGTCAAAGCGCCCATTCCCGGCCTGATTACGCACCTGCGGGTGCAGGTGGGCGACGCCGTGGAAGCGGGCAGCTCCATTCTGGTGTTGGAAGCGATGAAGATGGAAAATGAAATTCGTGCGCCGCTGAGTGGGGTGGTCACGGCCGTACACGTGACGCCAGGGCAGACGGTGGCGCGGGGTGAGGTGTTGGTGGAGATTGGGAATCCGTAAACCGAAGTCCGACCTCGGACTTCGGTTTACGTTTTTGTTTTACGGCTTTACCACAACAGGCAGGTATACAAAGCGGAGAACGGCGACATGGGCCGTATCTTCAGCCGCATGAGCCTGCCCACCCCCCAACGGAATAAAGCCCATACCAAATGTGCCGGTCAGTTCCGGATGGGCGGTGTTGTAAGAAAACTGTTCAGCAATAGATCCGCCACTGTTGATGCCAATGGTGGCTGACGCACCATAATCCAGGGCAGGATCACCAAAGGTAGTGTCTGGATAACAGAAAAACATATAACCATCGAAACCCTGACCAGGCACGATCAAGCCAATGGCAAATGTGACGGTGCTGGCACTTGGCCCTGGAAAGTGAGATCGTTCATGCCATTGAATCACATAATAAGACATTGCACCCTGAGCATTATCTATGGGCGGCGCCAACAGGTCGTTTTCTAGAGCTAAAGTGTAGGTATAAAGACCGACGTACACATTCCCTGTCTCGCTGTCCAGGTCATCCCAAAACGGTACGATGGCGTGGGGCAACTGTGAAGATGGAAGAGGACCATTCGTGAAGGGAACATTAAAACCAGGGTAATCCAGAACGACCACGCCATTATTGCTGACGGTTATCTGGTCGCTCAGGCGGTTGTAAAAGGGGAACAAGAAAGGCAACGTCAGATCAACTTCGCCGTCGTCGGAGAGGTCAAGGGGTGTGCCGGTGGCGCTAATATCCGGGAATGTGCATGTGCCGGTTATTAAATTATAGTCAGCGGGGTCTTCGGCCGTCCATGTTGCCGTGTTTGTGCTGCTTTGCAGAGGGGTGGCGCTGGTGGTAATGAAAGCGCTGGCTCCTGGCGCTAAAGCGTAAGGAAATTGATTTAGAACAATTCCCAGGTCGCTGTCTTCTATTGTGTGGTAATCCAGCGTGGTCGCCGAATTGTTGGTAACGGAGTAGCAATAGACAACCTCAGTACCCAGCGTCACGGTAATGTGGTCGGTTGTGGCACAAACGGCTGGGTCTGTGCCCACCGTTTTGGTCAAAGTAATGCCGTTGCCGAGAAACTGGTTTGCCGGTTCATCCTGCCATTGTGCTAGAGACGCATCTTCCGTGAGAGCCAGGGAGCGGGAAACGGCCGTGGCCATCACCCCTATTACTGTCATCGCCAACGAGAAAGACAATACAACAAATATCAATCGGGTGCTACGCATTTTCTGTTCCTTTTGTCGGTAAAATTAGATGTACAGAGCAAAAGTATAACATACGTGGAAGGCAGGCACATGATTCCAACAAACATCCTGCCCCATTCCCTTTATTCAATTACCCAAATTGGTAATCGGTAATCGGTGGTCTGGCTTCGGGCTTTGCGGGAAATGGTGTATACTGCGGGCCAGATTGGCGGGATGAATTTGTGTGGTAGGGTCAATAGCATGATCGCACAGCAAGAGTCACTCCAGGTAAAAGAAAAAGAAGAGGCGCTCATTACTGGCGAGGAATTGGCGGCGATGGGTGATCTGGGCCGGTGTGAACTGGTGGAAGGAAGGATAGTGAAGTTGAGTCCGACAAAGATGCCACACGGCCGTTATGAATTTGAAATGGCGAGATTATTGGGGAATTTTGTTGAGAAACATGATCTGGGCGTGGTGATGGTGGGCGAAGTGGGCGTGTACACCCGGCGTGACCCGGATACGGTGCGGGGGGCGGATGTGCTTTATATCTCCCACGAGCGGTTGGCGCAGGCCACACCCGGTGGCTTTATGGATGTGGCCCCAGAACTGATTGTGGAAGTGATGTCTCCATCTGACCGTTGGAGTGAGGTGCGCAAGAAGATAAAGGAGTATTTTGAGATAGGCGTCACGGCCGTACTCATCGTCGAACCGGAAGAACAAACCATCGCCCTTTACCGCTCCCCAACGGCCATTCAAGAGTTTGCGTTAAACGGTGCCCTCACGCTGGAAGATATTCTCCCCGGTTTCAATCTACCTCTTAACCAACTTTGGGCAACTCAAACCTGATCAATCTCCCAATCTCCCAATTTCCTAATTATCTATTTACCCGCCCCCCCAACCCCGCATCCCGCGCCTTGACGATGGCTTCGGCACGGTCGGCCACTTGCAGTTTGCTAAAGATGCTGGTGATGTGGTTGCGCACCGTTTTGGGGCTGATGACCAGGATTTCGGCGATGTCGCTGTTATTTTTGCCCTGGGCGATCAGTGCCAGCACCTCCCGCTCGCGGTCGGTCAGGTCGGGGAACGTTTCGGTGGGGGGTAATTCGTTGGTTAAGGGTCTGTCGGTCTGGAAGAAGCGCAGCAGCCGTTGGGCAATGGCCGGGCCAAAGAGCGCCTGCCCTTCGGCAACGGCCGTGACCGTCTGTAACACTTCCGCCTTATCCGCCCCCTTCAAAATGTAGCCCCGCGCCCCCGCGCTCATGGCCGCAAAGAGCGAATCGTCATCTTCCAACATGGTCAGCATGATAACCCTGGTAGTTGGCTGGTCGGCCAGGATGCGGCGGGTGGCTTCGATGCCGTTCATGTCCGGCATCTGGATGTCCATGAGGATGACGTCGGGCGTGACGGCGGCGGCCTGGGCGATGGCTTCTGCGCCGGTAGCGGCTTCACCGGCGACGGCCGTTTCCGGGGCGGCGTTTAACAGAGCCGCCAATCCTTCGCGGAACAGCTTGTGGTCATCAACAACAAGGATACGAATGGGCTTCATGAGTTTACTCCACGAAAATCGGTCAAAATCTGTTTAACGATGGTGACGGCGTTGGCAACCCCTTCTTCTTGCCGGATCAGGCATCCCAGATCGGCGGCGCGTTGGCGGATGAGGGGATTGGTCACGGCCGTTTCGATGGCCGCTGCCAATCGTTCGGCTGTCAACTTTTTATAGGGTACGGGCGCCGGCCCTACGCCCAACGCCTCAATCCGCCGACCCCAATAAAACTGGTCAAACAGGAAAGGGACCAGAACGGTGGGCACACCGGCCCAAAAGCCAAACCCAGTGGTGCCTGAACCGCCATGATGCACCACAGTCGCCATTTGGGGAAACAACCAGCCGTATGGCGCATAATCCAGTTGGTAAACCGCAGCGGGTAACTCGGCTTGCCCAATGCCCGCCCAGCCAGAATGCAGGATGGCCCGTTGTCCACTCTTCTGCACGGCCTCCAGCACCGTTTGCGTCACCCGCTGCGGATCACGCACGGGCATACTGCCAAAGCCGATAAAAACGGGCGGCGATCCATCTGCCAAAAAGCGCAGCAGCGGTTCGGGCGGCGTCCATTCCGGCTCTTGGGGCTGCCAGTAGCCGGTGAAATGAACATTGGCGCCCCAATCAGGCGGGCGGGGCACAATCTGTTCGCTAAACCCAAGCAGCGTGGGGAACTGCCCCATCTGGCTAAAACGACCCCAGAATGGCTGTGGTGGCAGCCCCAATACGTCTTTACGCCAGCGGTTCACCGCCTGGCGAAAGCCAGACCAGACGATTTGCTCCGCCAGCCGGTAGGTGAGGGGGGTGTAGCCGGGTAAAAAGGCCAGCCCTGGTGGAAAGGCGAGCATGGGAAAGGCGCGGGTGCGCAGCAGGGGCATGACGGCGGCGGTGATGTGGGGAATGTGCAGCTTCTCGGCCAGATCCAGGCCAAACAGGCCGCCGGGAAGTTGGTTGATAATAGCGTCGGTTTGCCCGATGGCTGGCTGGGAGAGGGCTTCGGTGATGCCAGCGGCTAATTGCCAATAGGACGCCTTGAGCGCCTGCCACATTTGCCAGACCTTGTAACCGGATTCGGCCAGGGAGATGCCGCTGCTGCCGGTCATGAGTTGTTCGGCGTTGCCGGGTACGGCCGTGAATTCCAGGCTATGCCTGGCGGCCAGCGGCGCAAAACTCTC
>CAADGU010000176.1 GCA_900696625.1 uncultured Chloroflexota bacterium | reverse complement strand
GTTTCCACCCCGGCCGCGCTGGCCAACACCTCCGCCATGCTCACGTGCCCGGCCAGCATGTAATGGGTTTGCAGCAGCACCGCCTCCCCTTCGGCCAACGCCCGCAGCGCGGCCTGGGCGTCGGCGTCTAGCGTGTCATCATCCAGCAAATCCAGGTTAAAGTGCTGGTCTTGGAGGGCGTGCATATATTCGTGGGCATGCGTTAGCTGCTCATTGGCATCCAGCACATCATCGTCGCTAACTACCACAAACTCGTCCGTTTCCGGGTCATAAAAACCGGCGATTTGCTCACTGTACAGATCGCGGCTGAAAGTGTAGAGGTCAAAATCAGGCGGCAGGAAATCAAAGGCAGCATAGACCAGCAAATCTTTTTGGGCGTCGGCTTCAGTATAATCCGCCAGCAAATCGTTTTCCACACGCTGGCGCAGTTCGGCGCTGGTGAGCAAGGTGGTCGTAACCGGAACCTGGGCTGCCAGACCGCGTATTTGGGCGACGCGGCTTTCAATTTCGGCGCGCAGGGCGGCGTTATCGCTGCTGGCCAACTGGCTCAAAGCGGCGCTTTGGGTAGCGGCCGTAACGGTGAGAGTGATGGCGGTGGGGTTGCTGGCACGGCCGTTCACATTCACCGCCAGCACACCAATGACCACCTCACCGGGGTCGGCCGGCGTCCACAATTCGCGGACGGTAACCAGCGTAGCGTCGTTCGGGTCATAACTTTTGAACGATTCGCCGTTGATGAGCAGGTTCATGGTGGCAATACCGGCAGGATCGGCGGCGGCGAACACAATATCTATAGACTGGCCGACGGTCACGGCCGTGCCCGCCGCCGGGGACACAATTTGCACACTGGGCACTGTCACCACAGACGGTATGGGCGTGGCCGCAGTGACGGTGCTGCTGGCTGCCAGTTGCCCCTGCAACGTTTCCACTTCGCCGGCGAGCGTATCAACCTGCTGCTGGCTTTCCACCAACTGCCCTTCGTAAAGGATGGCTTCGGCAATCGCCGTGGCCAATTCCTGCCCGGTTGCCAGCCGTGTCGCTTCCACCGATTGAAAGGCCAGGTCCAATTGGGTACGGGTCATATCCAGGCCGGTCACGGCCGTAGCCAGATCATCCCGCTGCCCTTCTAGCGTCTGCCGCCCTTGAAACAAAAACACAAACGCCGCCGCCATGACCAGCAGCAGCATGATTAAAGCCAGAATAATTGCCGTCGCAGTAGTTGATTTCATAGGGTATTGAGATTAGTCCTGAAGGGCATTTTGGCCAAACGGCCTTACACTCCTGGATGCTACACGAGGTTAGATCAGGGGTCAAGTAGCGATAGGTGAACAAAACCCAAATGATTCTCCTATTCATATGTAACATGAAATATGTATTTTCCGCTGCTCACCTTGACAGAGTTCGTGAAACAAATCACAATGAGGCCGCTGACACTTCACCAATAACCTTCATTCTCACAGCGACACAACCCACAATAGAGCAGGTAAACTTATGTCTGGCACACCCATCAGCCCTACTGCACTAATTGAAGAACATCTGGCCGCGCGGCGCATTCTGGCTGTCACTGAAGAAGAGTTGCAGCGCATTGTGCTGGATATTCACGATGGATTGGCGCAGCGCCTCTACGTCGCCCAGACCCAACTCAGCCTCATCAAACAAAAACGGCGGCAAGGACAGGCCATTTCTGAGGCAGAGTGGGACGAGAATTTACAGCGGCTGTCCGGTTTGCTGGAAGAGGCGCTGCAAGAAATTCGCCACTTTCTCGGTTCCTTTCGCGCACCCGATTTTGCCCAACGGGACACGGCCGTGATCATTCACAACCTGGTCAGACAACACGAAGCCCTGACCGGCTGCCCGGTGGCCCTCATTAGCTGCCCGGAACGGCTGCCCGCCTCCCTTCCCGTCAAAATCGCCCTCTATCGCATCTGCCAGGAAGCCCTGAACAACGCCTACCGCCATGCCCACGCCACCGAACAGAGTGTCCGCCTGACCCTGGAAGATCAGATGATCTGCCTGGAAATCAGCGACAATGGACAAGGGTTCACGCCGCCGCCGCTGCATGGGCCGGAAGCCACCGAACAGGCAGAACACATCGGCCTGCGTGGGATGCGCGACCGGGTTGGTCTGGTGAACGGCCAGTTTGAACTGCACACGGCCCCCGGTCGCGGCACACAAATTATCGTGAAGGTACCGCTGCATGAATAAACCGATTCGTGTTGTATTAGCCGATGACCATGCGCTGGTGTTGGAAGGGCTGCGCAGTTTGCTGGCAGCCGAGCCAGACATCATCGTTATCGCCACCGCCACCGATGGCGAACGGCTGCTGGACGCCGTCGAGCGCTTCCACCCCGACGTCGTGGTAACGGACATTCACATGCCCTACCTGGACGGCCTGGCCAGCCTACAAACCATCCGTCAACGCCAGCCCACCATCTACATTTTGCTGCTAACTGCCTACAGCGACAGCGACACGCTGCGCGCCGCGTTGGCGGCGCGCGCCGATGGCCTGCTGCTCAAGAGCGATCCGCCGGAGCGAGTGGCCGAGGCCATCCGGCAAATCACCTCCGGGCAGTTGGTTTTTCCGGCAGCAGCCCGCCATTGGCTGTCTGACAGCCAACCAACCACGCCCGACATCACCCTTTCCGAACGCGAAAACGAAGTGCTGGCGCTGGCAGCCGAGGGACTGAGCAACGCCCAAATCGCCCATCGCCTGCACATCAGCCAGAATACCGTCAAATTCCACCTGCAAAACATTTACCAGCAGCTTGGCGTCAGCAACCGCACCGAAGCCAGCCGGTGGTATTTGCATAAACGGCCGTAGCCACTCCCTCCTCCGCCTACCCAAACGGGTAGTTTGAAACCATCCACCCCACCCACCCCCTGACTACCCCATCGGCCATTCTCCCTTTCCGCCGCTTCGGTTATCCTGATTGTGAAAATATGAACAAACAGAATTCATAATTCATCCTTCATAATTCATAATTTTCAAAGGAGGGCAAGATGGGTGAACAACCGGAACGTAATCTGGGACTGGAATTAGTGCGAGCCACCGAAGCGGCCGCACTCTCCGCCGCCCGCTGGATTGGCCGGGGCGAAAAAGAAGCCGGCGACCAGGCGGCCGTAGACGCCATGCGTCTCTTGCTCAGTACCGTGCGCATGGACGGCGTTATCGTCATTGGCGAAGGGGAAAAGGATAACGCGCCCATGCTCTACAACGGCGAGCGGGTAGGCAACGGCCGTGGTCCCACCGTAGATGTAGCCGTAGACCCCGTGGAAGGCACCAACCTGCTGGCCCAGGGCATCAACAACGCTATCGCCATTGTCGGCCTGTCTCCCCAGGGCGCCATGTGGCGTCCCGGCCCTGCCTTTTACATGGACAAGCTCATCGTTGGCCCGGAAGCAGCCGAGCAGGTAGACCTGGACGCACCTGTGGCTGCCAACTTGCAGGCCATCGCCGGCGCCAAAGGCATCCGCGTCGAAGAAGTCACCGTTGTCATTCTGAACCGGCCGCGCAATGCTGACAAGATCACGGCCGTGCGCCAGGCCGGGGCGCGGGTACGTCTCATCAGCGACGGCGATGTGGCCCCCGCCCTCATGGCCGCCCTGCCCGATACCGGCATAGACGCCGTCATGGGCATCGGCGGTACCCCCGAAGGAGTGATCACCGCCTGCGCCCTGCACGGATTGGGCGGCGATATTCAAGGCCGCCTGGCCCCCCAGAAAGAGGACGAACGCCAACGCCTGGCCGAAGCCGGTATAGATGCCGGCCGTAAATTGGGTCTGGCCGACCTGGCCAGCGGCGAAGACCACACCTTTGCCGCCACCGGTATCACCCAGGGCGACTTTTTGCGCGGAGTGCGCTACACCCCCACCGGGGCCATCACCCACTCCCTCGTCATCCGCTCCCGCTCCGGCACCTGGCGCGTCATTGAATCCCATCACCGATGGGAAAAGTTAATGCAAATCAGTTCGGTGCTATACCGATAGAGTTTGGAGATTGGAGTTAGAAGGCGATGAATCGCCTACTACGAACATATCAAAGGAGATTGATTGAAATGAGTACAACCATGATTGCCCCTAAAACCATCAGCCAGCCGCCAACGGCCGAACTCAGCCAGAAATACCAGGCTGGTGTGCGTGATTATGCCGTAGATTACTACGTGCCCGATTACGTACCGGCCGATACCGACCTGCTGTGCGCCTTTCGCATTACGCCCAAACCCGGCGTCAGCATGCCGGAAGCGGCCGCCGCCGTCGCCGCCGAATCTTCCACCGGCACCTGGACGGAAGTGTGGTCAAACCAACTGACCGACATTGACTTTTACAAGGCCAAAGTGTACGCGATTGAAGATGACTCAGACGGCAGCGCCATCGCCGATGGCAGCGCCATCGCCTACATCGCTTACCCTATGGATTTATTCGAGGAAAACAGCATCGTCAATATCATGTCTTCCATCGTGGGCAACGTCTTTGGCTTTAAGGCGGTGGCGGCGCTGCGGTTGGAAGATATGCGCATCCCCACTGCCCTGGTCAAAACGTTCCCCGGCCCGCACGTGGGCATTTACGATGAACGGGTGTGGGCGAACAAATGGGAACGGCCGTTGCTCGGCGGCACCGTCAAACCCAAACTCGGCCTCTCCCCCAAAGCCTATTCCACCATCATCTATGAATGTCTGGTGGGTGGCCTGGACACCACCAAAGACGACGAAAACATGAACAGCCAGCCCTTCAGCCGTTGGCAAGATCGTTTTCGCTATGCGCAAGAAGCCGTGGGCGAAGCCATGGTCGCCACCGGCGAATTCAAGGGGCACTGGCATAACGTCACCGCCGGTTCCACCTCGGAAAGCCTGCGCCGCATGGACTTCCTGGCCGAACGCGGCGCTAAAATGTGCATGTTCGACTTTATCACCGCCGGTTTTGCCGCCTCCGCCGATGTCTTCGCCCATGCCCGCGACCTGGACATGATCGTGCATTGCCACCGCGCCATGCACGCCGTCTTTACCCGCCAGGCCAATCACGGCATCCACATGCGCGTGGTGGCGAAATGGCTGCGGCTGACCGGCGGCGACCACCTGCACACCGGCACCGTCGTCGGCAAGCTGGAAGGTTCCCGCAGCGAGACCCTGGGCATCATTGACCTGCTGCGCCAGCGGCACACACCCGCCAACCCGGAGCGTGGCCTTTACTTCGACCAGGATTTTGCCGGTCTCAAAGATGTGTGGCCGGTAGCCTCCGGTGGCATTCATGTCCACCACATTCCCGAACTGCACCGCATGTATGGCAACGATGCCTTTTTCCTCTTTGGCGGCGGCACACACGGCCATCCCAAAGGCAGCCGCGCCGGCGCCCGCGCCAATCGCGTGGCAACCGAGGCCATCGCCTCCGGCTCCACGCTGGAAGAGGCCGCCCGGAATTCCCCGGAACTACGCGACGCCATGAACCTGTGGGCGGACATCAAATTTGATGTGCAGAAATAGGCTGATTGTAGGGCGATTTTGCAAAATCGCCCTACATCGGGAGTGAGAACAATGAAGCGATCACAGCGCCCCATCGTGCTGGGCATTGTTGGCGACAGCGCCGCCGGTAAAACAACCATTACGCAAGGGTTGACGCGCATTTTGGGCGAGGAAAACTGTACCCACGTTTGTACCGACGATTACCACAAATTCGACCGCCAGGAACGAGCGGAGCGCGGCATTTCGGCGTTAGACCCAGATTGCAATTACATTGACATCATGCAACTGCACATGGAGCGGCTGCATTACGGGCAGCCCATCTTGAAGCCGGTATATGACCATTCCAACGGCACGCTGGTACGGCCGGAATATGTGCAGCCGAAACAGTTTGTCATTGTGGAAGGGCTGTTAGGTTTTTCTACAGAAGTGCTGCGCAATTTTTTTGATGTGAAGGTGTTTCTGGCGCCGGACGAAAATGTGCGGGCCATTTGGAAAGTGAGGCGAGACACAAGCAAACGAGGCTACACACCGGAACAGGTACAGGCCGCGCTGAAACGACGCGAACCTGTGTCGGAAGCCTTTATACGGCCGCAGCGCAAACATGCAGACATTGTGGTGAACTTCTATCCGCCGCCGGGTTGTGACCCGGAAACGGCCGGATCGCACCTGAACACCCGCCTGATCTTGCGGCCCACCATCCCCCACCCGGATTTGAGTTATTTGTTGGAAGGCAGCCGGAACGGCCGTATCCGCTTGCAGCTCAACCGGGACAATGGGCTGCCGGTGGATTTTTTGGATATTGACGGCAACGTGTCCACCCTCGAGGCTACCCGCCTGGCCGACGCTATCTGGGAACACATGCCGGAGTTGCGCCCGGAAGCGGAATCGGAATTCGGCAATTATCTGGATGGGATGCGCCACCAACACAGCCACCCGTTGGCCTTGACCCAACTGCTAATCACTTACCACGTGCTGCGCAAATACAACGACCTGACCAATATGCCTTTTGCCACGCCGGTAGCGGCGCTGAGCCGCCTGCAATCAACGGTTCAGGCTACGGCCGTTAACTGAACTGCTGCCCCATTGCCAGGAACGGGCAAATGGTTGGATAATACGCCCATGAACCAGATCAAATTAGCCCCCTCTATTTTGTCGGCCGATTTTTCCCGGCTAGGTGAGCAGGTCGGCGAAGCCATTGCTGCCGGCGCTGAATACATTCATCTGGATGTGATGGACGGCCACTTTGTGCCCAACATCACCATTGGCCCACTCATTGTGCAGGCGTTACGGCCGTTGGCCGAACAAACCGGCGTGGTACTCGATGTTCACCTGATGATTGCAAACCCGGATCGGTATCTGGCCGATTTTGCCCAGGCGGGCGCGGATATTTTGACGGTGCATGTAGAGACCTGCCCCCATTTGCACCGCACCGTCCAGGTCATCCGCGAATTGGGCGTAAAACCCGGCGTCACCTTGAATCCGGCCACACCGCTGGTTACACTAGAGGAAATTCTGCCCGACGTAGACCTGGTTCTGATCATGTCGGTCAACCCCGGTTTTGGCGGCCAAAGCTACATCCCCGGCAGCACGGACAAGATTCGCCGTCTGCGCCGGATGCTAGACGCGATAGGGTCAACGGCCGATTTAGAAGTAGATGGCGGCGTCAAGGTTCAGAACGTTGCCGAAATCGTCGCCGCCGGCGCCAACGTGTTGGTGGCCGGCAGCGCCATTTTTGGCGGCAGCAAAACGATTAGTGAAAACATCGCCGATTTCCGGCGTGTGTTAAGGGTGTAGGGCAATTTAGCTAAATTGCCGTGCATACAAAGGAAAAAACAGGATGAACAAGGAACTGCTAGAAACCACTGCCCAGGCCATGGTAGCCAAAGGCAAGGGCATCCTGGCCATGGACGAAAGCACCGGTACTTGCGTGAAGCGCTTCGTGAAATACGGCATCGAATGTACATTCGAAACGCGCCGTGTTTACCGCAGTTTGCTGCTGACCACGCCGAATTTGGCCGACTATATCGCCGGGGCCATTTTGTACGACGAAACAATCCGGCAGCAGGTGACGGGCAGCAACGTGCCCATGCCTGCGTACATGGCCGCCAACGGCATTATTCCCGGCATCAAAGTGGATATGGGCGCAAAGCCGTTGGCCGGGCATCCGGGCCAGGTTGTCACCGAAGGGCTGGACGGGCTGCGCGAGCGGCTGGCCGAATACCGGGAGTTGGGCGCGCGTTTTGCCAAGTGGCGGGCTGTCATCAATATCGGCGAAGGGCTGCCCACTCAAGCGGGCATTGAGGCGAATGCCCATGCCCTGGCGCGGTATGCGGCGCTGGTGCAAGAAGCGGGGCTGGTACCCATTGTGGAACCGGAAGTGCTGATGGACGGCAACCACACGATTGAACGGTGTTATGAGGTCACGGCCGTGACCCTCCAATCCGTTTTTGCCGCGTTATTCCAGCAGGGTGTTTACCTGGAAGGGATTGTGCTGAAACCGAGCATGGTGATTTCCGGGAAGGAGTGCCCGCAGCGGGCCGCGCCGGAGCAGGTGGCGGCGGAGACGGTGCGTTGTTTACGGGATCACGTACCGGCGGCCGTACCGGGCATTGCTTTCCTTTCCGGCGGCCAGAGCAGCGCCGAAGCCACCTGGCACCTGAGTTTGATGAACCAGTTGGGCGGTGTGCCCTGGGCGTTGTCTTTCTCTTACGGCCGTGCCTTGCAGCAAGAAGCCCTGGAAACCTGGCACGGCAGCGACGCCAACATTCCGGCCGCCCAGGCAGCGTTTCGCCAGCGGGCCAGCCTGGTAGCCGCCGCCGCCACCGGCCAATACACGCCGGAGATGGAAAACTCATAAAGGTGACAGGTAGCAGCCCACAGAGTGACAGGTGACAATAGTTGAGCAGGCTCCCAGATGGTATCGTGGTTTCCTATGACGAGGATCATAGGATGATGATGCAACCAAAAGAGCCAACAGCTTTATCTATCTCCCCAAAGCCGGTGGTGCGCCAACGGCTGACGGTGACGGGCGTGGTGCAGGGGGTGGGGTTTCGGCCGTTTGTCTATGGATTGGCGCGGCGGCATGGGCTGGCGGGTTTTGTGGGCAATGACAGCGGCGGGGTGTTTATTGAGGTGGAGGGGACGGTAACGGCCGTGACCCACTTCCACCACGACCTCATCCACCAGCCGCCGCCGCTGGCACACATTGAGCAGGTGACGGTGGATTGGCTGCCCGCGCAGGGCAACCACGATTTTGTCATTGTCCACAGTCAGGCGCAGGCGACCGCCAACACCCTCATTTCGCCCGACATTTGCCTGTGTGATGACTGCCTGCGCGAACTGTTTGATCCCGCCAACCGGCGTTACCGTTACCCCTTCATCAACTGCACCAACTGCGGCCCTCGTTTTACCATCATCCAGGAAATTCCATATGATCGGCCGTTTACGACAATGGCCGCGTTTACCATGTGCCCCGCCTGCCAGGCGGAGTATGACGATCCGCTGGACCGCCGCTTCCACGCCCAGCCAAATGCCTGCCCGGTTTGTGGGCCGCAGGTGTGGCTGGAGATCGGTAATCGGTTATCGGTAAACGGTAATCGGACTTCGGACTTCGGACTTCGGGGCGATACGGCCGTGCGGCAGGCGCAGGCGTTGTTGGCGGCGGGGCAAGTTGTGGCCGTGAAGGGGTTGGGCGGTTTTCATCTGGCGTGTGACGCGGCCAATGACGATGCTCTGGCGATGCTGCGTGAGCGCAAAGGGCGGGTGGATAAACCGTTTGCAGTAATGGCCTGGGATGTGGACGCCGCACGCCAGTTTGCCTATGTGTCAGACGAGGAAGCGGCGCTGCTCACCAGCAAAGAACGGCCGATCCTGCTGCTGCACCAGAAAGAGAACAGCCCACTCTCCCCCCTGATCGCCCCCGGCAACAAGACCATCGGCGTCATGCTGCCCTATACCCCCCTCCACTATCTCTTGCTCGACACCCCATCGCCAATCCTTCGACAGGCTCAGGACAGGCTCTCCAATCTCAAATCTCCTGTTTTTGTTATGACCTCGGCCAACTACAGCGACGAACCCATCGTCAAAGACAATGACGAGGCGCGGGAACGGCTGGCAGCCCTGGCCGACGCTTTTCTGATGCACAACCGGGAGATTCACGGCCGTTGTGATGACTCCGTCATAAGAGTAATCGGCCACGTGCCACCGCCCACTGCACACTGCTCACCGCCCACTGCTCACCTCCTTCCCCTGCGCCGTTCGCGCGGTTACGCCCCGTTTCCGGTGAAGCTGCCCCACGCCGTGCCGCCAACGCTGGCGGTGGGCGGCGAACTGAAAAGCACCTTTTGCCTGGCGAAAGGGGACTATGGCTACATGAGCCAGCACATCGGCGATATGGAGAATTTAGAGACGGTGCGCGCTTTTGAAACGGCCGTGACCCATTTCCGCCACATTTTCCGCGCCGACCCGGAACGGCTGGTCTGTGATATGCACCCCGGTTATCTTTCGACTCAGTGGGCGCAAGAACAGGCGGCGCAGGCGGGGCTGCCGCTGGTGGCCGTGCAGCACCACCACGCCCACATTGCCAGCGTCATGGCCGAACACCGGCTGGACGGCCGTACACCGGTCATCGGCTTTAGTTTTGACGGCACGGGGTATGGCACGGATGGCGCGGTGTGGGGCGGTGAACTGCTGCTGGCCGATTACACCGGTTTTGAACGGGCGGCCCATTTGAAGTATGTGCCATTGGCGGGGGGGGATGCGGCGGTGAAACGGCCGTATCGCCTGGCGCTGGCCCATTTGTGGGCCGCCGGGCTGGAGTGGGATGAGGCGCTGCCCTGTGTGGCCGCCTGCCCACCCCAGGAGCAGCGCATTTTGCGGCAGCAATTAGAACAGGGCATTAACAGTGTGCCCACCAGCAGCATGGGGCGGCTGTTTGACGCCGCCGCGGCGCTGTTGGGTATCCGCCAGGTGGTAACGTATGAGGGGCAGGCGGCGATGGAGTTGGAAACGGCCGTTGCGCCAGATGTGACGGAGCATTACGCCTTCGCCCTGGCGGGCGCGCAGATTGACGCCGCCCCGGTGCTGGCGGCGATGGCAGCAGAACTAATGGCCGGTGTGGAGACGGCCGTCATTGCTGCCCGCTTCCACAACAGCGTGGCCAACCTGATCGTCCGGCTGAGTTTGCAGATGCGGGCGCAGCATGGGTTGAACCAGGTGGCGCTCAGCGGCGGGGTGTTTCAGAATGTGCGGTTGTTGGGTACGGCCGTGACGCAGTTACAACAGCACGGTTTCATGGTATTAACCCATCGCCTGGCGCCGCCTAACGACGGCGGCCTGGCGTTGGGACAGGTGATGGTAGGAGTAAGAAACAGTGATGCGTGATGCGTGACCCTGCTCTGGTCACGCATCACGCATCATCAAAGAGGTTAATCATGTGTTTAGGTATTCCTGGAAAAGTGGTGGAAATTTACGAAGCATACGGCACACGCATGGGCAAGGTGGACTTTAGCGGCATCCAAAAGGAAGTGTGCCTGGCCTATCTGCCGGAAATTCAGGTGGGCGATTACACCATCATCCACGTGGGTTTTGCCATTACCCGGCTGGATGAAGCCTCCGCGCTGGAAACGCTGGCCTTGTTTAACCAGATGGGGCTGCTGGAAGAAGAACTGCTGGCCGACGAGGAGGGTGTGACATGAAATACCTGGATGAGTTTCGGGATCCCGATCTGGCGCACAAGCTGTTGGCGCAGATCGCACAGTTGGCGACTCAGAAATGGGTGATGATGGAGGTGTGCGGCGGGCAGACACATTCCATCATTCGCAACGGCATTGACCAACTGCTGCCGGACACCGTGGAAATGATTCACGGGCCGGGCTGCCCGGTGTGCGTCACGCCGCTGGGCATCATTGACAAGGCGCTGGCGATTGCCTCGCGGCCAAACGTCATCTTTTGCTCCTTTGGCGACATGCTGCGTGTGCCCGGCAGCGAAAAGGATTTGTTCCGCATCAAGAGCGAAGGGGGCGATGTGCGCATCGTCTACTCGCCGCTGGACGCGGTGAAGATTGCCCGCGAGAACCTGGATAGGGAAGTGGTCTTTTTTGGCATTGGTTTTGAAACCACCGCCCCGGCCAACGCCATGGCCGTGTTTCAGGCAAAACAGCAAGGGTTGACCAACTTTTCGATGTTGGTGTCTCATGTGCTGGTGCCGCCGGCAATCGGGGCGATTTTGCAATCGCCGACAAACCGGGTGCAGGCGTTTCTGGCAGCGGGGCACGTGTGCAGTGTGATGGGTTACTGGCAGTATTTGCCCATTGCCGAGCAGTACCAGACGCCGATTGTGGTGACGGGCTTTGAGCCGTTGGATGTGTTGGAAGGGATTCGGCGGGCGGTGCAGCAGTTGGAAGACGGCCGTGCCGAAGTAGAAAACGCCTACCCTCGCGCCGTTACGGAAGCGGGCAATGTGGCCGCGCAAAAGATGTTGGCCGACGTGTTTGAGGTCAGCGACCGGCAGTGGCGGGGCATTGGCCTGATTCCGCAAAGTGGCTGGGAACTGAGCGCGGCGTACCGGGATTTTGACGCGGCTGTGCGCTTTGACGTGGGCCACATCGAGACGCGCGAGTCGCC
>CAADGU010000175.1 GCA_900696625.1 uncultured Chloroflexota bacterium | reverse complement strand
GGTCGCCAACAGTTGTTCTTCAGCAGCTGCAGCCGCTGCAGCCGCTTCCCCTGCTGTCGCCGTTTCGGTCACTTGCGCCCGGACGCCAAAAGCGGTCCAGGCTTCGTTGATAAGCGCCGGCGCATCGCCAAACATCCCAGTTTTGATAACGGGTAACTGTTCGGCCACACCCACGCTGATCAGCGCGGCGCGTTCCTCACGGGCACAGTCGCTCGCAGCCAGGGTGATGATGATGGTCACTTCTTGCGCCGCCAACGGATCGGAAAATGACAAGGGCGAGTTCATAAAACACCTCTCATAATAGCAAAAGCCACTGTTGTAAACAGTGGCTTCATTTGTGATATGCGGTTTTCACAATGAGTTTTGGTATCAATCAAAAGCAACAGAAAGAGCAATTGGGGCTTGCACTGATTCAACCATGCGATTGATGGCGCCATTGAGCAGGCGATGATGGCTTTCAATTTCCTGCTGTAAATCAGCGAGAGTGGCTGTTTGGATAGCCTCAGGCAACAAGCGCACATCTAGATATTCCGGACCATATCCTCGGAAGATATTACGCGCCGTCTGTACACGAATAACTGAAAGACAGCCCTGGTCATCATAGTGGGTCTCAAGCACCACGCCATACCAGTTATGTATCTTCACGACACCACCTACCATTATTTTTGCATCTGATACCATAACACGATTATCTCCTCTGCCAATTCCATTGCTTCATCTGTACCACGTGTACGAAAACCATGCTTGTTCAAACAGGCCATCAAGATCCAATGATCTCCACTACCAGAATTTGTATCGAGTGCCCGATCTAAGTGTGCCTGAATATCCCATATATCAGCATCGGTGAGTTGAGTAACTGCCTGCTTATCTGCTTTCATTTGCATTCCAGTATAACATGACTTCAAGGGGAATATATGTTACATTTTTCAAGCCATTCTATTCATTTCGATCTACCCGCCACGGCCGTTCGGCGTAAGTGGTAAACTGCACACCATGCCCGTTGGTGGGCAAACTGAACATGCTGTTCTGCGCCCGCTGCCATTCGGCGTGCGCCCAGACAAAAAGGGTGAAGATTTGCGCGTCGCTCAGATCGCCACCCTGGGTTTCCAACTGCTGGCTGAACCAGTTGCCAGAGGCCTGCCCTGCAGGCCCATTTTCATTGGCCCCCATCGGCCGGCCGGTGAGGAACTCAAAGGCATTGCGGCGATTGCCGTCGTCGCTGCCGTGCCGGTTGGCTTCTTTCACCAGGTGCAGGATTTGCGCTTTCAACCAGTCGCGGGGGACGCCCGGCGGTTCGGGATGGGCCGGAATCAGTTCAGGCCACGGCTGGTTGGGCGCAAATTGGCGGCAAACGGGAATGGGTAAGCTGGCGCTTGCTCCTGCGCCCTGGCCCTCTGGCACTAACAGCTTGAACGTCACACTGCGCAGCCGCCCGGCCCAGGCGCAATGGGGCACAGATTCATCTTTTGTAGGGCTGCTTTCCAACCGGTGCCGGCAACGGCCACAAGGGGTAGCAAAGGGATGGTGCGCCAATCCTTGGCGCCCGGCCAACTGCTCGTGCCGCTGGATGAAATCGGCGATCCGGGCGCGCTGTTTGACGATAGGCGCATCTTTGGCCGGTAGCACCAGTTCGGCGGTTTCCGCTGGCTGCGGACTCGGCCCGGCCGACGGCCGTTTGTCCCTGGGCGGCGCGGGGATCGCTGCAACCGGCGGTTGGGGAGATTGTCTATTGTCAGTCGTTGTTGTGTCCACCGCCTCATCTTCCGCCTGCTCTTTGGCCGCCTGCGCCTGCCAGGCCGAAAGCAACTCCTCGTAGCTTTTGCTCCGATAGTCGCCCCCTTCACCGACGACGCCAGGATGCTCGCTCCACTCCCAGGGGACGCGCATATCAAAGCTGTCGTTGGCCGCCAGGCCGTGAATGCAGCGGTTTGCTTTTTGCCCCACACGGCAGGGCATGCCCAACGGCCCGCCTTGCCCCTGTGATAGATCTGAGCGCAGTTGCTGGTCAGGTAGTTGTGCAATGGGGCAGGTCTCACAATCCACTTCCGTCATGAGGTATTCGACAACGGCCGTCCAGTTGATGCGGCCGTCTACAAAGTATGTATCGCCGCCCAATGCCTGGAACCATAAGGTCAATTTTTCCTGAGCGCCCCACGGCTCCGCGTGTACGCCACGATAGATGAACATGGCGGCGGCCGCATAGGCGTCGTCGGGATAGGCTGCTTCTACCTGGCCCCATAATCGCACCAGTGCCCGGGCGATATTGCGCTGGGACTGGTGTTTGACCATCAGGGGCATTTGCAGCCCCGGCCACTTCTTGAGAGTCGCGGCGCATTCTTTGATGGCCTTCGCCGTTAGCTGACCAGCCTGTCCTGAGCTTGTCGAAGGATTGGCCAGAATAAAGATAGCCAGGCCGGTGCGTTTCGGTTCGGGCAGGTCGGCCACGGCCGTAGCCACGCTCATGGGCAGTTCACCGGCGGCGATGCGCTGCGCCAGTTCTGGGGGAATGTGGGCCAGCGCCAGATGATTGAGGACGTAGTTCAGATGCTGGCCAGCGTTGCGGGCAATCTCTTCCGGCGTGGCTCCCGTTTCCACAGCCTGGCGGAAGCTGTGGGCGACACCCAGCACGTCCGGCTTCTCGCTGCCGTAATTTGCCGCATGCAAGGCCAGAATCTGCGCCTTCTGGCTGCCTTCAAAGGTGATAAACGGGATTTCTACATCGCCATATTTGGTGAGCAGGGAAGCAATCACCTTTTCCAGTGACCCCAGTGATTCCACCAGGGTATTGATCATGGTGCGTACTACTTCAATCGTGATTTCTGTTTCTGGCCGTTCTTTGGCCCAATCCCGTAGAGCAAAGGCCAGCAGTTGGGCCATCTGC
>CAADGU010000174.1 GCA_900696625.1 uncultured Chloroflexota bacterium | reverse complement strand
CCCTACTACGCCCAGGAAGTGCAGGCTTTCCGCGTGGATCGGTTCCAGGGCTGGCTCACCGATGCCGGTAAAGTGGCCCTGGAAGATCCCAGTTCGTTGTTGGTGATTGAACCTGTCCGGTAGAACGTGATGCGTGACTTGTGATAAGGTCACGCATCACACATCACAAGAATGAGAAGAAGCCGCTATATCGCGCAAAAGGTAGGTTGGGCATTGTTGACGATCCTTTTTGTCATCACGCTCAACTTCTTTCTCTTCCGGGTGCTGCCGGGTGACCCGGCGCGGGCGGGTGTGCGTGATCCGCGGCTGACGAAGGAGGCGGTGGAAGCGATTCGGGTGCGTTATGGCCTGGATAAGCCGGTGATCAACTGCTTTCAGTCGCTCAACCCGGTGGAGTTTGGCGACTGTTTTATCAATCCCCTGGATACACAATTTATTATTTATGTGGGCAATCTGCTGCAAGGTGAGTTGGGCATCAGCTACCATACCAACCGCCCGGTAGCCGATATGCTCATGGAGATGTTGTGGAATACATTGCTGCTGATTGGCCTGGGGCAGATATTGGCTATTGTTCTGGGTATGTCCTTAGGGGTGTTGGCGGCGTGGAAGGCAAGAACGGCCGTAGACCACGGCGCCCTTCTTTTCAGCCTGACCGCCTGGAGTTTGCCCACCTTCTGGCTGGGCATCATCCTGCTCTTCATCGGCTCCAGCTATTGGGGGCTGCCCATCGGCGGGCGGCTGACGCCGGGCACGGTCTATAACACCTCCATCGAGCGCTGGCTGGACATCGGCAACCATCTCATCCTGCCCACGCTCACGTACACCATCGTCTTTTTGGGCGAATATATGCTCATCATGCGCAGTACGCTGCTTGATGTGCTGTCCGAAGATTACATCCTTACAGCCAAAGCCAAAGGCATTAGCACATTCCAGATTTTGAAAGACCATGCCCTGCGCAACGCCATGCTGCCCATGGTGACGATCATTGCTCTGAACCTGGGTTTCACCGTCACCGGAGCGATCCAGATTGAGACGGTATTTTCCTGGCCGGGGTTAGGTGGGGCGATTTTTACGGCCGTGAACCGCCGCGACTACCCCATGTTGCAAGGCGCTTTCCTGCTCATTGCCATCAGCGTCATCTTCGCCAACCTGGTCGCCGACCTGTTTTATTCCTATCTTGATCCCAGAGTGGAAGATTCGTAATTGAGTAATTGGGTAATTGGGTAACTGTGTAATTACCCAATTACTCAATTACCCAATTCCCCAATGATATGTCACCATCTCCCCCTCCCATCCGCAGCTTCTGGCGTACCTTCCGGCGTAACCGCATGGGCATGGTGGGTGCGGTGATGCTTATTCTGGCCGTTCTCATGGCCGTTTTTGCCCCCGTCCTGGCCCCTTATAATCCCTACCAGCCGACGCGTGTGACCATTGACGACATCTACGCCCCGCCCAGCCCGGAACACCCATTCGGCACTGATGACGCCGGTAAAGATGTATTGTCGAGCTTCATTTATGGGGCGCGCGTCTCGTTGATTGTTGGCTTTTTTGCCTCCTTTATCTCTATTTTCATTGGCGGCGTCATCGGCATTAGCGCCGGCTTTTATGGCGGCAAGCTGGAAAATGGCCTGATGCGCTTCACCGACATCATGCTGGTCATTCCCGACTTTCCCCTGATTGTGCTGCTGGTGGCACTGACCAAACCAAATCTGCTCAACATCATCCTGGTGATTGGCCTGCTTGGTTGGACGAGTTCGGCGCGGCTGGTACGGTCGCAAACATTGTCCGTGAAGCAGCGCAAATTTGTGCTGCGGGCGCGGGCCATTGGCGCGGGCAATTTTCATATCATCCGGCGGCACATTTTTCCACTGGTACTGCCGCTTATCGTGGTCAATACCGTCCTGGTCATCTCCCTGGCGGTGCTGAACGAGAGCGCGCTCAGCTTCCTCGGTTTGTCTGACCCCACCAAGATCAGTTGGGGGCAGATGCTCAACTTTGCCTTTACGCGCGGCGCGATGAGCGCGGGCGCCTGGTGGGCGCTGGTGGCGCCGGGATTGGGTATTGTCTGGTTGGTGTTGAGCTGCACTCTGTTAGGGCAGGGATTGGAGCAGGTACTCAATCCGCGCCTGGAAACGCATCACCTCTCCGTTGGTTCCAAGATGGTGGCGCGGATGATGGGGATAAAGGAGACGCCGGCCATCGGCGATTGATGTCCTCCCATCCTATGTTAAAATGGGCGCATGGTTGCAAAAGGAGCAAACTGATGAGCGAAATGATAGGCGAACTGACACCCGTGATGGAAAAGCGCCGTTGGACAACGGCCGATCTGGAATTGATGCCCGACAGCGACACCCGGTATGAAATCATTGAGGGAGAATTATTTATGTCTAAACAACCCCATTGGCACCACCAGGAAACATGCGGAAATGTTTACCGAGAATTAGATAACTGGTCAAGAGCCAGTCACCTCGGCCGTCCCTCTATCAACCCTGGCGTGATTTTTGGCGAATATGACGCGGTTGTGCCGGATGTGGTCTGGATGAGTCATCAACGGCTAGATGCTTTGCTCGATGAGGCCGGGCATGTGATCGGCGCGCCGGAACTGGCGGTGGAGGTGCTGTCACCGGGCAGCGAAAATGAACGGCGCGACCGGGAATTAAAGCTGAAGTTATATGAACAACAAGGAGTGCAGGAATACTGGATCGTGGATTGGCGGCTGCGGCAGGTGACGGTGTACCGGCGAGCGCACGGCGCACCCGGAGTGGCTTCAGGCCGTCTCCACCTGGAATTCACCCTTTTCCCCAATGACACGCTCACCTCGCCCCTCTTGCCGGGTTTTTCCTGCCAGATTGCCGATTTCTTCACCCAATAATGGGTACCCATAACCCCTATTCATTGCAGAAAGCGCCGGTTTTAATGTCCGTTACGGATTTGTCTACGGATTTTTTGCTGGAGAGCGCGCCGCCGGCTCATGCGTTGGTGGATGTGAGTTTTACGCTGCGCGAAGGGGAAGTGTTGGGGTTGGTGGGGGAGAGTGGCTGTGGTAAGACGACGTTGATGTTGAGTTTGATGCGGCTGCTGCCGGCCAACGGCCGTATCACCTCCGGCACGGTCAACTTCATGGGCCAAGACCTGCTCGGCCTCAGCGAAAATGCCATGGCTGGTATCCGCTGGAAACATATTGCCATGATTTTCCAGGGGGCCATGAATGCGCTTAATCCGGTGCAGCGGGTGGGTGACCAGATTGCCGAAGCCATCGTGCAGCATAATTACATTCAAGACAAGGGGGTGGTAGACGGCCGTGTTATCGAACTACTCGACCTGGTAGGCATTGGCGCCGACCGCCGTTCCCAATACCCACACCAATACTCCGGCGGTATGCGCCAGCGGGCCATGATCGCCATGGCCCTGGCCTGCAACCCCCAAATCATCATCGCCGACGAACCTACCACCGCTCTGGACGTGATGGTGCAGGCGCAAATCCTGGAACTGCTGGACAATCTACGCCAAAAATTAGGGTTGTCCATCCTCTTTGTCACCCATGATCTGGGGGTGGTAGCGGAGATGTGTGATACCGTGCTGGTGATGTATGGTGGGGTTACGGCCGAATACGCCAGCGTAGATACCATCTACAATGATCCACAGCACCCTTACACTCGTGAACTGCTGCGCGCCTTTCCCGATCTCAGCCGCCCCACCGAAAAGTTAGCCAGCATCCCCGGCCATCCGCCCCGGCTAAACGCCCTGCCCCCCGGCTGCCGCTTTGCCCCCCGCTGCCCGGCCGTTTTTGACCGTTGTCATACCGAACAGCCCGCCCTGCACCTGGTAAAACCGGGACACTGGGCCAGTTGTCATCTGGTGGAACAAATGTAATTGAGTAATTGGGTAATTACCCAATTACCCAATTACCCAATTACCCAATTACCCAATTACCATGTCCCCAATCGTCCAAGTCACCCATCTCCGCAAACTGTTTCCGGTCAAAAAGAGCGGCCTTTTTGATCGGAACGAGACATTTGTCCATGCCGTGGATGATGTCAGTTTCACAGTGGGGCGGGGGGAAGTGCTGGCGGTGGTGGGCGAGAGCGGCTGTGGCAAATCTACCCTGGCGCTGACGTTGATGGGGCTGGAACGTCCCACCTCAGGCGTTATCCAGATAGATGGCCAAAACATTGCCACCCTCAACGGCAAAGAAATGCAGGTGGTGCGCCGCCATGTGCAGATGATTTTCCAGGACCCCTACGAATCGCTTAACCCCATCATGACCATTGCCGATATTGTGGCCGAACCGCTCAAGGTGCATGGTCTGGTGAAAAATAAACAGGAACGCCAGGAACGGGTGATTCGGGCCCTGGAAGACGCCGGTTTGAAGCCGGCCGTCAATTTTATGCACCGGCTGCCGCAAGAACTGTCGGGTGGACAGCGGCAGCGGGTGGTCATTGCCGGGGCGCTGGTGCTGGAACCGGAACTGCTCATTGCCGATGAGCCGGTTTCCATGCTGGATGTGAGTATCCGCGCCGAGATTTTGAACCTGCTGTTGGAGCTGCGCCAGACGCGGGGCATTTCCATTGTGATGATTACCCATGATTTGGGCACGGTGGGCTACGTGGCCGACCGTATTGCCGTTATGTATCTGGGGCGGCTGGTGGAAATCGGCCCGGCGCTCCAGGTGTTGCAGCAGCCACAGCATCCTTACACCAGAGCGCTGCTTTCCGTTGTGCCTGTGCCTAACCCCCGGCAGCGGCGGGAGCGAGTCATTTTGCAAGGGGAAACGCCCAACCCCATCAACCTGCCTCCTGGCTGCCGTTTTCATCCACGCTGCCCGGTGGCCCGGCCACACTGCCAACAGCATGACCCCCAACTGCGTCTTGTGCCGGTTGGTCACGAAGTGGCCTGTTTGGAGGTGACGCCAAAAGAATTATCTTGACAATCTTTTTTTGTCGCATATACTATTATGCAGCCTGTATACAGGCTGCATATTTACATTATACACCTGATATATAAACCGGATTTTCCTTGAAAACTCCGGCTTTTACTGGTCATGGACGTATTAGAGAGTTACCTGTCTGCACATCAGGGGGAACTGCCTGAGAATGATTCCCGGCTTCTACGAGAAGTCGCTTATGAACGTCTCAAGGATGCTCTGCGCCATGCCAGCTTACAACCGGGTGAGCCACTCTCCGAAAATCGTATCTCCAAAGCATTAGGCATCAGCCGCACACCGGTACGTGAAGCGCTGCAAATGTTGTCTCAGGAAGGTTTGGTGGAAATTATTCCGGGCCGGGCTGTATTCGTCGCTTCGCGTTCATTCCGAGATGTACTGGATGTCTTGCATATTCGGCTGCTGTTAGAGCCGGAACTGGTGCGCATAGCCACGGAAACAATGACCACTGACCAGCTAGATACCATGTGGGATTGTCTGGACAGAATGGACACGGCCGTTGTCGAGGAAGATCGCTCCGCCTGGTCCAGAGCCGATACGGTCTGGCATGAAACCCTCAGCGATGCCTGCCCTAACCGCTTACTCGGTGAAATGGTACTGCAAATGCGCAACCGCATTCACCGCTACAGCAGCGTAGATAACCAACTCAAAATTGAACAACTACGCCTGGGTACGGCCGAACACCGGCACATCGTGGAACAAATTGCCCGCCGTGATGCCGAGAACGCAGCCTTAGCCATGCGGCAACATTTGGAAAGCCTCCGCAGCAATCTTTTTAGCCAGCTAATTTATGCCTGAGCCTCGTCGGGTGATTTGCTCAATCGCCCGGCAGTAAGGCTATCTGACAAAGGAGGTGGTTGTTATTTGCAGAAATGCCAATCAATGACCTGCTATTTTACCGGCAAGAAATGTTGTACGAACGCGCGCGCGTTTTATCTCTAAGGAGGAGATACATGAAACACACAGTTGGCAAATACATTCTTGGTTTTTTGGTTCTTTTTCTGGTTGTGACCCTGATCGCCTGTAGTGGCGGCAGCAGCCAAACGACCAGCCCTACGGCCACATCGGGGGCGGCTGCGCCCGCAGCCACCACCGCGCCAGAGACCGCGCCCCAATCGAACGTTAGAGAACTAACCATATTCTGGGCGCAATGGGATCCGGCCGATTATCTGCAAGAATTGGTTAAAGATTATGAAGCCGAAACTGGCATCAAAGTCAACGTGATACAAGAACCCTGGGGTTCATTTGGTGATGTTTTCTTTGCCGAAATGGCCGCCCAGGGCACATCCTATGACATGGTCATCGGTGACAGCCAATGGTTGGGCCAGGCCACGACGCAGGGACACTACGTCAACCTGACTGATTTTATGAACAGCGAAAACCTCACCAACAGCGTGACGGAAGCCACCCTCACCTATTACGGTGAATATCCACCCGGCTCCGGCACCTATTGGGCCTTCCCCACTGAGGGTGACGCCAACGGCTGGGCATACCGCAAAGACTTGTTTGAAAACCCGGAAGAGATGGCTGCTTTTGAAGAAGAGTATGGTTACCCTCTGGCCCCGCCAACCACCATGGCGCAGTTAATGGATATTGCCAAATTCTTCACCCGGCCAGAGCAGGGGTTATATGGCTCGGCCATCTATACCCAGGCAGATTATGATGGGTTGACGATGGGTTTCCAGAACATGCTCTTCTCCTTTGGCGGTGACTGGTCAGACGCAAACTTCAACCCGGAAGGTGTCATCAATTCGCCGGAATCGGTGGCGGCGCTGGAGTTCTATAAGGAACTGTATGAATGCTGCCAGCCGCCGGGCATGAGCAACGCTTTCTTTGCCGAAGTGAATGACGCTTTCATCAGTGGACAGGCGGCCATGGGTATGAATTACTTTGCCTTCTTCCCGGCGCTGGCGAACCCACAGGTGAACCCCTATGCCGAATCTACCGGGTATTTTGTGAACCCGGCCGGCCCCAGCGGCGATCACTTTGCTTCACTGGGTGGCCAGGGCATCAGCATCATCTCCTACATTTCGCCGGAGCGCCAACAGGCGGCCAGAGAGTTCATCCGCTGGTTTGGGCAGAATGATATTCAGGCCAAATGGGCGGCCTTGGGCGGCTATTCGGCGAACCGGGAAGTGCTGGCCTCTGACGAGTTCCTGGCGGTAGCGCCTTTTAATGCGGCCTTTGCCGAGACGATGCAGATCGTTAAGGATTTCTACAACATTCCTGTTTATGGCGAACTGCTGCGTGTGTCGCAGGATGAAATGGGCCGGTATGTTGTGGGTGGTGAAGGTACTGCACAGCAAGTGCTGGATGCAATTGCCGCCAAACATGCGGAAATTTTGAAGGATGGTGGTTTTCTGGATCAGTAATCGGTAATCGGTGAACGGTAATCGGTAATCGGTTAACCCCTGATTACCGATTACCGACAACCGATTACCGTATGGTGAGAGTAGAACAATGACCAGCACATCAGCAACGGACACGGCCGTGCCCCCGCCCACCACCGGCGTTCAAAAACACCGCGCTCTCAGCGACCGCGCCATCATTAATCTCTTTATCTGGCCGACGTTGATCATCTTGATCGCTTTCAACGTCTTCCCGCTGTTTTATAGCCTCTTTTTGAGCTTTACCGACTATTCGGCCATTGCCGGCCGGCCGCCGGTCTGGGTGGGCTTTGACAATTTCAACCGCGTCTTGTTTAGCGAAGATATGTGGCGGGCATTTACCATCACCGGCCGTTACGTCTTGTTTTCCGTAGCCCTGGAGCTGGTGTTGGGTTTCGCTCTGGCCTTGCTTATCCGGGAACAGTTTCGGGGCAGCGGCATTGTCACCACCCTGATCCTGATTCCCATGATGCTTTCACCTGTAGTCGTGGGGTTGTTCTGGAAGCTTATCTATACGCCCACCTTCGGCTACTTCAACTATCTGATCGGCTTTCGCAATCCAACAGTAGCGCCTGACTGGCTGGCCAGCCGTTTTGCCGGGCAGCCCATGCCGGGGCTGGCGCTTTGGGCGGTGATCATCGTGGATGTGTGGATGTGGACGCCATTCATCGCCCTGCTCATTTACTCTGGTTTAAGAGCCATACCCGATTATCTCTATGAAGCGGCCGTTATTGACCGTGCCAGTTCATGGTTTCAATTCCGGCGCATCACGCTGCCCCAGGTAATGCCCTTGATGCTGATTGCCGTCCTGTTCCGCACCATCGAAGCCTTCACCAAATCGTTTGATCTGGTGATGGGTATGACTGGCGGTGGGCCGGGTGGGCAAACCGAAGTGGTAGCCGTCAAAATTTACCAGCAAGCCTTCCTCGGCCAATTCCAGACCGGGCGGGCCAGCGCCTTTGCCTATATGGTGCTGATTATTGTGATTGCCATTAGCAATTTGTATATCCGCAATTTAAATAAGATGCGGGAAGATTAGTGTGGTGGAGATTAGAGATTAGCCAATCTCTAATCTCCAATCTCCAATCTCCCAATTTCCAAAGAGCGCAAGATTTTATTATGGCAACATTTGAAGAAACAGGCCCCCGCCATCCGGTAACGGAAAGCACACGGGTAGACAAGGTACACCCGCGCGCCCGATTGGCCAAAAACGTGCGCGCTATTGTGGTAATCATTGTCGCCATCATGCTGCTTTTTCCTGTGTTTGTGATGATGATGACCGCTTTTAAGTCTCGCTCGGATGTGGTTTCCATTCCCCCGAAACTCATTTTTGAGCCAACGCTCGAAGGGTTCGTCTTTCTGCTCACCGAGCGTTCTCAACTCAGCGGCGCGGCGCTGGAAGAAGCCAGGGCCAATGCGGATGAATTAGGCATTTTTGGACAGGTGGCGCTGCGCAACGGCCAACGTATCACCGGCCCTAGCGACTTTACCATCCGCCTGCGCAACTCGGTCATCATTGCTTTTGGCGCGACGGTGGCTTCGGTGACGTTGGGGCTGTTTGCGGCCTATGCCTTTAGCCGGTTTGATGTGCCCGGTAAAGGCGACCTGATGTTTTTTATCCTCAGCGGCCGTATGCTGCCGGCCGTGGTCGTCACCATCCCCATCTTTTTGATGTATCGCCAGTTGGGACTGCATGATACCCATGCCGGTATGATCTTGATTTATACCGTCTTTAATCTCTCGCTGACGGTGTGGCTGCTGAAGGGGTTTATTGATGAAATTCCGCGTGAGTATGAAGAGGCGGCGTTGGTAGATGGTTACAGCCGCTTCCAGGCATTTTACAAAATTGTGGTGCCCCAGGCCGCTACCGGCATTGCTGCCACTACTGTGTTTAGCTTGATTTTTGTCTGGAATGAGTATGCCTTTGCTTTGATGCTCACCAGTCAGAAGGCACGCACCGCGCCGCCGGCCATTGCCACCATGTTAGGGCGTGGGGGCATTGAATGGTCGGCCATTGCCGCCGGTACCCTGGTATTTTTGGTTCCGGTTCTTGTGATCATTTTTGCCCTGCGTAAACATTTGCTGCGTGGGGTGACGTTTGGAGCGATCAGGCAGTAATTAGGTAATTAAGTAGTTGTGTAATTACCCAATTACCCAATTACCCAATTACCCAATTACCCAATTACCACATGGCAACCATAGAACTGCGTCAGGTAGAAAAGAAATTCGGCGACATGTATGCCGTGAAACCGGTGGATTTGACCATTCAGAGCGGCGAGTTTGTGGTGCTGCTGGGGCCGTCAGGCTGTGGCAAGACGACCACACTGCGCATGATCTCTGGGTTGGAGGCGGTGACAGACGGCCGTATCCTCATTGGCGACCGCGACGTGACCTGGCGGCATCCCAGTGACCGTGACATCGCCTTTGTCTTTCAGTTATACGCTCTCTACCCGCATATGTCGGTGGAGAAAAACATCACCTTCCCGCTAGAAGCGCAAAAAGAGCCAGCAGATGTGATCCGGCGGCGGCTGGCCTACGTGGTGGAACTGCTGCAAATTCAACATTTGCTGCGCCAAAAGCCCGGCTCTTTGAGCGGTGGCGACAAGCAGCGGGTGGCGCTGGCGCGGGCGCTGGTGCGCAAACCATCGGCGTTTTTGATGGATGAACCGCTGGGCGCGCTGGATGCCGATTTTCGGGAGACGATGCGGGCGGAAATAAAAAAGCTGCACATTGCCGAAAACGCGACGACGGTCTACGTGACCCACGACCAGATTGAGGCGATGGCCATGGGCGACCGCATTGTGGTCATGTCGGCGGCGGTGGTGCAGCAGGTGGGCACACCGGCTGAGGTGTATTATGACCCGGCCAATTTGTTTGTGGCCCGTTTTATTGGCAGTCCGGGCATGAATTTGATCACGGGGAAATTGGCGGATGGGGTCGTGCATTTGCCGGGTGGCAGTCAGTATCGGGTGCCGGAAAGGTGGCGACGGCCGTTAACCCACCACCTGTCCACCGACAGCGTTATCCTCGGTTTTCGCCCCGAAGCGGCTGTCATTCACCCAGACGGCCCGCTCAGAAGCGAAGTGTACGCCAGCGATTTACACGGTGCATTTAATATGCTGCACCTGGCCCTGGACGAAAGCGCCGACGGTCCCGTTGTACACGTCCGCGCCGAACGCGGCGGCCGGATTCAAATTGGCACCCATCTGGCCTTTGACCTGGATGCAGAAATGGTGCGCTTT
>CAADGU010000173.1 GCA_900696625.1 uncultured Chloroflexota bacterium | reverse complement strand
TGCAAGCGGGCGGCAACCTCTTCCCCACCTGGCGACTGATGCGTCATGAGGATGCCAGTTATGCCCATGCCCACGTCCTGGCTTTTGGGGAGAAAGAAATCCGCATCAAAGACCCTGTTTTTCAGGAATGGTGTCTCCAGGTGCGGGCGTCCCTGGCGCAGATGCAAGACCAATATCTAGACAGGCAGCAGGAACAACAGATGGAGATGCAACCAGAACAACAACTTGAGATGCAGCAGAAACAGCAGATGGAGGTGGCCGAAGAACGCTCCCTCCATCGTGGCTGGGGTATGGAGATGTAAATGAACCCTTTCCACATCATGCTTAAACAGCGACAGTTCCAGCGCCGGCAAGAGGCATATCGTCTGGCGCAAGGCCGGTTAACGGCCGTCGAAGCAGCAGAGATGTTGGCCGGTAATCACGTCATCCCTTTATGCACTGCCCAGCCACAGAAAGGTGAACCGGTCACCATTGGCATGGACGGGCAGCCGTTTGGCGGCCACCTGCTGGTTGTGTCGCCACCGAGCGGCGTTTGGTTTGACCAGCTCCTCGGCGCCCTGGCCCAGTGGCCGGATGCCGCCCTGGTGGTAGATACCGGTGGCCGACTCCATGCCCGCACCGGCCGCTTTCGGCAGAAAGGGGTTGGCCCCGTCTATACCTTGCCGGGATACCGGCTGGATTTAGGTCAATACTATCGTTTCTGGGATGAGGGGCAGGCACAAAAGCTGCATGGTTATCTCCTGCCCCCCTACCCGCCGGAGGTAGATTGGCTGGCGGCGCGGTCGGTAGCTCTGTTTGCCGCCGTCGGACACTACGCCTATGTATACAAACGCAATCTGATGCAGGTGTTGTTGGACGTGGCCAGTTGTGACATGCGGCTGGCGTTGGCGGGGTTGGAAACGATCCCCTATGCCCGCCTGTACGTGCGCCAGTTCAGCAAAGGGCAGTCACCACACGAAGCCATCCATGACCCGGAGGTGGTGCAGTCATTCACCCTGTTCACCCACCAGTTGGCCCGCTACCAGGCGTATTACAGCCTGTTTGCCACCGAACCGGCGCAGGAGGTGATACCCCGGAACTGGGTGCAGGCCAAGGGCACGATTTTCCTGACCTATGACCAGGTGCGGCTGGCGGAGATGGGCGGTTTGGTGACGGCCGTCGTCGCCGGGCTGGTGCGTTACCACCTCTCGCATGGCGAACACAAACGACTGCTGCTGGTTTTGGATGTGGCCACGGCGGGGCAGATTCCCCACTTTTCCCAACTGCTGGACATGGCCGGCGGTTATGGCATCACCGTGGTGTTGTTGGCGCCGTCCTGGGAGGCGCTGGGGCTGGTGGCCGGTGAGGAAAAGCGGGAGCAGGTGGTGAGCCAATTTGTCCAACAACTCTGGTATGCACCACATGATGAGGCAACGGCGCAGCACATGTCGCGGTTGATGGGCAGCCAGTGGTCGCTGGAGGGGCTTGGGAAGGAACCGGTATTGACGCCAGAGGAACTGTTGGCCTGGCCAACGGATAAGGTATTGGTGCAGCTGCGGCGGGAACGGCCGTACCGGTTCATCGGCCAGCGGTTGAGTCTACCGGCTGACCTCTACCTGCACCAATCCCCTCTCCTGCCGCCAACGGCCACACCGGCGCCGCGGCACTATCTGGACTGGCTGCCGGCGCAGCCCACACCGCAGGCGCCGCAGGTGGAAGCGCCAGCGCCGAAATTATTGTCGCCTAAGGTGGAGATTGTGGTACCTCCAAAAGAGAAGAAGCCACCTAGACGCGGTTCAAAGCCTGGTTTGAAATAAGGCGGTGTCTCCATCTGGTTGCCCTGGTCACAATTTAGGATGTGAGATGTCTGCCTGGTCATGGGAATGACCATAAGTGTCGGGCATGACCCACTACCAGGCAGGCATCTCCCAACAACATCGCGCCAGTAGATGCCCCATCACCTGTCAGATGGTATTGAAATTACCGATTTGCTGAGGATCGGCCCGGTCACATTTCAGGCACTATTGGCCCGGATGCAGGCTTCAATGTCGGCGATGGCCTGGGCATTGTTCTGGAAGACAATACCGTGCATCCCCAATGCACAGGCGGGGTCAATGGCCCCCTGGTTGTCATCTAAAAAGATGACTTCCGAAGGTGACAACCCCAATCGTTCACAGGTCAGCACATAGATGCGTGGGTCTGGTTTTTTCATCCCCACCTCGTGGGAGTAAATGATGAAATCACATATCTCTTCAAAGTGATAATGTTCCTGTTCTTTCTGCCGCGCGCCCACAAAGCTGTTGCTCAGGATGGCCGTTTGATATGGCGGCCGCAGACAACGGAAATAGTCAGCCAGTTCTACATTGAGTGTGCCCAAATACTCTTGCCAGATATCGGCCATATAAGCGTTTACCTGTGTCTCATCCCACCCCATGATGCGGCCAATATGTTGGTGGACTTCGGCTTCTGACAGCGCACCAATGCTGCCGGCGCGCCACACGCTGTTGAGCCGTGTGCTCAGCTCTCCCGGTGGCGACTGGCCTTGCTGCTCCCAACGGGCATCCACACCCAGGTCAGGCGTTATCTCCAGCACCCCGCCAATATCAAAAACAATTGCCTGAATAGCCATTCTTGTTTTCCCTTGCCTAGTCGCGTTTCTTTTGTGCCAGTTTGGGGGAGGATGCGCTGTTTCCAGCGCGTGCTGTCTCCAGCGCCATTTCCTTGTGTTGTAGTTCAGGTAGGAATGCCCTAATGGTACTGATTTTTGACGGCCGTGCAATCCCTGCATAATCCGGGCCAAAACGATCACAAATTGCGGGTGAACCCGTAATTGGTGATCGTTTTCACCGGAATACGCAGCAATCCCTGCCAAACCTGCTAAAAATAGCCAAACTTGACGTTCACGGCCGTACCCCTAAACTGTCTTATATGGCAGCTGACAAAACCATTACCATCACCCGCACCTGCCCTACCTGCCAGGGTTACAAGGTTGTGCCTGGCCCAATCACCTGCCAGCTATGTGGCGCAGAGTTCCCACCAGACGAGCTGGATGACGTGTGGGCGGAATGTGATGCTGCCTTATTGCCCTGCGGCCATCCCGCCGACAGTCTGATGGAGTAGCTTGTGACGTGTCCTGAATGTGGGGGACACGGCCGTA
>CAADGU010000172.1 GCA_900696625.1 uncultured Chloroflexota bacterium | reverse complement strand
GTGCTAATTGGTTTGATAGTGCTGGCCGCACTATCCGTACGTGTTGTGCCCGAATATGAACGTGGCGTTGTGTTTCGCCTGGGCCATCTGGTTGGCGCGAAAGGGCCAGGCCTGTTTTTGTTGATCCCGCTCGTGGAGAAAATGATCAGAATAGATACTCGCACGGTCACGATGGATGTGCCTGCCCAGGAGGTGATCACACGGGATAATGTGACGGTTAAGGTTAATGCTGTTGTTTACTTCCGGGTAGTAAACCCCACGATGGCAGTGGTAGCGGTGGAGGATTTCCGCCGGGCAACCTGGCAAATTGCCCAGACCAGCCTGCGCAATGTCATCGGCCAATCTATGATGGACCAACTGCTGCAAGACCGGGAACAAATCAACGAAACGTTGCAGCATATCATTGACGAAGCCACCGAACCCTGGGGCGTCAAAGTGAGCATTGTAGAAATTAAGGATGTGGAACTGAACCAGAGCATGGTGCGAGCCATGGCGCGGCAGGCAGAAGCGGAACGGGATCGCCGCGCCAAGATTATCAGCGCCGAAGGAGATTTCCAGGCATCACAAAAATTGTCCGAAGCGGCCGAAATTATGGGGCGCGAACCGGGGGCGATGACCCTGCGCTACCTGCAAACGCTGACGGAAATTGGCGTGGAACACAACACCACCATTGTTTTCCCCATCCCCATTGACCTGATTTCTGAGTTTATGCAGGCTTGGGATAGACCGAAATCTGGTGAGTAAATGAGTTGGAGCCAATCGGCTTTTTCTGGCCGATTGGCTCTTTTTGAATCTGCCTCTTGCGCCGCCGAACCCTTTTCCTCCTCTGGATTTTGCTGTTACCATCTCTTGCTTGTGCCCTGTTACAGGGGCCGCAGCAGTTGAACCTGCCGCCGCCCCCCACCCCTTTGCCGGTGGTACACAATTTACCGGCAGATACGGTTATTAACCCGCAAAGTAATCTCATTGCCGGCGCTGATGCCGACATTTTGAACATGGTGCGCAGTGTCTCGCAGCAAAATCTGGTGGCGTATGTGCAGACGTTGGAAGGATTCCATACACGCAATACGTTTAGCGCCACCAACGTGGAGGGGCGGGGTATTGGTGCGGCGCGGCGCTGGATTTTTAATGAGTTTATCCGGGTGGGCAACGGCCGTTTGCTGGTAGAAGCCGATGAATTTCCATACAGCAGCAGCGGCGTGACCACCAATCAACAGAACATTGTAGCCACACTGCCAGGCCGCGACCCCAACGCCGGCGCTATTGTGCTGTCGGCGCATTATGATTCCCGCACCTTTGACCCCAATGATGGCTCTAGTTTTGCGCCGGGCGCGAATGACAATGGCTCCGGCGTGGCCGTTTTGCTGGAAGCGGCGCGTCTGCTCAGCGCCCAGGAGTGGAACCAGACGATTATCTTTGTGGCTTTTGCGGCGGAGGAGCAGGGACGGTATGGCAGCCAACATTTTGTGACGCAGACGTTGTTGCAAGGCACGAAGATAAACGCTGTTTTGAATTTTGATATTGTGGGGGGGCGACCGGGCATTCCGCAATGGATTCGGGCCATTACACCCGGCGACGCTTCATCGGCAACCCGTGAATTGGTGCGGTATATGGATCTGGTGCGCGGCTTTTATGTGCCGCAGTTTGGGCTGGAACATATGAACGCCGAGGATCGGGACGGGCGCTGGGGCGACCACCTCAGCTTTTTGTATGCAGGCATTCCCGCTGTGCGCCTGACGGAATCGCAAGAGGATCCCACGCTTCAGCATAACAGCGGGGACGTGTCGGCGACGCTGGATTTCAACTATCTGCGCCAGGTGACGCAGTTGGCGGTGGCGGTGGCGGCGACGGCGGCAGGCGCCCCCACACGGCCGTCTGCCCCCACCATTGCCGCCATGTCTGACCCGGGCGCCTACCTGATTAGCTGGCTGCCTGACGCGAATGCCGCCGGGTATGTCATTTCTTTCCGCCCGGTGGAGTCAGAAAATTACCCTACGTTTAGCTATGTGCTTTCGGAGCAGTCGGGCAATGTGGCATTAACCAACCTGGACACGTCCACCCGGTATGCAGTGAGCATGGCGGCGCTAACGCGCAACGGCCGTATTAGTTTTTTTTCGCCTGAGGTGGTGATTGATAATTGAGTAATTGGGGTAATTACCTAATTACCCAGTTACCCAATTACCCAATTACACCGTAAACGGCTCATCAACGACGGGCACAATGGGCTTTACGGCCGTGTTTGCCCGCACCCGGTTGGCCCAATCGGCCACATCTACGGCAATGGGCGGCCAGGTGTTGTAATGGCCGGGGATGACCACTTTGGGATGGAGATACTCCAGGGCCAGCAGGGAGTCATCCGGCCCCATGGTGTAGTTGTCGCCAATGGGCAGGACGGCTACATCCAGCCCCACCACGCTAATTAGGCCCATGTCGGAGAATAGGGCGGTGTCGCCGGCGAAATAGAGGTAACGGCCGTCAACATGCAACAAAAATCCACCGGGATCGCCGCCATAGCTGCCGTCCGGCAGGCCAGAGCTGTGCAGGGCAGGCGTCATTTTGACGCGGCCAAAGGGGAAATTGTAACCGCCGCCCGTGTTCATGGTGTGACAGTTATCGTGCCCCTGTTTCATAATCCAATTGCCGATTTCAAAGTTGCAAATGACCTGTGCGCCGGTGCGTTTGGCCAGCGCCACCGTGTCGGCAATATGGTCGGCATGGCCGTGTGTTTGCAGGATGTAATGGGCGGATACGTCGGTGACGGCCGTTTTCGCTGCCGGATTGTTGCCCGCAAAAAAGGGGTCAACAACCAGCTTTGTCCCGTTCACATCCAGTGAAAAGGTAGCATGTCCGTGCCAGGTAATGGAAATTGTCATGGGAACCTCCTTTGGGAATTAGGAATCATGAATTAGGAATTATGAAGGGTGGACGGCCTTCATAAGTTGTCATATGGCAAGTATAAGGAGCAAGTGGGGGGGCGTCAAACGAGGGGGATGGGAAACGGCCGTATCCCCAACCACACCGCCAAAAAAAACGGCCGTACCCATGACGGGTACGGCCGTTTACCCATAAGCCAGAAAAACAGCGATTAACGCAAACCTAAACTGGTGGCCGCGCGGGCACAACCCCCGGCCCCCCCAGCCGCCAGCCATTCATTCAAACGGCCGCTCTCCGCCCGACCGGCGCTGGCGTCTTCATAGATGCCGGTGGCCCAGTAATAATATCGTTTCGTTTCAGCCGGCCAGTTATCATAAGCCTTTACAGCATTACCCGGCCCACCGTTGTACCCGGCAAAAGCCAGCCCGGACTCACCAAATTGTTTTACCAATGTCGCCAGGAAAGACATACCTCGGAAGGCATTGGTGTTGGGGTCAAAGGCGTTCTCTCCCGGCTGGAAGTGAAAGGGCATCACCTGAAAAAGCCCCTGCGCCCCGGCTATAGACAGCGCGGCGGGGTCGCCACAAGACTCAATCTGCATCACGGTCGCTACCATGTTGGGGTCCAGTCCATGTTCGGACGCCCAGGCTACAATTTGCGGCGTCCAATGCTGCACTTCTCGCGTAAAAAGAGGGGCAATGCCACCACCGGTATAGGTGGTGGCATTGGCGGCGGTGTTGGCGGCGACGGCCCCTTCGCCAGCTATGCCCTTGCCCTGAATGCGCGGCGCAGCCAGCCCCACAAATAACAAAGTGCCCACAACGACAAAAGCCAGGATGATCATCATGCGCTGCTGAATCGGGTGCATACCATACTCAGTATACCCGCCATGCCACAATCCTTCATCCTCAATCCAGTAATCGTGTGCCTCATCATATTCCGGCGTGGGCAATATCGTGACAGGCGGCGCTTTACGCACGACAACTTGTCTCTGGGGGTAACGTTGTTCGTAAACAGTCATGGTTTCCTCAAAAAGGGTCATTGGGTAATTGCGTAATTGGTGGGGAATTACCCAATGACACAATTACCCAATTACTTCTTCTACTGCCGGTTACGAGGCCGGGCCTGGACGCCGGTGATGGGCGGGCGGCGGGCTACTTCAGGGCGCGGCGGGCGTTGCCGCACGCGGGATGCCGGCGATACGTAGGGCGCGCTGGGGGCGCTGGGTGTTGGTGGGGTAACAGGTTGGTGTGGCTGCGCCGGTTTGGCCATGATGGGTTCATATTGCAGTTCTTCGGCAAAGCTGGCCTGTGGCATGGGCGCAGAGACGGGCTTGGGCGCGGGACGATTGACGCGGCTGCGTTGGGGGGTGGCGGGCGGACGGCTCACGGCCGTTGGCTGCTGTTCCAATGCCGGGCGTTTTTGCGCCGGGCGCGCATAGGATGTGGCCGGTTTGCCCATGCTGTGAATGTCAAAGATATGTTCCCCGGCTACCGAAAAAGCGCCAATAAACAGGATGCGGGTCAGCCAGACCAGCACCGCCACAAAAATGGGCACATAAAGCAGCAGTTGTTCGCGGCTGAGTACCTCGTTGCCAAAGTTGTGGTTCAGCAAAGCCAGGGAGACGGCCCACCAGGTGAGAATGGCGTTCATCGTCGCCCCGAGCAGCCAGGCGCCGGTCAGATACCACACTTCCTTTGGTTCATCCACGCCCCGCTCCGGGGTGAAGATGCGGATTAAACCGGCGAAGTCAATGGAGCAAAAGGCCAGCGCCAGGATGGTCGCCCAGCCGATGCCCAGGAACTCAATATCACCCAAGATGTTGCGCAGCGCATACTGGCTGGTGTCGAAATTGAAAATCTCGAAGGCGATCAATGCCACCAACAAGACAGCGCCGACCAGGAACTTCTTGGGCACATTGGCTCCCAATTGCGAGAGCCGGTTACCGACAGTACTTCTGGATTGAAAGTATTGACTGTTTCTCATGGCTTATCCTCTTTTCCGCAATTCGCCCCTCTGCCAGAGGCTTCACATGACTACCCACTGAATTCTATTGTTGCTGTGTACCCATCTGGGGTAGCGAGCAGATGGGTACACAGGTGTATGCAGGGTAGGGATAGCCGGGGGCGCATCCGGCTAATCCCTGAAGAAAAGTGTGCGGAACATCTGTTCTAGTAAAAAATAGCACACGTGTTCTATATAGTCAAGCGGGAATGTGTCAATTTGTGGCAGTAGGTGTCACAGAGAGTGGTTGAGTGTTCAGGCGTTTACGTGAACACGTGAGTACGTGAACACCTAAACACTATATAATTACCCCATGCAGCTCATTATGACCCATGAGAACGCTGATTTTGACGCGATTGCTTCGCTTTTGGCGGCGCACCGGTTGTATCCGCAGGCAATACCACTGCTGCCGCGCCGGGTGAATCGTAATGTGGAGCAGTTTTTAACGCTCTATTGGGACGCACTGCCTTTTATACGGCCGTCTGACTGGCACAAACGCAAAATCAGCGAAGTGCTGCTGGTGGATACCCATGCCCTCAATTCGGTGCGGGGGGTGGTGAAACGGCCGTCCGTCCACGTCATTGACCACCACACCGATTACCAACCCCATGAACGATGGCATTACCAGGTAGAAGCGGTGGGGGCGACGGTGACGCTGCTGGTGGAACAGTTGCAGAGTGCGGGCCTGGCGCTCTCGGCCGAGGAAACAACGCTGCTGCTGCTGGGCATTTACGAAGATACCGGGGCGTTGACCTATGACACGACTACCCCGCGTGATCTGTCGGCGGCGGCCTGGCTGCTGGGCCAGGGGGCGGTGCTGGCAGTGGCGCGCCGCTTTTTGAACCTGCCGCTGACGGAAAAGCAGTTTGCTTTGTATGATCAGTTGTTCACGGCCGTGACCTGGCATGACGTGTACGGCCAGTCCGTGGCCATCACGGCGGCAACGGCGCCCCATGATTTTGACGAGGAAATCTCCGGCATTGCCCACCGGCTGCGCGAGTCGCTGACACCGGTAGCCTTGTTTATGCTGGTGCAGTTGCAACGGGATGTGCAGGTAGTGGCCCGCAGCGCCAGCGACAAGGTGGATGTGGGTGTGGTGGCCAAAGCGTTGGGCGGTGGTGGCCACAGCCGGGCGGCGGCAGCGCGGGTGTCCGGAAAATCGCTCGCGGCCGTTATCGCCGATATTCTCCACGTGCTGCCCCAGGCCGTTACGCCATTGGCGCAGGTAGCGGAATTGATGTCCTACGGGTTGCAGACGTTACGGCCGTCGGTGACGGTAGCCGAAGCCGCCGAGGTCATTCGCCGTTTTGGGTATGAGGGGTATCCGGTGCTAGACCCGGACAGTAAGCAGGTGGTGGGGCTGCTGACGCGCCGCGCCGTTGACCGGGCGCTGAGCCACAACATGAGCAATCTGCCCATCAGCCGCATTATGAAGACGGGCACGGTGACGGTACGGCCGTCTGACTCCATTGATCACCTGCAAAAAGTGATGCTCAGCGAGGGGTGGGGGCAAATTCCGGTACTGGCTGAAGGCGACCAGGTGGCGAATGGTGTACCCATCGGCATTGTCACCCGCACCGATTTACTCAACTACCTGTTCAAACCTGGCCCGCGTCCGGCCGAGCCGGACATGCGCCAGATGCTCATGGAAAAGCTGCCGCCGCCCTTGTGGGCGCTGGTGCAGGCCGCGGGGGAGGTGGCGGCGGAATTGGGCCAGCCCCTTTATTTTGTGGGCGGTATTGTGCGCGACTTGCTGCTGGGCCAATTGCCGACCGATCTGGACATGGTGGTGGAAGGGGACGCCATCCGCCTGGCGCGGCAGTTGCAGCAAACGGTGGGCGGCGAGGTTCACGCCCACGGCCGTTTCGGTACCGCCAAATGGACACTGGACACGGCCGTGTGGCAAACCGTACTTGACAAGGAGACGCTCACCCCCTCACCCCGGCGTCCTCGCCGCCCTCACCTGCTCACCCCATCATCCTCACTGCCTTCATCCATAGACTTCGTCACCGCTCGTACCGAATTCTACCGCGAGCCATCCGCTTTGCCGGAGGTGACGCACGGCTCCATCAAGCTAGATTTACACCGGCGTGACTTCACCATCAACACGCTGGCGGTGCGGCTGGATGGGGCGTTTTTGGGTCAGTTGCTCGATTTTTACGGTGGGCAGCGTGACCTGGCGCAGGGCATCATTCGGGTGCTGCACAGTCTGAGTTTTGTGGACGACCCCACCCGCATTTTGCGGGCGGTGCGCCTGGAGCAGCGGTTAGGTTTTCACATTGAGGCGCGCACGGCGGAGTTGATTACCAATGCGCTGCCTTTATTGGAGCGCGTTTCCGGCTCGCGCATTCGCCATGAGTTTGAACTGGCTTTCCGAGAGAACAACCCGGCGCCAGTGATGCAGCGGCTGGCAGAGATGGACGTATTGGCCCATTTGCACCCGGCGGCTACCTGGTCGGAGGCGAATGCAGCGGCGTTTGCACGGCTACGGCCGTTGCTCACCGATCCTCTCTGGCGTGACTTTCAAGAAGACGAAACGCCCGCTTTCCTTTATTTTGCGCTGTGGGTGACGCCGCTGCCGGAACCGGCGCAAACGGAATTAGTGGAGCGGCTGCGGGTGCGTAAGATGACCCGGCTGGACGTGGTCGCCTGTACCCAGGCGTGGGCGGCGCTGACCGACTTGCCGCCGGACGCCCGCCCCAGCCAGGTGGAAAAGGTACTACGGCCGTATCATCCCCGTGTGCTGTTAGTCGTCCGCGCCTTACTGGACGAGGCGCGGCTGGTGGCTCTGTTGGAGCAATATGTGCGGGAGTGGCGGGGGATAAAAACGGCCGTGACCGGCAACGACCTGCGCGCTCTGGGCCTGAAACCCGGTCCCCGTTTTGGCGCGATTTTGGATGAACTGTTGGCGGCGCGGCTGGACGGCCGTGTGGCCGACGAAGCTGGCGAACGGGCACTGCTGGCCGAACTGATTGCCTGATTGAATCAGGCAGTGTGTTATACTGTTACTCGTACTCCAGCGTGAAAGAAAGCGAGGAGATTTCATATGGCAATGTTAGCAATTTCACCTGAACAAACAGAAGAAATCTATTACCCTGAATCGGATGGTAAACCTATGGGCGAGACAGATTGGCATCGCAAAGCAATGATGGCACTCATTGAGATGCTAGAGGCACGTTATCGAGACAGGCAGGATGTGTATGTTTCCGGTAATTTATTTGTTTATTATGAGAAGGGAAAACCCTCTTCGGTTTTTGCGCCAGACGCCTTTGTGGTGTTTGGCGTGTCTAAACGGGAACGACGCACCTACAAGCTGTGGGAGGAGGGAGGCAAGGCGCCTGACGTGGTTTTTGAAGTTTCTTCAGAAAGCACATCGTTGGAAGATGAAGGATCAAAGAAGGTGATTTGCCGCCGGTTGGGGGTGAGCGAGTATTTTTTGTATGACCCGGAGCAGGCGTATCTGGAACCGCCGCTCCAGGGATTTCGCCTGACTAACGGCCGTTACCAACTCCTCACGCCCGACGCCAACGGTCTCTACAGCCAGCAGCTTGACCTCTATCTACGGCTGGAAGGGCAGCAATTACGCCTGATAGACGCCGCCACCGGCGAGCATCTGCTCACGCCCCAGGAAGCCCAGGCTGAGCTGGCGCGTTTGCGTAGCGAACTGGCAAAATTGCAAAGAAAATAGGATACAAAGTACGCTTAAGCGCACTACAGCAGTAACTATAGTCAGGACATCTCGGCTGGGTTGTGGGTCGGCTACAGTTGTGGAGGTTACAACAATTCTTTGAAATCTTCAATTGTCAGGCCAGCATCCTTGATAATGCCGGCCATCGTGTAGGCGTTAATGGGATTGGCTGACGGAATAATGATGATACGCTCGCCATTTGTCATGGCAATATGTTTGCTCTGGCGGATTATCCAAAATCCAGCCTTTTCAAAAGCTCTGACAGCCTGCCTGTGACTAATTCCAGCGAGCTTGGGCATTTCAGCCGGGTACGGGGACTTCTACAAGGCGAGTGGCTGTGTCTTTAGTGAGTTCTTCTACAGCTTCCAGGTAGGTAACAATGGCATCCTGGATATTTTCCAGCGCTTCTTCTTCTGTTTCGCCCTGAGACCAACAACCAGGGAGACCAGGGCACCACACAGAGTAGCCCTCATCATTTTTCTCTATTTTTACACGGTATTTCATCGTTCCCTCGGCAATCAGTTCATCGAGCCAGGAGGAGTATAACACGTCTTCCCATTGCCTTGTAAGACACAATTTTGGCAAGCGGCTCACGGCCCACGGGCCACGCCTCACGTGGGAATACTGATCGAAGCGTGGTCTTTCACGGCCGTACCCGTCCCCTCCGCCCGCGCCGTCAGAAAACCCAACGCCTCGTCGGCCGTGCCATCCATGTAAATGTCCAGGACACGGCCGTGACTGGCTTCCGGTAAGTCTATCACCCGCAGCCACTCCGCCAGCCCGGCGTCGTGTGGCAGCAGCCGCGCCAGGCAGTTGGGCGATTCCCGGAAAAAGCCCCAATCAAAATAACTGCCCGGCATGTGCAAATGCAGCGGCAGCGAATAAATGCCCGACTCGACCAAATCCTGGAAGAAGTGGGTGCCATAGGAAAGCTCCGGTGGTTTCCCTTCCTTGGCCACCGCCATTTCTATCAGCACCTTCGTGTTGTAAATGTCTGCATACGTCACCCGCACCCCCAAATCCAGATTGGCGCTGCCCCACCGGCCCGGCCCTACCAGGATAAACGGCCGTGCCTCCAACAACTTGTTCAGCCGGCCAATAGCCCGTCCTAATTCCAGCCGGGTAGCATTGTCGGCAATCTGGTTGTACTTCTCCGGGTCCACAAAAATAACCAGTTCCACCTGCTTTGCCAGGCCATCAGGAATGAGACCCTGCGAAGCAAACAGAACATCCACCTCTGGAACATCTTTCGGAATAGTTACAACCTGTTCCTGGCGGTGGCTCAAGGGGCGGCATTGCAGCAGGTTCAGCCGATAGTCAGGGTGCGGATAATTGGGCACAATGTCCACGGTGAATTCCACATCCACCGGCGTTTTATACGCCTTCTCCAGACGAGTTAGCGCCGTGCGCATCAGCGTCACAAACTTTTGGTCTTTGGTCAGGTAATCAAATGTCAGCACATACCGGTCATCGGCCGTCAGCCCACCCACCGAGACAATCTTCTGCAAATAATCGCCGCGATCCAGAGAGGCAATGTACCGCAGTTCAGGGTATTCGTGGTCCAATATCTCGCCAATGGGCAAGGTTTTGAAGCGGTTTTCTTCCAGATCAACCACGTCTATTTGCCATTGAGCATATTGGCGGATGGCTTTGGCCGTCGTTTCCGGGCGCAGGTGGGGGTGGCTGAGGGCAATCAGGCGCGGGTAATCGTTATCTACGCGGTCAACGGCACGGGTACCCAGCCCCCACACCAGGCGCAAGAAACCATCTTCGCGCCGGATTTTAGGGTGCCAGCGAAAGGGATTACGGCTGAATGCGACGCCGGCAAGGGTGGGAAAATAGGTACGGCCGTAACGCTTTCCCCACACCCGCTGAATCAAAATCGCCATCCGTTCATCATAATCCAACAACCCATGGTGCTGCCGGTATAAGATAGCATCCGGGTTTACCGTGCTGGCATACACCCGCTTAATGGCATCCATTAAATCTTTGAGATTTTCCTCGCGTGACCCCTGGTTGGCGCAAAAATAACTGTGATACTTACCGGCAAAGGCAAAACCGAAATTATCTTCCAACAGGCTGGACGAGCGCACAATAATGGGATCATCCCCCATTCTGTCCAGCACAATTTGTAATTGTTCCACCACATCAGAGGGGAACTCACCACGTAGGTGCGCTTCAATGATCGCCGGATATTCCGCCCGTATTTCCTCCAACGTTTTATACTTCTGGTTCATCACCCATTCCAGGTTATTCATCAGCCGGAAGTCATAAATCACCTCGCTGCCAATAAAAAACGAATCAGGGATTTCCACCAACTCCCTTAAATCTGGCTCGCCAGATGGCGCGCCATCCGGCGGCGGCTGGCGCAAAATTTTCCAGGCCAGCGCCATGCCTGCCGATTTGCCGCCAATCTTGCCGCCGCCAATGCGCCCCCGGTAAATGCGGCGTAAATCATCAATGCTGAACATCTTTTTGGCTACGGCGATAAAACGCAGTTGATCGCTGATCATGCCCTTGATCAGCACCACCTTGATCTCTTCCAGGTGATGTTTCACCGGCTCCAATTCGGCCGGAGGCAGCGATTCATACAGCTCACCCTGGCGAAATAACATTTCCCAGGGTGCAATTTCCGGGTTAAAGGTGAGTTCAATGGAACCATTTTGGCCCGGTTGTGTCTGGCGCAGTTCTTCAATAATTTGATCCAGCAGCGAAAGGCTGAGGTTATTGGCAAAGTAGGCGTCGGTCTGAAAATCACGCACCCGGCTTTTGCGTTTTTGCCAGATATTGGTCTGTTCCTGACCAAAGGGATCATGTAACCCTTCGCGGCGCTGTGACTCAATCGCTTTTTCTTTTACCTCACGCTCAAACGCTTCCGGGTCAATAATGCCGCGCCGGAATAGCTCCTCACGCATCCGCACCCGAATGCGTTCGGCCAGCACCGGATATTGTGCCAGCTTGATGTAAACATCAATAGTTGGGGTAATACTGCGCAGAGGCAAATTGCCCACGGTTGGTGATGGTGGTTGATCCATGCACCGATTATAACAGTCTTGCCTCTCATGCAGAACTGATTATATTATTATGGCGTCATAAGGTTAGGGTTTGTCGTGACCGTTGGAGCGGAAAACCGGCTGAAGTCATTACGACAAACCAGTTATGGAGGAATATCAAAATGTCAAAAGGACAAGAAAGAGGCAAACAGGGCAAGGTCAATAAACCCAAGCTGACCAAAAAAGAGAAAAAAGAAAAGAAAGAAAAAAAGAAAACAACTGGTTAACAGAAATAGGGCTGGCGGCTCATAGCAGCTATGAGCCGCCAGCCCTATTTTTCAGGATAAAACAATGGCATCCATTTTTAGCAAAATCATCGCCGGGGAGATTCCGGGGGATATTGTTTACCAGGATGAACTGGTGACGGCGTTTCGGGACATTAATCCCCAAGCGCCCACGCACATCTTAATTGTGCCCAATAAGGAAATTCCAACCGTCAATGAGGTCACAAATGCGGATGAAGCCGCTATGGGGCGCATGATTTTGGCGGCTAAAAAAATTGCGGAGCAAGAAGGGATTGCCGCAAATGGCTACCGGTTGATTGTGAACTGCGGCAATCATGGACACCAAGAAGTGTTTCATTTGCACATGCATCTGGTGGGCGGACGGCCGTTAGGCCCCATGCTCTATCGGTAATTGCCAATTGACAATTGGCAATTGATCATTTCATCCCATCCAACACATCCGCCACCAGATCATACCGGCCGAAGGCAGGCATGAGATAGACGCCCTGCACCAACGGCCGTATCCCCCCCAATATCTCTTGCGCAATCAGCACCCCTTCCTGCTGGGGATCAGCCGCATCGTGCATGCGCTGGCGCAGCGCGTCCGGTATGATCATGCCGGGCACTTCGTTGTGCAGGAATTCGGCGTTACGGCCGTTATACAGCGGATACAACCCGGCCACAATGGGAATGGGCAGTGCGCCATACAGCCTTTCATATACCGCCACAAATTCTTTCGCCGCTGCCGGATCAAACACCGGCTGCGTCAGGGCAAAATCAGCCCCATGCTGAATTTTCTTGTGCAGCAGTTTGGCTTCCTTTTCCGGGTCTGGCGGCGTCAGCGACAGGGCACAGCCCACCACAAAGCTGGTGGGTTCATTTATCGAAGCCCCTGAATGTTGCAAACCGGTATTAAACTGTTGTTTAATCAGTTGAATCAGGCCGGTGGGCACAATGTCGTAGCTGTCCATTGCCTCCGGGTAATCGCCAATGCGGGTGGGGTCGCCCATAGTCACAAACAGGTTACGAATACCCAGAGCGTGCGCCGCCAGCAAATCCCCCTGGATGCGCAGCAGGTTACGGCCGCGCGTGGGAAAGTGCAGCACCGTATCCAGCCCAATTTCTTTTTGCACCAGGTAAGCGGCCGCCCAGGCGCTCATGCGCATTTGCGCCACCGGCGTATCGGCGATGTTGAGCAGGTTGGCGCCCGCTTCTTGCAGCATCCGGGCGCTTTGCAGCAGGCGGTGGGTGGCAATGCCCCGTGGTGGGCGCATTTCCACCGTGACTACGAAGGTCTGGTTTTGGAGATACCGGGCTAATTGGGTGGGTGGATGGCTGACGGCCGTGCTCTTCTCATCTCGCGCCACCACCTCAATCACCGGCAGGTGAATCTCCATCGGGCGCGGCCCATCCAGGGCGCGGCGCATGGCGCTAATGTGTGCTTCGGTGGTGCCACAGCAGCCACCCACCAGGCTGGCCCCCGCCGCCGTCAGTTTCAGCGCGTAATCGCCAAAATAATCAGGCGTCGCCGGGTAGAGTACCCGTCCACCGGCCGTCATTTCCGGCCAACCGGCATTGGGCATGGCTGCTATCAGGCGCTCTGGCGCTATCTGGTGCATGATCATGACCAGGCGCAGCACCTGCGCCGGGCCGCCGCTGCAATTAACGCCCATCACGTCAATATCCAATTCGGCCAACTGCCGGGCTACCACATCAGCCGTGTAACCTAGCAGGGTGCGATCATCGCGGGTGAAGGTGAGGGTAGCCACAATGGGCACATCGGGGGCAATGGCGCGGGCGGCGGCTACGGCCGTTTCCACCTCATACATGTCCGACATGGTTTCCAGCACCAGCAGGTCTACACCACGTGGCGCATTGATTAACGCCTCGATTTGTTCATGGAAGGCGGCCTGGGCTTCTGTTTTGGTCACGCGCCCCAGAGGAGCTAACCGCGCCCCCAACGGCCCTACTGAACCGGCCAACAGCACCGGTTTGAAGCTGCTTTCAATGGCGCGGTGGGCAATGTCTACGGCCGTGCGGTTGATTTGGGCTACCTGGTCTTGCAGGCCGTGTTCAGCCAATTTGTACCGGTTGGCGCTAAACGTGTTGGTTTCAATGATGTCCGCACCCGCTTCGATATAATGCCGGTGGATTTCGGCTACCAGCGCCGGCTGCTGCAAATTGACATTTTCAAAACTATGGTCAGCCGACACCCCCCTGCTGTGCAGGTAAGTCCCCATCGCGCCGTCCAGAAGGTACGGCCGTGCCCCCAAAAGCTGGCGAAATTGTTCTCGATTCATGCGCCTCCAAATACGTGTTTGGTGGTTGGTGGCTGGCTGCGCGTACCAGCCACCAACCACCAGCCACTAATTACTACTCTGCCCGGTATCAAAAAAGAGGCGGTTAATCAGTGGGGCGGCAGCCTGGTTATTCAGCACCAACACAGACGCGCCGGCCGGGGTGCGGTAGCTGGATACATAGTCAAACCCCAGCACCTCGTTCTGGATATTTTCCGTGGAAACTTCGCTTAACAGGCGAGCCAGTTTAATCAGTTGGTCCAGGCTCAAATCGGTCATGATCCCCCGTTCTAATTGCTGGTATAAGACGGGGGCGCGTTTGATCAACTCACCCACCCCCAGCGATAACGCCTTGCTGCGCAGCGCCAGAATGACCTGCTGCTGCCGTTGGGCGCGGTGAATATCGCTGTCGCCATGCCGGGTGCGGGCATATTTCAACGCCAATTCCCCATCCATGTGGTGCAAACCCGCTGGAATATAAAGAGGGTCGTAGCCATAGTTCATATCGGGGTATTCAGGGTCGTTAATGGTGTAGGGCACATTCAAATCTATACCCCCTAACGCATTCACCCCGTTAACAACGGCGCTAAAATCCACTAAAGCGTAATGGTGAATGGGTACACCCAGGTTATATTCCACAGTCTGCATCGCCAGAGCCGCCCCGCCAATCGGGTTATTCCCCTGAGCGCCATATACAAAGGCGGTGTTGATGCGGTCTTGCCCTAAACCGGGAATTGCCACATAGAGATCACGCGGCACCGACAGAATGGATACGGCTTCCGTGTCTGGATCAATAGAAATAATCATCATCGTATCGGTGCGGGAGATGAATGCCTCGCCGGGGCGCCGGTCAATGCCCATCAGCAGGATGTTGACCCGGTCTGAACCCTGCCAGGGTTCGCTGGTGGGGATGAGGGTGGGCGTGGGTTGGCCGATGGGCATGGTAGGGACGACGGGTGGCGCCGCCTGATCGTAGTTCAGGTTGACGGAGGCGACCTGGATGCCATTGTTTTCTAACGGATTTACAGGCCGCTGCATGATGACTTGCACGGTCAAAAAGGCAAAGATGAGAACGGCTATGCCAGAAAAGACAAAGGCGACGCTGAGGGCGAAGGCCAGCCAGCCGGGTAATAGACTTTGGTTTGATCGAAACATATAGTTCCTCGGTAATCGG
>CAADGU010000171.1 GCA_900696625.1 uncultured Chloroflexota bacterium | reverse complement strand
TGCACAAAACAGGACATGACGTGTTTGCCCGGCGGGGCCATGTCCGGGTCTATCATGGAGGGCAGGATGATGTCTATGTACGGCCGTGCGCTAAACTCACCATATTTGGCATGGTCAAACGCCCGCTCCAGGTAGTCGGTGTGGGGGCTGATGGAAATGGCCCCGGCCATCAGGCGGCGGCTGGCATGGCCCAACCGCTGCATGGGGTTGCCCGCCAGGTCAGGCAGCCCATCCAGCGCCAGATTGACCTTGCCGGACGAGCCATAAATGTTGAACTTGCGAATGGAGGCTACCAGATCGCCGGGCAGCTCTTTTTCGTCCACCAGCTTGAGAAAGGTTAGTTTGGGATCGAGGCTGGAGATGACGACATCGGCCTGGTATTCGTCGCCGTTTTCCAGAGCCACGCCGGTGGCCCGGCCGTTGCGTACCACCACCTCTTTCACCGCCGCATTCACCTTGATTTCTGCACCAAACGACTGCGCTGCCCGCGCCAGCACCTCGGCCAGCCCGCCGGTGCCCCCTTTGTGGAAGCCCCAGGCGCGGTAGGCCCCGTCAATCTCGCCCATGTAATGGTGCAGCAGCACGTAGGCCGAACCGGGCGAGCGCGGCCCCATAAAGGTGCCGATGATGCCGCTGGCAGACAGGGTGGCCCGCAGCGGCTCCGATTCAAACCATTGGGCCACAAAGTCGGCCGCGCTCATGGTCATCAGTTTGGCCAGCAGGTACAGCTTTTCTTCGCCCAGCCCCAGGAAGTGGCGGGCCAGGTTGGCCAGCCCCAACAGTTCCCCCGGTTTGAAGCTGGTGGGGTCGGGCGGGATGATGCCCAGGATGTATTTGACGGCTTTGGCCATGAAGTACATGTTACGGCCGTACTCGTCATACACGTCGGCGTCCCGTTGGCTAAACTGAGCAATGCTGCGCATAGACTCCCAATGGTCGTTGCCGCGATAGAGGAAACGGCCGTCGGGCAGCGGGGTGAGCGTACTTTCCAGCGGCAAAATGGTCAGCCCCTGCTGCGGCAGCTTCAGGTCGCGGATAATTTCCGGCCGGAACAGGCTGACCACGTAGGAGAAAACGGAGAACTTAAAGCCGGGAAATATCTCCTCTGTCACGCTGGCCCCGCCTACCAGATGCCGCCGCTCCAGCACCAGCACCCGCTTCCCGGCCCGCGCCAGGTAGCCCGCCGCCACCAACCCATTATGCCCCCCGCCGATGATGATTACGTCGTATTTGTTTGCCATTGTGCTGTTACTGCTCCAAAATGGGACACAGATTGGCAGGATGTCTCGGATTAGCCCCGACAGTTTAAGAGTTTATCCGTAGTAATCCGCGCAATCTGCGTTTACAGTGAGTCCTCCTGAAATTGAGGAGTTGGGCATCCTCAGATGCCCAACCGTTCGCATCTGAGGATGCGAACTCCTCTGGTGAAGCGACTTTGTGTAACTGTGTTTATCCGCGTTCAAGATTCGTGTTCTCAAAGGCCAGAGCTTCGGCCAGGGTGATGCTTAAGGTTTCCAATAATTCATCACGAGTGGGTTCCTGACAATTGACGCCAGAAACCTCCTCGATCCAACCAATCCACCAATCGTCTTCTTGTTTAATAACTGCGGTATATGTGTTCATGCCATACGCCTCCTATCTTCGCGCTCTTTGCGCCTTTCGCGGATCGCCAACACTGATTGTACCACTCATCGGGCAGTGCCAGGCAAGGGGCGGCGCAGATCTGGTTAACCAAAATGGTTCTGCCCCTTGCCTGGCACTACTTTCTGCGCCGTGCCCACCACCAGCCCCACACAAACGCCAATATGCCCACCACCGCCAATGTCGCCAGCCAGCGGCGGGCGGCGGGGTTGAGGGGGGCCATGTGCGCGCCGTAGGTCTGGCGCAGCCCGGCGCGGTAGACGGGCGTGGTCAAAATCGGCAGCAGGTAGTCGGAGGCCAGGTAGGAGAGGGGCGACAGGGGTGAGGGCGGCTGACGGCCGTGCGGCTGTGGCTTGTTGTCCGCTAATGTCACCTCGGCAATGGTGAACGTTTCGCCGTCAGATTGCGCCAGTTCGGTGAGGACACGGCCGTGTCCATCCACCACCTTGCAGCCCTGCACCATGGCGCACGTCAACTGCATCTGCCTGGCCTGGGGCAGATATTTTGCCAGGTGGGGGGCAATGGGCAGGATGGTCAGCAGCGTGCCCGGCCCTTGCGGTATCCTGGTAGTGATGACGCCGCAGCCGACGCTGTTCACCGCCGGCACGCCCAGCCAGGCTGTTTGCTGCTCAACCATGTCACCGAAGACGCGACGGCCGTCGCCCTTTGTCAGCGCCATCACCGGCCCCATCTCGTCTACCGAAACCCGGTCGCCGTTGGCGAAGAGGTAAGTGGGGTTGGATGCGTCCGGCGGGCAACTGCTGATGAGCATCATGTCCACCTGCCCGGCGTACTGCCGCCACAGGTCGCGGTGGGCGGCGTCCCAACAGATGAGCAGGCCAAAGTCGCCAATATCGGTGTGGGCGATGACGGTGCGGCTGGCGTCGCGGAAGTAGCCGCGTTCCCAGCCCCAGGGGTAATTTTTGTCATAGCGCCAGATACGGCCGTCGGGCGCTACCAATAACAGGGCGTTGTACACCTCATTCCCGTCCAGCAGCAGCAACGTACCGGCCAGGTGGATGTGGTGTTGGTGGGCGATGGTTTGCATCCAGGAAGCGGTACGGCCGTTGACCCGTTCCGCCAGTTCAAAATTCGCCGGGTCATACTGGTAGCCGCTGTTAAACAATTCCGGCAATACCACCAACTGCGCCCCCGCCTGGGCTGCCTGCGCTACCAGCTTTTCGGCGCGAGCCAATCGTTCCCCCACCGGGGCCGGATTGGCGTCCATTTGTATCGTAGCTACTTTCAATATTCGGGGCATGGCATTTTCCTCCGGGCGCAACTGTATCTGAACCGGGTACGGGTGGCAAGATGGGAGTATAATGATGGGCAGAAGGAGATTGGGAGACTCAGTATATTGTTAGTGTCATTCGTTTTTCGCCATGACTACAGCGGATAAAGAAATGAACGGATTCCTCTCTGGAAATTTATCCGCTTAATTCTCCATCCGTTGTAGTCTTAAGGGAGTGGCGGAAGCTTCGTGACACTAACGTATATCCAAATTTGCGCCTTCTCTGAACAGGATTTGCAGGATTCACGGATTTTCTCAGGCAGATTTGATCCGTGAATCCTGCAAATCCGTTGTCAAAAGGAGCGTTTTATGAACCCTACCAAAATTGCTATTATCGGCGCGGGCAGCGCCAGTTTTGGGCCGACCACGTTAGCCACCCTCATCCGCGAGCCAAAGCTGCGCGGCAGCGAACTGGCGCTGGTTGACCTGGATGAGGCGGCACTGGCAACTGTTGTTCGCGTCGCCGATCGAATGAATGTGGCGTGGGGCGCGGATATGAGCATCCGCGCCAGCACCAACCGGCGTGACGTGTTGGCCGGAATGAATTTCGTCATCGTTTCCATTGAAGTCCCGCCGCGTGAAGGTTTGTGGCGCATGGATTGGGAAATTCCGCTCAAACATGGCCTGCGCCAGCCGTATGGTGAAAACGGCGGGCCGGGCGGATTGATGCACGCCTGCCGCCAGATTCCGCCCTTTATGGAAATCGCGCGGGATATGGAACTGCTCTGCCCGGACGCCTGGCTCATCAATTTTAGCAATCCGCTGCCGCGCATCACCCGCGCCGTGAGCAAATACAGCAGGATTCGCACGGTGGGCAAGTGCCATCAGATTAACGTGGGCTATGGGCTGACGGCCGTACTCCTACGCCATCGTTACAACATTCCGGCGCCGGATGGGGTCAACCTGCATTCGGACCCCGGTAATGTGGGCACGATTCACCAGATGGCGGGCTACGGCCGTACCCATTTCCACATCAAGTCCGCCGGGCTGAATCATTTCATCTGGTTGGTGGACATCCGGGATAAGGAGACAGGCGAGGATTTGTACCCGGCGCTGCGGGCGGCGCTGGCCGATGCCCCGCCGACGCTGGAGCCGTTTTCGCTGGACCTGTTCCGCATCTTTGGCCTCTGCCCCATTCCCGGCGATACGCACCTGGTGGAATACCTGCCCTGGCTGCACGACCCGCTGGCCAAACCGTGGGAAACGTACCAGGTTCCGCTCTACGATTGGGGCGGTAACGAGGCAGCGCGAGACTTTTTGCACCACATGATGCGGCAAATGGCCGACGGCACAATGTCGGTGGAAGGGATGCGCGAGGCGCACAGCGAAGGGGCGGTGGAGTTGATTGCCGCGATTGCCGGTGACGAGAACTATTACGATGAAGCGGTCAACATCCCCAACCGGGGCGCTATTGCCAACCTGCCGGATGAGACAATTGTGGAGATTCCGGCGCTGGTGAACGGCCTGGGGGTGCAGGGCGTCCACATGGGGGCCATGCCGGAGGCGATAGCCGAACTGCTGCGGCGGGAGGCGGCGCTGGTGGAGATGGTGGTGGACACGGCCGTGACCGGCGACCGCCATCTAGCTTTACAAACCCTCCTGCTCGACCCCATGATCAACGACATCGGCCGTGCCCGCGCCATTTTGGATGATTACCTGACCCAGTTTGCCCACGTGCTGCCGCAGTTTTAGGCGGAGATTGGAGATTGGAGATTAGAGATTGCCCAATCTCCCATCTCTAATCTCCAATCTCCCTGTGTTATAATCCTCCCATGCCAAACGACGACAAAAAACTCGACAAAGAGCTGTACCGCTATATGCGGGAAAAGTACCGGGAATGGAATCTGGCCGAGCAGCGTGACCGTTACCTGACGGCGCATGAACGAACCCCTGAAAAAAGCTGGCAAGAATATCAATCCCTGTGGGCGTTTTGTATGAAACTGTCATATCAGCCTAGTGAACGTCAGGAAAAGCAAATCATGGCGGATTGGGCACGTTATTACGAACGTGTTCAACTGTTTGAAGCATGGAGACGCCAGCGTGGACAAACAGCTTGAAGCACCTTTACGAGCCGCTATCGCTTTTCTTGAGAGCCAGGGCTATCAGTATGTTGTTATTGGCGGGGTGGCTTTATCACAGTGGCACGTCATCCGGGCAACGCGAGATGTTGACCTGAAGGTGCTTGTGCCGGAGATGGAGTATGGTGCTGTGCGTGAGGCAATACGCACAGCCTTTCCTAAGCGAGCCAGAGTACATGTGCCAGAAAATCCGTTCATCGTCGCCGTTGAAATAGATGGGGTGGTGGTTGATTTCTTACTGGCGCTGCCCGGTTATGAAGAGCAAATATTTCAGCGAGCCATAAGGCGTGAGTTAGAGGGCTGGTCGGTGTGGATTTGTGCGGCGGAAGACTTGATTATCCAGAAAGTGGTAGCCGGGCGGGGCAAAGATTGGTCGGATGTGGAGGCGCTGTTGATTGAGCAGCACGGCCGTCTCGATGAACAATACATCGAAAACTGGCTATCTCAATTTGCCGAAGCGTTGGAAGATCCACAACTCCTGGCCCATTATCAACAGCTTGTGGAGAGTGTTAAACGGTTAGGGGAAGATAGCCAGACAGCAGGAGCAAACTGACCGAAATGAATCCGGGTGATATAATTGTGCCTATGATGGAAACAAGAGGGACAATTGCCAGGGTGTACAAAAAAACCAGGTTGAGCCAGCAGGGGACAGATTTTGCTTACTGGCAGACACAGCCCTATGAGAAGCGTCTGGAGGCTTTAGAAACCCTGAGGCGCGAATATCACCTGTGGAAATATGGTACTGAACCCGGATTTCAAAGAGTTTATACAATCGTTAAACGACAATAATGTACGTTACCTGGTTATTGGGGGGTACGCTGTCGCCTTTCACGGCCATCCGCGCTATACCAAAGATATAGATATCTGGGTATGGCTTAGTGAAGCAAATGCCACCAATCTTGTGCGCGCAATTGAGCAATTTGGTTTTGCTTCGTTACAGTTGACAGAAGCTGATTTCCTGGAGCCGGATACCGTTATCCAATTAGGATTTCCACCCAATCGCATTGATCTCATCGTTGGTCTGGAAGGAATGGAATTCCAGACCTGCTATGACTCGCGGATCGAGGAAATGATTGATGGTATCCCGGTCAATTTTATTGATGTAGCGGGCTTGATTCGTGCAAAACGAATAGCGGGACGACATCAAGACCTGGCGGATATTGAGAATCTGGAAGGGTAAGATGGGCGGAATGAAGGTGAATGTGCCTGGCCTGGCGAAGCTGCCGGCGTTTTGCCATGCGGTAATTGCCGGGGATTTTATTTTTGTGTCTGGTACATTGGGCACAAAGCCGGATTCGATGGAATTGGTGGCGGGGGGAACTGGGCCAGAAACGGAGCAGACGTTACGCCACATCGAGTGTATCCTGGCGGCCTGTGGGGCGACATTAACGGATGTGGTGAAGATGAATGTGTACCTGGCAGATATGGGTACGTTTGCGGCGATGAATGCAGCGTACACGGCCGTGATGGGCGATGACCCCCCGGCGCGTATCACCGTCGGGCGGGCGGACCTGGCGTTGGGTGCGGCCGTGGAAATTGATGCGGTGGCTTATAAACCAGCAAAGTAAAGGAAGGGTGACGGGCCAGTCACCCCTCATCCTATTGCCAGTTTTCAATCTCTTTTTTGATGGAGGCCACAAAATTATCGGCCAAAGCGCCATCCAAAATGCGGTGATCGAAGGTGAGGCCAACGTAGGCCATTGTGCGAATGGCGATGGCGTCGTTGATCACTTTGACCCGCTTTTCAATCATGCCTACGCCGAGGATGCCACACTGTGGCTGGTTGATGATGGGGGTGGCAAAGAGGCTACCGCTGACGCCATGATTGGTGATGGAAAAAGTGCCGCCCTGCACGTCAGCCGGTTTAAGCTGTTTGCTGCGGGCGCGCTGCGCCAGGTCGTTGATGCTGCGTGCCAGTCCCAACAGATTCAAAGAGTCCGCATTTTTGATGACGGGTACGATCAACCCATCGTCAACGGCCGTAGCCATGCCAATGTTGATCTCCCGTTTTAATTCGATGCCATTCTCCGTCCAGGTGCTGTTGACCAGGGGGTGTTTTTTTAGCGCGGCCACGGTGGCGGCGACGATGTAGACGGTGAAGGTGAGATTGGCGCCGTCGCGGGCAAACTGCTCTTTGTGGGCGCGGCGGTGTTTGTCTACGTTCGTAAAGTCAAACTCGAAAATGGTGGTAACGTGTGGGCTGGTCTGTTTGCTGCGCACCATGTGTTCGGCAATGCTGCGGCGGATGCTGGTAAGAGCTAGGATTTCGCCGGATACAGGCGATGACGGCGCAGACGCCGGGGTGGGCGATGGGGGCATCGCGCCGTGAGCAGGTTGGATGGGTTCGGCAATGGGGGCCGGTTTGGGGGTTGGCGGTGGTGTGGGGGCGGCCCGTTGTTCGACATAGGTGAGGATGTCTTTTTTGGTGATACGGCCGTCCAGACCCGTCCCCTGTATCTGGCTTAAATCCACTTTGTGTTCGGCGGCGATGCGGCTGACGACGGGGCTGATGCGTCCGGTATAGGGCTGGTTGGGGGCAGGGGGGGTGGCGGCGGGTACGGCCGTTGCCGGGGATGGTATCGTTTGTTCAGGTTCGGGGGCGGCTACGGCCGTTTTCACTTCGCCATTTTCGGGGATCGCGTCACCCGGTTCGCCAATGTAAGCCAGCACCGTGCCCACCGGGGCCACGGCCCCTTCAGCCACACAAATCTGCAAAATCGTGCCCGACTCCTCGGCCGTTGCCTCCGTCGTCACCTTGTCTGTTTCAATTTCCAGGATGGGGTCATACTGCTTCACAAAGTCACCTTCGCTCACCAGCCAACGGGCCACCGTCCCTTCCACCACACCTTCGCCCATTTCGGGCATGATCACTTTGGTTATCATACTTGTTCCTCAAGACAATGTTGGGTTTTTTGAGCTTCGTATGATGCCTGATACGTGATGCCTGATGGGAAGAATCTCACGCATCACGCATCACGCATCACGGTTTGCCAATAAAAATTGGAAAACGCGCCGGTTCGGCTTCGTGCATCATCTCATACACCATATCGAACAACTCTTCCACATTGGGTTTGGAAAAATACGCGCCATCAGAGCCAAACGCCGGGCGGTGTGGTTTGGCCGTCAGGGTACGCGGCTCGGCGTCCAGATGCCAAAAGCCACCCTGTTTTTCCAGCACTTCCTGCAGCATGGTGGCCGACGCGCCGCCGGGCACATCCTCATCCAGGAAGATGATGCGCCCGGTTTTTTGCAATGAGTGGCCGATGAGGCCAAACCGGTCAAACGGGAGCAGGGTGCGCACATCAATAATTTCGGCGTCAATGCCTGTTTGTTGCAGCAGCACGGCCGTTTCCAACGCCACCTGCACACACGCCCCATACGTCACAATGGTCACGTCTTCCCCGGCGCGCACAATTTCGGGCACACCCAGCGGAATGGTGAACTCCGTCAGATTGGTGGGTATTGTCTCGCGCAGCCGGTAGCCGTTTAGCACTTCCACAATGATGCCGGGATCATCCCCTTGCAGCAGCGTGTTGTAAAAGCCAACCGCCTGCACCATGTCACGCGGTACACAGACGTGAATGCCGCGCACCAGGTGAATCAGCCCGGCCATGGGCGAGCCGGCGTGCCAGATGCCTTCCAGCCGGTGGCCGCGTGTGCGGATAATCACCGGCGCTTTTTGGCCGCCACTGGTACGCCAACGCAGCGTCGCCAGATCGTCAGACATTGTTTGCAGGGCGTACAAAACGTAATCCAGATATTGGATTTCGGCGATGGGGCGCAGGCCGCGCAGCGCCAGACCAATGGCCTGCCCCAAAATGGTGGCCTCGCGGATGCCGGTGTCGGCCACGCGCAGCGCGCCAAACTGCTCTTGCAGCCCGGCAAACGCCTGGTTGACATCGCCCAATTTGCCCACATCTTCGCCAAAAGCCACCACGCGCGGGTCGCGGGCCAGCATGACGGCAAACGCTTTGTTCAGCACCTCGTACCCCTTTAATTGGGTTGGCTGGTCGCCATAAACAGGTTTGACTTCGGGTACGTTCAGGGCCGCTTCGGCCGATTCGCTGGTGAGATGGCTGGCGTAGCTGGCGGTGTGGCGGGCCGTCTGCGCCTGCTTCCAGGCGGCAAGCTGCCGGGTGGCGGGGATACTTTCATCACGGGTGAGCAGGAGGGTCTGGTGAACGGCCGTGAGCACATCCTTACGCGATAATGACTGCTTTTCCATCAGCCGGTGGCGCATGGCGCTAATTTTTTGGCGGTGGACCGAAGCTGCTTCAATTTGCTCGATGATGGCGGCCGCTTCCTGCCGCTCCTGGTAAATGGGCCGGGTATAGGCCGTCCACGCTTTGTCGCGGGCGTGCTGTGCCAGTTTGCGGGCGTTGCGCTCAATGTTGTCCAATTCACCGGCAGGGGCAATGCGCTGTTCAATAATCCACTGCCGCATCTGGCGAATGGGGTCGTGGTCATCTTCCCAGGCCAGCCGCTCGGCCGATTTATAGCGTTCATGGCTGCCGGAAGTGGAATGGCCCTGGGGTTGGGTCATCTCCACCACGTGAATGATGGCCGGGGTTTGCTGGTCGCGGGTGACTTGGGCTGCTTTTTGGTACGTTTCCACCAGTTGCAGGTAATCCCAACCGGGCACGGTGTATAGATCATAGCCATCGCGGGTGCCGGTTTTGCGTTGAAAGCCGCTCAACAGTTCGGACAGGTTTTCTTTGGTAATCTGGTGTTCGTTGGTGACGGAAATGCCGTAGCCGTCATCCCAAATGGAAACGATGACCGGCGCTTTGAGTACACCAATGGCATTGATGGCTTCCCAAAACAGCCCTTCGGCGCAACTGGCATTGCCAATGGTGCCCCAGGCAATCTCACGGCCGTTGCGCGAAAACTGGGTCAGGCTTTGTAGCTCGGGCAGTTCATGGTACAGCCGCGAGGCGTAACCCAGGCCCACCAGCCGGGGCATTTGCGCGGCGGTGGGGGAAAGATCGGCGGAGATGTTGTAGCGTTCGGTCTGGTTTTGCCAACGGCCGTCCGCATCCAACAATCGGCTGGCAAAATGGGCGTTCATCTGCCGCCCGCCGGAGTGCGGATCATGGGTCAGGTCAGCGTGGGCATATAGTTGGGCAAAAAACTGCTCCAGCGTCAGCGCGCCAATCGCCAGCATAAAGGTCTGGTCGCGGTAATAGCCGCTGCGCCAATCACCTTTTTGAAAAGCTCTGGCCCAGGCCAACTGCGCCACCTCTTTGCCATCGCCAAAGATGCCAAACTTGGCCTTGCCACTCAGGACTTCGCGGCGGCCGATCAGGCTGGTCTCGCGGCTTTCGCAGGCAATACGATAATCGCGCAAAATGTCGGCGCGACTCAATTCGATCTGGCTGGAGAAGGGTAAAGGTTTCAGGTCGGGTTGTGATAGTTGTTGGGTTTGTGAAGAAGTGGGTTCAGTCGCTTCACGTATGATCATTAGGCATTGTCCTCGTGCTATGGTTTGTAGAAAATAGCGGTTTGTTGTTTGTAATGGCAGCGGTGGGGGCGCCCCATTACGGGGAGATTATACCGATCGTTTGGTTTCTTTTCCACTGACGTAGGAAACCGGCGCAATTACGATATAATCTCAGGTGTTCACCAGGCGTTCACCTGAACACCTGATCACGTAAACACAAAAACACACCTATGGAGAGTGCTAAATGGCAAATCAATATGATGTAGTCGTGCTGGGGGCGGGGCCGGGCGGTTATGTGGCAGCTATCCGCGCCGCCCAGTTAGGGCTAAAAGTGGCGATTGTGGAGCGGGAGTATTGGGGCGGCGTTTGTTTGAATGTGGGCTGCATTCCCTCCAAAGCGCTGTTAAAAAATGCAGAAGTGGCGCACACACTGCAACATCGGGGCAAAGAGTTTGGCTTTAGTTTTGACAATCTGTCATTGGATTATGCGGCCGCTTTCAAACGCAGCCGCCAGGTGTCTGACCGGCTGGTGAAGGGCGTCGGCTTCTTGATGAAGAAGAACAAGATTGACACCTTTGAGGGCAGCGGGCAGTTGACGGGCACAAATTCGCTGAAGGTGACGCTGACCAGTGGCGGCGCCACCAATCTGGAAGCCAAAAACATCATTATTGCTACCGGGGCACGGCCGCGCAGTCTGCCCGGCGTGGAGTTTGACGGTAAACATATCATCTCTTACAAAGAAGCGATTCTGACGGACAGTCCACCGAAGAAGTTTGTCATTATCGGCGGCGGTGTGATTGGGGTGGAGTTTGCCTATATGTGGGCCAATTATGGGGTGGAGGTAACGATTGTGGAGATGATGAGCCACCTGCTGCCCCTGGAAGAGCCGGAAGTGAGCGATGTGCTGGAGAAGGCGTATAAGAAGTTGGGCGTGAAGTTGATGCTGAACACGGCCGTGAAAAGCATCCAATCTACCGAAAATGGCGCGCAGGTGGCCCTGCCCGATGGCAGCACATTGGAAGCCGACCAGGTGATGCTGGCCATTAACTTCCAGCCGAACGTGGAAAACATCGGCCTGGAAAAAGCGGGCATCCAGTTGACCGAGCGCGGCGCGATTGCCATTGATGGGCAGATGCGCACCAACGTGCCGCACATTTATGCCATTGGTGATGTAGCCACGGAGTATCGGTTGGCGCACATCGCCTCGGCGATGGGCATGGTAGCGGCAGAGACGATTGCCGGGGTGCATACCCAAACGCTCGATTTCCGCATGATGCCCCGCGCCACCTACTGCGTGCCGCAGGTAGCCAGCTTTGGTTACACGGAGGCGCAGGCGAAGGAGGCGGGGTATGAGGTGAAGGTGGGGCAGTTCCCCTTCCAGCCCAATGGCAAGGCGCTGGGGCTGGGTGAGAAAGAGGGTTTTGTCAAAATTATTGCCGATGCTCGCTATGGCGAGATTTTGGGGGCGCACATGGTGGGGCCGGATGTGACGGAACTGCTGCCGGAATTGACCCTAGCCCACAATGCGGAACTGACGGCCGAGGAAATTGCCCGCAACGTCCATGCTCATCCTACGCTGAGTGAGGCGCTGATGGAAGCGGCGCACAATGTGGAGGGGCAGGCGATTCATATGTAATTGAGTAATTGGGTAATTGGGTAATTGGCAACCGCAATTACCCAATTACCCGGTTACTTTTACATACCCCAACGCCACCAAACCATTTGGCCCCGCGGCGACGGAGGTGTAGGTTCCCACTTTTTTGCCATCTTGCAGAATGTCATCACCGGGCTGTACCGGGCTGTCTGGTTGAAGCCGGGTTAGCCGTTTAGCCAGTTTGCCCCGGCTTTCCATGCGGGCGATGATTTCTTGACCGGTGTAACACCCCTTGCTGAAAGAAACGTCGGCCCACAGGTCGGCTTCCAGGGGGATGTAGTCGAGGGTGAGTTCACGGCCGTAACGCGGCATCCCCGCTTCAATCCGCAAAAAGTCAAACGCCGCTTCATCAGCTACCGCAATGCCCTGGTTAACGAGATGTTCCCATATGGCGTCCCGGTCGGCCAATTGGCACATGACGAAGTAGCCATCGCCGTTGAGGGGGTCGGTGCGGTGCAGGTAGGCGGTACGGCCCGAAGCGGCTTCGGGTTCGCCGTTAACCTGACATTGCCGCCAATGATGCAAGGGCAGCGCTTCATCGGGAAAACCGGCGGCGGTGAGTCTGCTTCTGGCCTGGGGGCCGTAGAGGGCAAACACGGCCGTGTCCGCGCTCAAATCCTCAATATGAAAGTCATCGTTAAAAAAGACAAAGCGCATCAGGTAGCGGGCGATATTGTTGGCATTGTTTTCGCCCGTCAGGCAGTACACGGCGTCGCTGGCGGCGTACAAAATGAGCCGGTCAATGATGCGGGCGATGTCGGTGGTTAGCACCGTGGCCACACCTTCGCCGGCTTGCAGCTCGTTGACGTTATTGGTGGACATGCGGTGCAGCAAATCCAGCCGCGTCTGCCCGGTGAATTTCAACATACCCAGGCTGCTGCGGTCAACCAACACCGCGCCCTGGTGGGCGGCCTGGTAAACTGTGTCGGAAATCTGGTTGGTCATGGTTATCAAGGTAATTGGGTAATTGGGTAATTGAGTAGTTTGCGCCAATTACCCAATTACATTCTTACTCATTGGTAGAGTTGAGGATGGTGATTGTTGTTAGAGGAATTATGTCCTCCATTTCGTCTTGGGTGGCCTGCCACTGTTGGGCAAAATGGGTGATGGCGGGCAGGTGGCGGCGCTCGTTTTCGATGGTGATCTGGCGGATGAGATGGGCGAGGGGACGGCCGTTGAGCCACTTGTACCGCTGCCCATCTGTCAAATCCCGGTCACTCAACGTCTCTAACCACTCCTCCAATTCCAGGCGTACTTTCATCAGATCATCAAATACGCGGTCGAGTTCCCGCTCCTGGTTCTCTTCATACCGGGCCTGGTTATATGCTTCCGCTTCGGCCAACGCTGCCAATAACCGGGTGGGGCGTTTGCCCTTTTCAATCTGCATCAGCGCCGTCACTAATTCCGATTCCCACACCGTCAGGTTTACCAATACATCGGTAATAGACCAATCTGCCACGGCCCCTGGTTGGGTCAACGCCTCATCTGGCAGCGTTTCAATGACTACCAGCAGTTGCTCGCGGGCGCCGTCCAATTCAGCCAAGAGTTGCTCTACGCTATTCATGCCAGAAATTCTAGCATTGGCTTCAGGCTGTGACCACTACTAAGCACATAGGCTACAAGTTAAGGGTTTGAGGCAATTGTCAAGGGCCATGATTCAAACACACTCATCCGGTTTTTTCGCTTTTGTTTGACAATGCCCAAGTCAGTCGCACGATGGGCCAGGTACTCTGGTAG
>CAADGU010000170.1 GCA_900696625.1 uncultured Chloroflexota bacterium | reverse complement strand
TAGTATTTTCTCTCCTGCGGCGGAAAGCGGTCATAAAAAATGGTGACATCTTTGTAACTGAGGCGCGGCGCATGCGGCCCGTCTTTGTGGGCCAGCGTGTGTTTGAGCCACTTCTCATCGTCCCGTTTGTTGTAGTCGGTGCGGAAATGGGCGCCTCGGCTTTCGGTGCGGGCCAGGGCGCTGACCACAATGACTTCGCTGAAGGTGAGCAGATGTTCCGTTTCCAGCGCCGCCAGCAGATCGGTGTTGAAGCGCGCGCCTTTGTCCATAATTTGCACGTCGGCAAAGCGGTCTTGCAATTCTTTGATGGTGTGCAGCGCCGTCTGCAACCGCGCCTGTTGGCGGAAAACACCCACGTTTTTGGTCATGGTCTCTTTGAGTTCAGCGGCGATGGGGGTTACGGGCTGGGGGTTATGGGCTGTACGGCCGTTCACATACCGGGCAATCCGCGCCTTATTCCGCGCCACCGGGTCGCCATCCACCGGCTGCATGGGTGCGCCGCCCAGGACAAATTCGGCCACGGCCGTGCCCGCCTGCCGCCCAAACACCGAGGCATCCAACAGGCTGTTGGTGCCCAACCGGTTCGCGCCATGCACACTCACACAGGCACATTCCCCCGCCGCATAAAACCCCACCACCGGCGTATTTGCCGCGTCGGCCAACACCTGGCAGCGGGCGTCGGTGGGAATGCCGCCCATGCTGTAATGGGCGGTTGGCTGAATTGGCACCGGCGCTTCAATAATGTCCACGCCGGTAAAATCCAGCGCCAGTTCATGCACCTGTGGCAGCCGCTGCATAATTTTCTCAGCGCCCAGGTGGGTCAGGTCAAGAAAGACGCCCTGCCCGTCTGCGCCCACACCGCGCCCTTCTTCAATTTCCGTCTGTTCGGAACGGCTCACCAGGTCACGCGGCGCTAACTCCATCTTGTCCGGCGCATACCGCTCCATAAAACGCTCGCCGCTTTTGTTGCGCAGATAGCCGCCTTCACCGCGACACGCTTCACTCATCAAAATGCCTTTGCCATACAACCCGGTGGGGTGGAACTGCACAAACTCCATATCCATCAAGGGCACACCGGCGTTGTAAGCAATAGCCACACCGTCCCCGGTGTTGGCGGTGGCGTTGGAGGTGATTTTCCAGGCACGGCCGTAGCCGCCGGTAGCAAATACCACCGCCTTGGCCCGCATCAAATGGAGCTTGCCGCTGACCACGTCCAGCGCCACCAGCCCCCGGCACACGTTGTCTTCCACCACCAGGTCCATACAGTACCATTCACTGTAAAAGGTGACGCCTTGTTTGAGCGCCTGCTCGTGGATGGTGTGCAGCAGCACGTGGCCGGTATAGTCGGCGGCATAGTTGGCGCGGGGCATACTGTGACCACCAAAACGGCGTTGGGCGATACGGCCGTCGGCCAGCCGGCTAAACACACAGCCCATCCGCTCATATTCATAGATAATCTCCGGCGCTTGCCGCACCATCAATTCGATGGCATCCTGATCACCCAACCAGTCCGACCCTTTAATGGTGTCGAACATGTGCAGTTCCCAGCTATCCGGCGGTTCGTCACCGGGCGGCACCGGTTCCAACGGCCCCCTGGACCCGGAATCGGCGACCGGGCGCACATTGTTGAGTGCGGCGGCAATACCGCCCTGGGCCGCGCCGCTGTGTGAGCGTAAGGGATGCAGCTTGGACAACACGCCAATATCGCGCACACCCTGTTGGCTGGCAGTCATCGCTGCCCAGGAACCGGCCAACCCCGCCCCCACCACCAGCACATCGTGGGTAATGGTTTCCTCGTGGGCAAGCCCTGTAATGTAGGTCATCTACCTGGTTTCCTTTTGTGATGCGTGACGAGTGATGAGTGACGAGTGATGCGTGGGCGGTCTTTGGTCATTCGTCACTCGTCACTCTTTTACCACAGACCCAATATCTTCCACCACACGCCGCCAATGCCTAACCAGATGACGATGTTGATCACGCTAATGATCAACCCCAGCCGCCACCAGTCGCTCATGGGCACATACCCGGAGCCGTATAAAACCGGCGCCGGCCCGGTGCCATAGTGGGTCATGCTGCTAAACAGATTGCTGAAAAAGGCCAACACCAGCGCCGCCAGCAGCGGCGGTGTGCCCACGACTAAAGCCACCGCCAGAAACGGGGCATACATGGCGCTGACATGGGCAGTATTGCTGGCAAAGAGGTAATGGCTGTAGAAATAAACCAGCGAAAGTACCAGGAAGGCCGGCACCCAGTTGTACCCCTCCACCATGACCCCCATTTGCTCGCTAAACCAGGGGATGAAACCTAACTTGTTCAACTGCGTGGCCATCATTACCAGGGCGGCGAACCAGACCAGTGTGTCCCAGGCGCCGCGTTCGTTGAGGATGTCACCCCAGTTGAGGACGGTGGTGAGCAGCAGGAAGGCCAGGCCAATCAGGGCGGCGGTGGTGGCATCCATGCCCAACCGGTTCGGGCCAAAAATCCACAACACCAGCAGCAGGAAAAACGCGCCCAGCATGATCCATTCGCTGCCTTTCATTTTGCCCATTTCGGTCAGTTTATCTCTGGCAATCTGGGCAGCGGCGGGGGTTTCCTTGATATCTGGTGGGTAGATTTTGTAGAGGAGCAGGGGGATGAGGATGAGGCAGATGATGCCGGGCACCAATGCGGCAACGGCCCACGTGCCCCAGGTGATGGTGATGCCCTGATCGGCGGCAAGCTGGGCCGCCAACGGGTTGGCGGCCATGGCCGTCAGGAACATGGCGCTGGTGATGATGGTGCCCTGGAAGGCGGCTTTGGTCAGGTATGCGCCCAGTTTGCGGTGGGTGCCATCATCGGGGTTGCTGCCATATGCTTTGGCGATGGAGGTCAGGATGGGGAAAACGACGCCACCGGCGCGGGCGGTATTGCTGGGAATGGCCGGGGCTAACACCAGGTCACTGGCGACCAACCCGTAGCTGAGTCCCAACGATCTTTTGCCTAAGGCGGTCATAAAGAGGTAAGCGATGCGGGCGCCCAGGCCGGTTTTAATGAAACCACGCGAGATGAAGAAGGCGATGACAATGAGCCAGATGGTGGTATTGCCAAAGCCGCTGAGGGCGTCGGTGGGGGAGATGGTTTTGGTCACGGCCGTGAGCGTAATACCTATCATCGCCACTGCCCCCATGGGCAGCGGTTTGGCGATGATGCCGGCGATGGTGGCTACAAAAATGGCTAACATGTGCCAGGCTTCCTGGGTCACGCCTTCTGGTGGTGGGATGAACCAGATGAAAAGGCCAATGGCCAGCGGGATCAGCCAGCGTAACAAATAGTCATAACTAAATGGGGCCAGGACATCTTTGCCTGGTTTTTTGGTAGGGGGAGCTATGCTCGTCATGTGAATATCCTCCTTCACAGCCAACCTTGTGCAGGTTGGGCAAAACATTCCAACCGTTCTGAGCATAACCGCGGGGATCACGCGAAGAAAGTAACACGTGTCACCCGGCGATTGTGATAAATGTCACAATCGCCGGGAATTTGTGCGTGTGGGGGGAAAGATGTACAAGGACAATCGGCATGTTGACCTGGGAATGGAATTCCCAGCCCCATGATCGCGGGGCGCACATATCCCAAAGTAGAAAAAAGTTGTTGTTTCTGGGGAAACAGTACATCGTAGGGGCGGGACGGCGCGGTATGGCCTTGGCGGGAACGTGGGGCCTGGTCTCCGCGCCGTCTCGCCCCCCACCCGCCCATCCCGCAAAAACGGGGCGAGACGGGCGGGAACAAACGTTTTGGTGGACCTGCCAGGTGTCGCCCCGCCCGTCCCGCAAAAACGGGGCGAGACGGGCGGGAACAAACGTTTTGGTGGACCTGCCAGGTATCGCCCCGTCCGTCCCGCCCCTACGTCATTGGTGGGGTACGGCCTTTTGGCGCGCCGAGGCCAGGAGGGACAGGAATTCAAACACCAGGTTGGCCGCCAGGATGGAAGTGATGTCGGCGTGGTCGTAGGGCGGGCTGACCTCTACCAGATCAAAGCCGACCAGCTTTAGCCCGGCCAGGCCACGGACCAACTGCAAAATCTGGAAGCTGCTCAGGCCACCTACCTCCGGCGTGCCGGTGCCAGGGGCAAAGGCGGGGTCTACGGCGTCAATGTCCAGGGAGACGTAAGTGGGGCGTTGGCCGATGAGGTGGTGGATGTGTTGGTTCACGGCCGTCATGCCCATCTCAAAACATTCTTCTATTGTCAATACATTTGCCCCCAGGCCACGCGCATCTTCCAGGTCGGTTGGTTCCTCCATTGGGCCACGAATTCCCACCTGAACATAGGCTGTTTTATCAATCAACCCTTCCTCTAATGCCAGCAAAAATGGGGTGCCGTGTTCCAGGTGGCCCACGCGCTGGTAGGTGTCGGTGTGGGAATCGAAGTGGACAACGGCCAACGGGCCATAGTGGGCGGCGTGTGCTTTGAGCAGCGAGTATGTGATGGAATGGTCGCCACCCAGGGCGATGACGTGGGTGTTGGTGGCGAGGATTTCGGCGGTCACGGCCGTGATCCGTTCACTGGTCACCGCAATACTGGTTGGCTCCACCTCCACATCGCCATAATCTACCGCCCGCAGCACCGCCAGCGGGTCTACGTCCAGCAGCCGGTTATAGCCCCACAATTGCAGCGAATTGGCGCGAATCTGGCGCGGACCAAAGCGCGTGCCGCTGCGCCAGCTTGCCGCGCCGCTGTCATAGGGCACGCCCAGGATGGCCACATCCACGCCATCCAATTCACGGCTGACAGGCAGCCGCATAAAACTGGGAATACCGGCATACGCCATTAAATGGGCGCCAAAAGCGGGGTTGGGGTTTGATTGGGGCATAGTGTCTCCTGTGAAAATTATGAATTATGAAGGATGAATTATGAATTTCCTCACATTCATTCAAATCAAGCTACATTTTCCGAGATACGGCCGTATTTGCCAAAAACCCCCACCATCGTGTTATGATCCCACCAATTACCGATTACCGATTACCGATTACCGATTACGAATCACGAGGAACCCATGAACTTTGAACCCTACACCTTCCCCAGCCGCCGCTCCAACGTGGTGGCACTGAACGGGCTGGTAGCCACCAGCCAACCATTAGCGGCGCAGGCCGGATTGGATATTTTGAAGGCGGGTGGCAATGCCATAGACGCGGCCATTGCCACCGTGGCTACGCTGTGCGTGGTGGAGCCAACCTCCACCGGCATTGGCGGTGACGCCTTTGCCCTCATCTGGCAGGCAGACGAGGGCAAATTGTACGGATTGAATGCCAGCGGCCCTGCCCCGCAAGGACTGACGGCCGATCGGGTACGCGGCCAGGGACACAGCCAATTCCCCGCTTTGGGCGCGCTGCCGGTGACGGTACCGGGCGCAGTGCGCGGCTGGGAACTGGCGCTATCCCGTTTTGGCAGCATGGGGCTGGACAGGCTGCTGGTGCGGCCGATTCAGTATGCACGAGACGGTTTTCCGCTGAGCCAGCGGATTGCCACTGCCTGGGCGCGCTCCACAGAGAAGATGAGCCGGCATCCTGATTCACGGCGGGTATGGCTGCCACACGGCCGTGCCCCCCGCGCCGCCGAACGTTTCCAAAACCCTGAATTTGCCCAAACCTTGACCACGCTTGCTGACGAAGGCCCGGACGCCTTTTATCTGGGCGACATTGGCCGCCAGATTGCCGACTGTGTGCAGGCAGCCGACGGCGTATTGACCCAGGACGATCTGGCGCAGTATCAGGCGGAATGGATAGAGCCGATTTCGGTAGATTTTGGCGACGGGTTTACCTTTTACGAAATCCCACCCAACGGGCAGGGTTTAACGGCGCTGCTGGCGCTGAATCTGGCCGCGCAGTTTGATTTGCAGGCATTGGGGTACGGCACGGCCGATTATTATCACGCCCTGATTGAGGTGGTGAAGCTGGCCTTTGCCGATGCCCACACCTATATTGGCGACCCGCGCCAGGTAAATGTGCCGGTCGCCGGGCTGCTGAGCGCCGCGTACACCCAGACACGGGCGGCGCAGGTGAATATGGCGCAGGCGCAGCCACCCGCTGCCGGGCAGCCGCCGCGTCACGGCGATACCGTTTACCTGACAGTGGCGGACGGGAACGGCAATATGGTCAGTTGGATTCAAAGCCTGTACATGGGTTTTGGCAGTGGGTTGACGGCGGGTACAACCGGGGTGCAGTTGCAGAATCGCGGGGCTAATTTCAGCCTGGAGCCGGGACATCCCAATGAAGTGGCGCCGGGCAAACGGCCGTACCACACCATCATCCCCGGTTTTATCACCCACAACGGGCAGGCGTGGAGCAGCTTTGGCGTGATGGGCGGGTTTATGCAGCCGCAGGGTCACTTACAGGTGGGGCTGAACCTGGCGCTGTGGGGTATGGACCCACAAACAGCCTTAGACGCGCCCCGTTTTAACTGGCTGCAAAGGATGGATGTGGGGTTGGAAACGGCCGTGCCTGCTCATGTCCATGCCGAATTGACCCGGCGCGGTCATATGGTCAGGGACAACGAACATCCCATGTCCTTTGGTGGTGGGCAGGTGATTGTGCGAGACCCGGCAACCGGCGCCCTCATTGGCGGCAGCGAACCACGTAATGATGGCGCAGCGGTGGGATGGTGAGTACCTGTTCAGGTGTTCAAGGGCGCCAATGTTTACGTGAATACTTGAACACGTAAGCACTTTATACTTGTGATATAATCACCGCCGTTAAGCAGCAGGCGGATGGCATCGAACACTTTTTATCTTTTCTTTGTCCCTTTGCCACTTTGCGCCTTTGCGTTGAGAAAACACATTAGGAGGAAAATTTGATGAGCGAAACCAATTTGAACGTGACCACAGAGATATTCAAACGAGCGGTGTTGGTGAAAGCGTCTGGGCGTATAGACAGCAGTAACGCCGCCCAGTTTGACGCCGCATTGAAAGATGTGTTGGCCGGTGGGCATGAAAACATCGTCCTCGACCTTTCGGAAATCAGTTATATGAGCAGCGCCGGTTTACGGGCAATTGTGGCTGCTCATCGTGAGTGCGCCAAAAAGAAAGGGTCGCTTGTTCTGGCAGCCCCGTCTGAACGAGTATCAGAAGTGTTTTCGTTGGCCGGCCTGGATTCTATTTTTACAGTGTATGATGATGTAACGGCGGCCGTTGGCAGTTTCTAGCGTCGTAACCCGTAATCCGTGACCCGTAATCCGAAGTCCGACCACCGATTACGGATTACTGATTACGGATTACCTCCTCCCCATGGGTGATACCCTCATCATTCCCGGACGTTACGATAGGATTCAACAGGCATGCCAGTTTGTGGCGGCGGGGGCGGCGCAGGCCGGGTTGGATGACACGGCCGTGTTCCACGTAGAACTGGCTTGTGATGAAGCCTGTACAAATGTCATCGAACACGCCTATGGCGCGGAAGATGTGGGGCAGATTCGCCTCAGTTGGGAAGTGCAGGCGGGCCGGTTTGTCATTACCATTCACGACAACGGCCGTAGCTTTGACCCCGACGAGGTTCCGGTCCCCATTCCCGAAGATGTTGCCAACGGTACCTCCGATTTTCCCCGCGTGGGCGGCCTGGGTGTTCATTTCATGCGCAAGCTAATGGATGAGGTTCGCTACCAATTTGAAGATGATGGCAATACGTTGGTGTTGGTGAAGGTGATCGAATAAACGTGAAACGTGATGCGTGATGCGTCTTTTCACGCATCACGCATCACGTTTCACGCATCACACTATGGCAATTCAACAAGAATCTTTGCACGGTGATGTATGGCTGGTGCGGGCAGACGGCCGTTTAGACCAGAGCCAGACCCCATTATTGGAGACGGCGCTCAATCAATTGTTGGATGACGGCCGTACCGTCCTCATTGTAGACCTCTCTCAGGCCAGTTACATTAACAGCGGTGGGCTGCGCTGCCTGGTTTCTGCCTGGCGGCGCGCCAAACAGCAAGATGGCGATGTCTTATTGTGTGGCTTGAATGATCGCCTGCAAGAAGTTTTTACCATGGTTGGGTTTGATAAAGTCTTTCAAATTCACCCGACACTCATAGCCGCGCAACGGGCGGTGAAGAAAGGTAAATAGGTAATTGAGTAATTGGGTAATTACTCAATTACCCAATTACTTCCACTCTATGGACACCGGCTCTGTTTCCATGCCGCTGCTCTCTCTGGGCATTTTTCTAGGGGCCATGTTACTGGCAACCTATATTGCCGTGCGCCGCTATCGCTCGCGGCAACTGCTGCTGGCGCGGGTAGCTGAGTTAGAGTCCCTGAGCGAGGCGGGGCGGGCCATTGTGGAAGCCGAACTGGATGTAGATGCCTTATGTGCCCTGATTGCCACCGAAAGTGGCAAGGTGATTGATAATGGCACGCTGCAAATTGGCCTTTTTGAGCAGTCGTTGTATCACATCTATTACTGGTGCATCAACAGCCGTCAACAACCCACACCGCAAACTTTTGACCTGCGCGAAGGCACGGGCATTGTCGGTTGGGTGCGTGAAAGCAAACAACCGCTCCTCATCCATGATTTTGAGAAGGAGATGTCCCGCCTGCCCGCCCGCCCGCGTTACATCAGCGATACGCCGCCGCGTTCCGGCATCTTCATCCCCTTGATTAGTGGTGAAGAGGCATTGGGGGTGATTGCTGCCCAAAGCGACCAGCCCAACCGGTTTAACGAGGAAGATTTACGCCGGTTGATGATTTTGGCCAACCAGGCGGCGGCGGCTATCGCCCATGCCCGCCTCTTTGCCCAGGCAGAAAAGCGGGCAGCGCAGTTGGAACTGGTGGGGGAAATTGGCCGCGAAATTGGCCGGGTGCAGAGCCAGGATGAGATTTTCAAGCAGGTGGTGAATCTGACGGCTTCGACCTTTGGTTTTCATCTGGTGACGATTTTTGGTGTCAACGGCCGTACAGACGGCAACGGCCGTACAGACGGCAACGGCCGTACAGACGGCAACGGCCGTACAGACGGCAACGGCCGTACAGATGACCATGACGCCACTGTTGTCATGCAGGCCAGCAGCCGGCCCGAATTGATGAACCTTCATCTGGAAGTTGCCTCTGGCGAAGGGTTGGTGGGCACGGCCGTGGCTACCCGCCAGACCGTCATCAGCAACGACACCCGCCATGATGATCGTTTTGTTTACCGCTGGGGAGTGCTGGAAGACAGCACCCGCGCCGAAATGGCTATCCCTTTGCAGGTGGATGACGAATTGCTGGGTGTATTAGACGTACAAAGCCCACAGCCTGGTTTTTTCACCAGTATTGAAAAAATGACGCTGGAAACATTGGCGGCCGAAACTGCCATTGCCATCCACAAAACGCAGCAGTTGGCGCGGCAGCGGGAGCAGGCCTGGCTGACCACGGCGCAGTTACAGGTGGCCGAAGCCATCGGCCACGCCGATTCCCCCGATGAAATGCTGGAAAGTGTGACCCGGCTGGCTGTGATGCTGCTGGGCGTCTCTTTTTGCGCCACGCTCTTATGGGATGAAGAGGCACAGGCGTACAACTGCATGACCGTCTACGGCCATGAAGCCCAGGCAGGGCGCCAGGTGTGCCCGGTGCGGGTGCGGTTGGGTGAATGGCCGATGTTGGATGCCGTGCTTGAATGTCAGGAGCCGATTGCCACATCCAGAATACCGGCCTGGCTGCAAACGGCCGTGAACCAGCCCCATGATCTGCCCCTTACCCGGATCACCATCCAGCCGTTGGCGACCGGACAGCAAATGTTAGGCGTGATGCTGGTGGATGGCGTGGCCGGGGCGGGCCATGGCGCAGCCGCTTTCTCCCGCCGGAATGAACTGCTGCAAGATATTGCCGGGCAAACAGCGCGGGCGCTGGAAAATGCCCAACTACGCACGGCCCAACAGGAGGAAGCCTGGGTAAACACCGCCCTTTTTCAGGTAGCTGCCGCCGTGAACAGTCTCACCGACCTGAACGAAATCCTCTCCACCATTGTGCGCCTCATTCCCTTGCTGGTGGGAGTGGAATCGGCCGTCATTCTCATTTGGGACAATGTGCGCCACCTTTTTCACCCCGGCCCCAGCTACGGCATCGGTGAGATGGAGCGCGGGCTGCTGGAAACGCTGGCAGTGGATCATGATGAGATGCAATCGTTAGCCCCTGGCCTGCTGACGCATACGGAAATTGCCACGGGCGATTTTAAGACAATTGGCCTGCCCCATTGGTTGGAGCGGGTGTTCCGCACCTCGTCGGCCTGCGCTTTTCCGCTGACGGCGCGGGGTGAACTGGTGGGGCTGATGTTGGTGGGGGCGCAGCCACAGTTGCCACACCGCCGCTTGAACATCCTCACCGGTATTGCCCATCAGGCGGCCACGGCCGTGGTCAACCACCAGCTTTACCAGGAAGCGGCCGAACGGGATCGGCTGGAGCGGGAATTGGACGTGGCCCGTGAAATTCAGGCGAGCCTGATTCCACGTGACAACCCGGCCATTACCGGCTGCCAGGTGGCCGGTTATTGGCAGGCGGCGCGCCAGGTGAGCGGTGATTTTTATGATTTTATGGAACTGTCTGATGGTAAGTGGGGAATTCTTATTGCCGACGTGGCCGACAAGGGGGTACCGGCGGCCATCTTTATGGCCCTCAGCCGCACCATTTTGCGCACCATTGCCTTTAACCGCACCGATCCGGCCAATACGCTGATTCGCGCCAACGAGATCATTGACAAAGACGCCCAGTCTGACTTGTTTGTGACCGTGTTTTATGCGGTCTGGGACGCGCACAAGGAAGTGCTGACCTATGCTAATGCCGGGCACAATCCGCCGCTGCTGCTGCGCGCCGATGGTCAGGTGCAAATGCTGACCACGCAGGGTATTGCCCTGGGGGTGCTGCCGCAGGTGCAAATTGAACGGCGGGAAACGGTATTCCGTCAGGGGGATACGCTGGTTTTGTATACCGATGGGGTAACAGAGGCGATGAATGAGGATTTTGACGAATTTGGCCTGGACCGGCTGCGGGTGACGGTGGAGGCAGCCCGGCAGCGCCAGCCCGTTGATATTGTCACGGCCGTGACCCAGGCCATTCACGTCCACGCCGGTGACACCCCCCAATTTGACGACATCACCCTGGTAGTGATGAAACGCTAACCATTTGGTGACACCCCTCACCCGCGAAACGTGCCAAACTTCCTACCGCTGACCACCTCACTTCGCCTATGCTGGTGATGTTTGTTGTTTTTGTTTGTAATAGGCGATGAATCGCCTACTACGAACAAACGAAGAGAGAGGCGGTATGAAGGAAATTCTGGTTTTACACTGGCAGGCGGAAGAGGAGCGGGTCGAGACGGTTTCATTTTTAGGGGAGTCTTTTGCTTTGCAGCATAAAAGTTGTGATGGTGATATGGCGCAGGCGCAGGCGTTGCTGGCTGAATACGACGGCCGTGCCACCGCCATTGCCCTGAACGATATGCCCCTGACGCTGGAGTTGGGGCCGGCGCGTCGGGAACATGCCTGGGGGCAGCAAGTAATTACGGCCGTACAAACCACACCGGTGCTGGACGGCCGTATCATTCGCGCCGGGCTAGAACGGTGGGCCGTCATCCTGGCCGACCGCGCCCAACCGGGCATCTTCAGCCGCAAACACGTGCTAATGACGCCCGGCCTGAACCACAACGGGCTGGCGCAGGCCCTGGAAAAGCGTGGTTGTGATTTACGCTACGCTGACCCATTCATCTATTTTGGCCTGCCCGGTGCGCCGGGTATTGGTGGTCGCCGCAGCCGCAACCAGGCCGCGCCGCCGTCATTGGACCGGCTGAAGGAAATGGAGTACGGCCGTCTTTACCCCACCCCCAACGGCGTAGCCCCGGAAAGCAGCGGCGCCCCCTTTGTCTGGGCGGATGTGGTTGCCGGGGACATCAGCGTCATTCGCCGTTTTGCCCCGCCACAACTGAAGCACAAGACGGTGGTAGTGGAATATGCCACCGCCGAAGACCTGGCCGATTTGCAGATGCGGGGCGTGGCATTGGTGGTGGAATTGATGCCGGGATTGGTGGGGGAATACGGCCGTATTCCCGCCTCCGCTGCCACCCTGGAAGCCATCCTCACCACTCTCCAACCAGACCCCGAAGCCGCCCTTAACGAAGATGCCTTCCTTGACCTGATGGCCGACATTGAATGGACGCCGGCCATCCACACCTTGCAGCCCGAAGAAACCGGCATCAACCGTTTCGCCTTTGTCATTCACCCCCTGCATCTGGGCTTTGTGCATAAACACAAATACTTCCGCTGGACGCGCTATTTGCCAGACAGCCTGGTAGAAGCCGTCGCCGCCTATCTGCCGCCGCTGTATCTCTCGCGTATTACCGGCGGCCAATCGCCCAACACCGGGCAGCGCGTGGAAGGCATTCTCATCAGTCTGGGGGCCACGCCGCGCCAGATGATGCGCCACAACGAGCGCTTTACCTATAACCGGCTGCGCCAGGCCGCGCTCATGGCCGAGCGCAAAGGGGCGCGGATTATGGGATTGGGTGCGTTTACCAGCGTCATCGGCGATGCCGGCATCACCGTCGCCCACGAAGCAGACATCGCCATCACCAGCGGCAACAGCCTGACGGTGGCGGCGACACTGGAAGCGGCCAAACAGGCGGTGGTGAAAATGGGCGCCACTGACCTGACCAAAGGCAAGGTGATGATCATTGGCGCAACCGGTTCCATTGGCTCAGTCTGTTCGCGGCTGCTGGCCCAGGCGATTTATGACGTGGTGCTGGTCTCTATTGAGCCGGAAAAGCTGATTGACTTGAAACGAACCATTCAGGCAGAAACGCCGGGGTCAACGGTGACCATTGCTACCCGTCCCGATGAATTTGTGGGATTGTGTGACCTGATTGTGACGGCCACGTCGGCCTTTGGGCAGCGCATTGTAGACATCAGCAAGTGCAAGCCAGGGGCGGTGATTTGTGACGTGGCCCGGCCGCCGGACATCAGCAAAGAGGAGGCGGCCTTACGGCCGGATGTGCTGGTGATTGAAAGCGGCGAGGTGCTGATTCCGGGGGACATTGATTTTGGCTACGACATCGGTCTGCCGCCAAAGACGGCCTATGCCTGCCTGGCGGAGACGGCGCTGCTGGCCATGGACGGCCGTTTCGAGGATTACACGCTTGGCCGTAACATCAGTATGGAGCGGGTCAAGGAAATATACCGCCTCTTCAAAAAGCACGAGTTTCAGATTGCCGGGCTGCGTTCCTTTGGCGAACACGTAACGGACGAGATGGCGGCGCAAAAGCGGGCGCTGGCCGATCAACTGCGCCGCGACCCGGCTGCCCTGGCCCGTGTGCAGCAGGAGAGCGGGGCAAAGCTGGCGGCCATGCCGGTGCAGGCGAAGGGGGTGCGTTCCTCAAATTCCAACCGGGGTAAATGGGCGGTGACGGCAGGCATGATCATCGTTGGTCTGTTGGCTATTCGGCAGTTGGCAAGAAGACCCTAAGGGTTTCAAAAACCCTTAGGGTCTGGCTATTTGAGATACTTATCAAACCAGCGCAAGATGTGTTGCAGGCGGGCGACGCGGCGGTCGGTACGGCCGTCACGCGAGAGGCCATGCGGTTCGTCTGGGAATAACACCAGTTCCGTGTCTACCCCTTTTTGCCGCAAAGCCACAAACACCTGCTCCCCCTGTTCCTGATCAGCGCGTAAATCCTGCTCGCTGTGGATGACCAGGGTTGGGGTTTTGGCGGCGCCGATGTATTTCATAGGGGATTGGTCCCAATACCTGCCCAGGTTGGCGTAAGGGGGTTTGTTTTCGCCGATGGTTTGTTGGAACTGCCAGTTGGCGTCACTGCTGCCCCACATGCTGATCAGGTTGCTGACGCAGCGTTGGGTGACGGCGGCCTGGAATAAATCTGGTTCACGGCCGATGAGCAGAGCGGTCATATAGCCGCCGTAGCTGCCGCCGGTCACACCCAGGCGCTGCGGATCAATGTACGGCCGTTGCCGCACAAACGCCACCCAATCCAGCACATCCGTCAAATCTACACTGCCCCAATTGTTCCAGATTGCGCCACAGTGGGCTTCGCCGTAGCCCTGCCCGCCGCGTGGATTGCTCCAATAGACCACGTAGCCTTGTGCCGCCAGATAGTAGAATTCGTGCATGAAGCCCCGGTCATACTGCGTTTGTGGCCCGCCATGAATTTCCAGGATGGAGGGGTATTGTTGCCTGGGGTCAAAATCGGGCGGGGTGAGTATCCAGCCGTGCAGGGGGTAGCCGTCGCGGGCTTTGAACCAGACTTCTTCAAGCTGGCCCAGGCTTTTGCGCTTCAGCCAGCCGTTGAAGCGGGTCAACTGTTTTTCTCTACCACTGGCGAGGTCGTGGACAATGAGGTGCGCCGGGTGCTGCGGTGTGGCTAAGGTGTAGGCCAGTTTTTGGTGGGCGGCATCATAGGTGAACGCACCTACCAACCCTTGATGAGGGATGACGCGCTCGACGACCGGCTCGTCATCCAGGGTGACGGATAGGAGGGAGATGTCGGCTTTGTGTTCGGCCTGGAAGGTAAGTTTTTGGGAGTCGGGCGACCAGGCAGGTGGGTTCATTTGGCCGCCGCCGGTATCGCTGCCGCTGCCGCCGATGGCGTTCAGGTCAGCGTGGGCGGTGAGGTTGCGGGGCGGGGTACGGCCGTCTACGGCCGTCAGCCACACATGGGTATTGCGCCACCATTCACCCGGTTTGTCGGAACCGAGGTAGGCCAGCCAACGGCCGTCTGGCGACCAGGAAAGCGCAAATTTGTAACCGGGCGGTGTGGTTAATTGGCGGGTTTCACCGCCGCCGGCGGGGATGATGAACAGGTCATCCATCTCTGGCGTCAGGTCGGGCTGGGGCTGGATGTTGCTGGTGTAGGCCACCCATTGGCCGTCGGGCGACCAGGCGGATTCAAATTCGTCGTTACGGCCGTTGGTGAGTTGTTTGGTTTTGCCGCTGCGGGCGTTGACCAGCCAGAGGTGCCATTTTTCGGCGGGCAGGTAGCCACGGCCGTCCCCTTTGTAGCGGGTGGTGGTGATGTGCCGGGCGACGATGCCCAGCTTTTTCTTCTGTTCGTCGGCGTCGCGTTCAATCGCTTCCTGGTCTTTGCGGCGGATGGCGCAGAGGATTTGTTTGCCGTCGGGCGACCATTCCAGGCTGCCAATGGACATGTCTTTGAGGCTGGTGAGGGCGCGGGCTTCGCCGCCGTCCAGGGGGATGAGGTAGAGTTGGGCCTGTTTTTCGTCGGCGCGGTTGGAGAGGAAGGCGATGGTACGGCCGTCGGGCGACCAGCGGGGTGAACTGTCTGACCAGTCGCCATAGGTGAACTGGCGCAGTTGGCCGGTTTGGGTATCGGCCAGCCACAGGTTGCTGTGTTTCTTTTCCGTTTTGCGGTCTACGCGTTGGATGGTGCCGATGGTGGTACGGCCGTTGGGCGCGATGCGGGCGTCGGTGATCAGTTCAAACTGGTACAGGTCTTCAGCAGTAATCAGGTTTGGCGCGGGCAAGATCATTCTCCTTCAGTGGTTGGTTTGCAGGGGATTATAACAGGGGAATGGGGAATGGTTAATGGTCAATGGGCAATGGGGGGTGGGGGTACGGCCGTCAACCCAAAGCGCCGGTTTGTTTACGGCCGTGAGAGAGTCGGTGGGGGTGTCCTCTTGTTTGTTTTAAAACTCCCCACTTACTCTTCAATTCCTTTCCAGGCCCCCCACATACTCCACTCACTTCTTAGGCTGTGGAAATATAAAGAATTATCCGTTCTATTGGCCCTGATATAAAATCCATTTCCAATTTCCCCTGAATCTGATTCAAATGTAATGGTAGCTATGATGTCACTGTCAGAATATGCTGTAAAGGGGTCATTGGCTTCAGTATCATCATAGTATTCAATGTTCACTTTTCCGGTTGGCTCATCAAAAAGAAAGTCAAGTGTGCCTTGAATTGACGGTCCTTTAATATCTGGATTTGCATAGAAGTGATACAAACCGTCCCGAATTTCAATTTGACCAATTTGTTCACATTCTCTTTCGGATAAGTTTTTCTCGCGATCATACACCTGGCAACCTGTCCACATGCCTTGTATAGCTTCTGATATTGTAAGGCCGGAGTTAGGTTCTCCCTCTCCAATAACTGCGTTAGATTTTGTACAGTGGGCAAGCACAAATGGGAAGATAGCAATAAGGACAAGAGAATATAGTTTTGATTTCACTGGTTGATCTCCAAATGATTAGGCGGATATGATTAACTTCGTTTTGTTGTTTGATGCTGACTTGTTACACAATGAATCATCATAATCCAGCGATTGAAGTAACCACAAGTTTAGCGCAGTCTATCTGTTGTTTGCCAGTGTTATGAAGGGGTCACGGCCGTCAACCCATGCGCCTGTTGGTTTACGGCCGTGAGAGGATGGGTGGGGTACGCTTCATCAAGCGAAAAATGAAGATTGCAAAAACCGCATACCGGCCAACACTTGCTCGATCCGCTGCTCATTTAGGGAGCCGATGTATTCTCCCAGTTGTGCTTTTGTGACGGTAGAAACTTTGGAAACAACGACGACGCTTTGCCGGGGCAGGTTGGCTTCGCCGGCCTCAAGCAAGACATTACCCGGCGCGTGTGCCTGTTTCAGGTTGGTGGTGAGGGCGCAGACGATGACGGTGTGGATGCGACTGTGATTAAAGAGGTTGTCTTGAATAACGACATAGGGATGGGGGTAATCGCCCGGTTCGGCCTCATGCACATTTTCTGGCCGAATCCAAAAAATATCACCTTGATTGATTACTCTGGTTGTGGTCATAAGGGTACGGCCGTTTCCTCACGGGCTGTCTACGATAGAACCAGATTCCATCTCTTCTACCCATGCCATTCCCAAAAAACCGGCGCGCACGGTTACTTGAACCAGCGTTCCCACTTCTGCCTCTGGCTTTAAGGCGAAGCCTGCGTGAGGATTGTTTGTGCAAACCCGTACCTGTTCCTCCCCAGGAAGATGCCAATCTGCCAATACCAGATAGGTATATCTGGCAAACTTTTCTGAGCGCACTATTTTGTCCATCACCACCGCCTGGTGAATGGTGGTCGGGCTGTTATCGAAGCGGGCATTGACCCATGCGCCCACAGGCAGCAGGGCGCTAAAGGCAATAAATCCTAGCAGCAGGCCACCAAAAAACCCTTGCAAAAAGGTTTGGGTCGCCTTCTTCAGACCGGGTTCTTGACGCCAGTTATCATAGGTCATGAGTGGGGCTATGATGACCCCGCAGACAATTGAAACAGGCCAGATATTGAAAAAAGGGTTGAGAGAGCGGGAGCTTTCAATGGGGACAACCAGGCACCGAAAATAGGCTGTTCCCTGGATGGCCAATGTTATAAAGAGCAATAACGGAATGATTACAAATAGCAAGCAGCCGGTCAAAATTACTTTGTCAATGCCTAATAGTTGCCGTCTTTCACTCTCCATTTGTGTTCCTTGATTTAGCGGAATGTATACGGCCGTATGCGTATTCCTTTTGCATCATTGAATGAAGAACAAGATAAAAATTGTAACATAATTTCTCAAGGGCAACCTGCTTTTTGTATCCAGAGAATGGGGTCGTTTTTCAGTCCGCACAATGGATGAAACGAGATGTTGTGTGGCTGGCGAGACCCCACTCCTTGTGCCAGACGCAGATGGCGCAGGCGGAGGATTGGCATATACTTCGCCAATGGTTTGTTATAGGCTCAATGATTTATGGGGTTGTTTTCATGGTTGATGCGATTGTAAATCTGATATTCGTTTTGTTTTTTATCCTGCTGGCGAACGTGATTGTGCGGTTGGAGGATGAGCGGCTGCGCCAGTTGTTTGACGTGGGGCTGCTAGTTTTGGGGCTGCCGGTGCTGCTGGTGGGTATCTTTTTTGTGCTGGGGGGGGATGCACAGGTGGCGCAGTTGCGCGCCCCCAACGGAGAATTGCTGTTTCCGTTTGTGACGAATGCGGTAGCGTTGGGAGTGGCATTGCAGGTCACGGCCGTGTGGCAAATTATCGTCAGCCTGCGTTCCAGCCGTGTTTTCCTGGCCCGTTTCCTGCCGCTGAATCCGGCTTCGGCCGTGCATACGCTGGCGCTGGTGTGCGCCGGTTGGCTGGTAGCTGCCTCCATCATTCAGCTTACCCAAAGCAGTGTGGCCGAAATTGTAGAGGCTATTGGCTCCATTGAAATTAGCAGTCTGGTGTGGCAGGCATTGCTATTTATCCTGGTAGCCGTGGCTGGCGTGGGACTGTTCATCCGCCGTTCGCCACAACAGACGATAACCCGCTTGGGTCTGGAAAGGTTGACCGGGCCACAGGTGTTGATTGGCCTGTTTTGGATTGTGATTTTGGTGCTGGTGCAGTGGGTGGCCGGCGCTGTCTGGTTTTGGCTAAACCCGGATGAGTCTGAACAAATCCAGAGCCTCAATTTGCAGTTGCAGGCGGGGTTGGATTCGGTGTGGGCGTGGCTGATATTGGCGCTGGCAACCGGTGTAAGCGAGGAGATTTTGTTCCGGGGGGCATTGCAGCCGGTGTTGGGGGTGTGGGTTACGGCCGTACTCTTTGCCCTGGTTCATATTCAATATGGCCTGCTGACGCCGGCCACAGTGGCGCTGCTCATCATAGGGCTGGTTTTGGGCATCCTGCGGCAGCGGCACAATACCACCCTGGCAATTTTTGTTCACGCCGGTTACAACTTTGCCCTGGGCATGCTGGCGCTGCTGGCGACTGCCCTGGGCGTCGGTTAATGGCGTGACCATCGCCCGGTTCATGCCCCCATCACCGGCCACCAGCCACAAATCACCAGCCCCCAACCACTTAAATGTTTGTTGCTCCCCCCCTATCGTTTTGTTATAATGCCGTCCGTTCGGGGCATGGCGCAGCTTGGTAGCGCGCTTCAATGGGGTTGAAGAGGTCGTGGGTTCGAATCCCGCTGCCCCGACTGGGTAAAAAAAGAAACGCCGCGTGGGATTCTACGTGGCGTTTTTCTTTGAGGGGGCATCATGGCGCCAAGGACGCCAGGAAATTGGGAATGAGGATAAACGGTGATAACAAACTACACAAAGTGCAGATGGCTTTGACCCTACTTTTGTTAATTCTCGGCGCATTGCTCATTGTCTTATCATTAGGCGCGGATGCATTGGGGCTGGACCTGACGCCCGGCTTTGGCATTGCCCAAATGTTCCAACTATTGGTGGGCATTACGTGTCTGACGCTGGCGGCATTTTTGTATGCCCGTTCCCTGCGAACAGATGGCGCGTCACACTCGTTGCAGGCCGATATTGGCGTGCGGCTGGCGGCGACAGGGCTGGTTTTTGCCTATGTGGTGGGGCTGGCTGATTTGATCGGTATTGGTACACATGTGAATCCGCGTTTTGAACGGCCGTTTGTGGGCCCATTCCAGTTTGGGGGTCTGCTGTTGGCGGTAGGCATGATTATTGTGGGACTGGTGCTGTACCATACCAGTCGTGGCGCGGGACGGGCGAAATCTTCCATGGAATTTTTAGTCAATGGCAATGGAGACCACCACTGACGCCGCTGAACTCACAAAAATAGTGGCTGGTGCAAGCCACCAGTCACCATTGACATAGGAGCTTTTGATGCCATTTCAATTTACCCCGCTGGAAATTCCTGACCTGATCCTCGTTGAAACCAGGCGCTATGGAGATGATCGCGGTTTTTTTATGGAGACGTACCGGCAAGAAGAATTTGCCGCCAATGGAATTCCGGGCCCATTTGTGCAGGATAACTGTTCTCATTCTGCCCAGGGTGTGGTGCGTGGGTTGCATTATCAGATTCCCCCTTATGCGCAGGGGAAACTGCTCATTGTGGTGCAGGGCGAGATTTTTGATGTGGCGGTGGATATTCGTGTTGGCTCCCCGACGTATGGGCAGTGGGTGGGGGAGTTGCTGTCGGCGCGCAACGGCCGTATGCTCTATATCCCCCCCGGTTTTGCCCATGGCTTCTGTGTCACCAGTGACTCGGCTACACTGACTTACAAAGTCACCAACGTCTATGTCCCCGAATATGAACAGGGCATTTCCTGGAACGACCCGGCTATTGGTATCAATTGGCCGGTATCCGACCCGATTCTTTCCGCAAGAGATAGCCAGCTACCCTCGTTGGCCGAAGCCGTTAACCCCTTTGTTTGGCAAGGCAGAGCAGTCAGGCGTTAATTTTCCACGGTTGCCAGGATACCGTTGGCTACATTTTGCCCAATCACTTTGGCAGCGCCATCAATTTCAAGAGTAATCGGGCCTTGAAAGGGGGCTATGGCTACCACACGAACCTGAGCGCCGGGAATGAGCCCCAGATCAGCCAGATAACGCAGCAGTTCGGCATTGCTATCTTCCAGAATTCGGGTGATGGTTGCCTCGATGCCAGGGGGCACGGCCGTTAACGGCCGTGCATCCACCCAGACCATCGCCCCTTCTCTATTGGGAATCGGGTCGCCATGGGGGTCAAACTTCGGATGATTCAATGCCGCGGCAATACGTTCCTCCAACTTCTCGCTGATGAAATGCTCCAGAATGTCTGCCTGTTCATGTACCTCATCCCAGGTAAAACCCAACGCCTCAATCAGATAAAGCTCAATCAGCCGGTGATGGCGAATCACTTCCAGCGCCACTTTTTCGCCTGCATCCGTCAATGTCACGCCGTAATGTTTTTCGTAATTCACCAGCTTAAATTTAGCCAGCCGTTGGATCATACTGGTGGCTGACGCCGGCTTCACGCCCCGCGCCTCGGCAATACGAGAGGTAGAAACCGGCGATTCTTCCTGCGCCAGCATATAGATCGTTTTCAAGTAGTCTTCAACAGCCTGATGATTGAGATTATGTCGTTGGAGGGAAGTGCCTTCGGGCAGAAGTTCAATTTTGGGCATTATTCACCGCTTATAGCCTGATATATGTTTGTGTCATCATGCGATTATAACAGAAAGAAAGCGGCGTAAAGGGTTAAACCTCTTACTTCCTCTCGCCATTATGCTATTTTTATGGTAGAGTTAGCATCGGTATGTGGTAACAAGAAAACCCTGTGCCAACAAACAATTGAAGTAAAACAGCCAGTATATGCATCGTAGGTGGGTTTATGATTGATGTACCAGACCGCCTGGCAAGGTATTCCATCTTATCCGAAATTGGTCGCGGCGGATTTGCCACGGTTTACGAAGCCCAAGATACGCGCCTGGGGCGGCGGGTTGCCCTCAAAGTCATCCGCGGTGAATTTTCCCAAGACCCCTCGTTCAATAAACGATTCGAGCAAGAAGCACACTCTGCCGCTTCCTTGCATCACCCCAATATCGTCACCATTTATGACTATGGCAATGCCGACGGTATGTCTTACCTGGCCATGCGCCTCATCCGGGGGGTGACATTGCGCCAATATCTGGACGAACACCGACGGTTAACGCTGGATGAAGCCCTGCCCATATTACGCCAACTGGCGGAGGCGTTGGACTATTTGAAAGACCGGCGCCTGGTTCACCGTGACCTCAAACCGGGCAATGTCATGTTGGAAGAAAAGGCCAACTCCCTGGCTGTGACCCTGACAGACTTTGGTCTGGTGCGCTCGCTGGAGCGCAGCGTAGCCATTACCCAAAGTGATGGCATCCTGGGTACACCCGCCTATCTGGCGCCGGAGCAGGTAGATTCCAAGCAGTGGGGCGAAATTTCCCCCCTCACCGATGTGTATTCGCTGGGAGTGATGGCTTATGAAATGTTGGTCGGGCAGCTTCCCTTTGAGGGGCAATTGGTGGCGCTGCTGCGGGCACACAGTGATACACCGCCGCCGCCGCCAGACCTGGATGATGAACTATCGGAAGTGCTGCTCAATGCCCTGACGAAATCGCCTGCGCAACGATACGAAAGCGCCGGTTTCATGGTTAAGGCGTTGGCGGAAGTGGCCGACAGCAAACAACACAAGGGGATGCAGCAGCTTACCCTTGAAGAGTTAGTGGTGCAGATGCATGACGCATATGAGGCTAAAGAGTGGCTGCGTGTGCAAATGCTTTGTTTGCAGATCATCCACATTGAGCGCAATCATACCGATGCCTTACGCTTGATGGCCGAGGCCACGCAAGGATTGCAGCATGAGACGGATGAGGCGCTGACCCGGCAGTGGCGTGAAAAGCAGTATGAAGATGGTGTGCGCCTGATGGCCGAGGGGGAATGGTTGTTGGCGGCGGAGGCTTTTGCCGAGGTGGTGAATAGTGAGCCGGCTTTTCGGGATGTACAAGTGAAACTGGCACAGGCGCGCGAAGAACTGCGCCTGGCAGGTTTGTACGATAAGGCGTTTCAGGCAGGCCAGGCTGGTGATCTGGTAGAGGCCGGGCGGACGTGGATTGACATTTTGCGTGACCGTTACGATTACCGTGAAGGCGAGGCGGTGATGCAGATGTTGAATGTTATTTCGCCGGTGGTGACACGGTATGATGAGATGATTCGCCTGTTTAAGCAGCAGCAGCGCGATTTGCGCTCGGCGCGGGAAACAATCAACCGTTACCGGCGCATTCTGTCTTGCTGTGAGGGGATGGGGACGGCGATGGAGGCCGGTGAGTGGCAGCAGGTGGTAGAGATGGGGGAGACGGTGGCAAGCCTGATGCCCACCTTGTCTATTACACGAGGGCTGCTGGAGCAGGCGTATAAAATGTTGGGCTGGGCGCATGACCGGCTAACCTGGCGGAAAGACCATAAAGTGATGGTGCGGATTCCGGCGGCGGATTATGATTTTGGACAGATGCACCAGCGGGTGTTGGTGCCGGAGTTTTGGATTGACCGGACGTTGGTGACAAATGCGGAGTATAAGCGCTTTATTGACGCCAATCCGGATCACGCGGTGCCCTACTCGTCGGATAAGGCGGTACGGCCGTATAACTGGGATCGCAAACGGCGTACCTATCCGGCGGGACGGGCCAATTACCCGGTGACGTTGGTAAGCTGGCAGGATGCGGTGGCGTATGCTCGCTGGGCTGGCAAACGGCTGCCCACGGAAGAGGAATGGGAATTGGCGGCGCGGGGGACAGACGGCCGTGAATATCCTTGGGGCAATCAGCCGCCATCACCGGAACGCTGCAACTTTTTCAGCCGTGGCCCTACGCCGGTAGCCACCTATTCGCCGGAGGGAGATAGCCCCTATGGCTGCACCGATATGTGTGGCAATGTGTGGGAGTGGACGGTGAGCAAAATGACCGGGCCGGGGCGTGTGCTGCGCGGCGGCGGTTGGAATTCATTGCCGCAGCAGATTTCGGCTACGATTCCTTTTTATTCCACATTGGTGTATGCGCCGGACGTGCATCTCAATTATGTAGGCATTCGTTGTGTGGTAACTCTGGAAGATTTGGTCGGCAAGCCGTAAGGGTCGCCATATGCTGGTTTATTTATCGCAGGGATTGTTGTTAGGCGGGGCGGCGGCAGCGCAGCCGGGGCCTTTCCAGGCTTATTTGCTCTCACAAACGTTACAGAATGGGTGGCGGGGTACGCTTTGGGCGGCGTTTGCCCCTTTGTTAAGTGACGGCCCGATCATTTTCCTGGTGTTGTTTGTGTTGACGCGGCTGCCGGATGGTTTTCTGGTGGGGTTGCAGATTGTGGGTGGGTTTTTCCTGTTGTATCTGGCGCGCAAGGCGTTCCTGGCGCTGCGCCACACGGCCGTGCCTGTGGCAGAACCTCTGGAAACCAAACGATTTAACATCTTTGAAGCGGCGCTGATGAATGCGCTTGGCCCAGGCCCCTATATTTTTTGGGCTACTATCGCCGGCCCCATTTTGCTCACAAGCTGGCGGCAGTCGGCTGATTTGGGTCTTAGCTTTTTGGTGGGCTTCTATGGGGCGTTGATCGGCGGTTTTATGGCTTTTGTGGTTTTGTTTGCCGTGGCAAAACAGCTAGACCCTCGTGTGAGCCGGCTGTTGGCGCTCTTTTCGGCGGCGGCTTTGTTAGGTTTTGGACTGTATCAATTGTGGCAGGGGGGCACGGCCGTGATCGGCCAATAATTGGGTAACGGAGGGCAATGAAGCCAAAACGCGCTCCGGTACACATCTTCTACGCCTCGTCATCTGCTTCAATGTGTTTGGAACCACTGCCATTTGATTGCCCCATTTCCTCGAAAAAGTTCACATGTTTCTGTTTGCGGGTGCTGACAAAGGATTCTGACAGAACAAGTGACTGCGTCTTTTCGTCAATAATGCGCAGCCGTTCCAATTCCGTGAGCCTTTCCATATCTTCCGGTGAAAAAGCGTGGACTGCTTGTTGCAGCCGCTGCAACGCGGTGGCTAATGTGTCGGCGTATAAGAGGCGTTGGTGGGCGTCTCGCAATGTCGTTTCAATTTTGCCCGGCAGTTCAATGGGGCCAATTTTCAAGTCATTGCCGGCGATGCCGGTAATGCCAATGGCTCTGGCGCGGTTGAGAAGTTGGGTGCGGACTTCGTCTTCTAGCTGCTGGATGGCGCTGTTATTGCCGGCCGTTGCATACAGCTCTTGAATGCTTTTTTGCCCCACCACATGCTGCAAAATTTGCAGCATCCGGCCCCCGACCATTTTGTCGGCATAGTCGGGTAAAGCACGGGCCAATTTGTAATCAATGCCCGGTTTGATGCGCCACACCTCAATCCGAAACGAGACTGTCCAGGGGATGGTGATGGGGATGCCTTCACAGGTACGCACGTCTTTGGCGGTACCGCTGGCCTCGAAGGAGCCTTTGCGCAGCCGGGATTTGAGTACCTCAGTAGCCCGGTTGATGCGATGGCGGTTGAGCGGTTTGGCCAGGCGTTTTTCCTTTACAGGAGTTTCATCTATACCGTCACCATTCGTGTCTCCATACCAGGGTTCGTCTTCTGTGTCGTAACGACGGCGGATACGGCCGTACTCATTGTCCAGAAAACAGACAAAATTGCCGTGCCGGTCGAACACCACCCCTACTTCCATCTCATTCAACACAACGTAATTTTCAAAGAGTCCGGCAGCAAATAAAGCGCCCAGGGCAACAAGACCTAGCGCGATCAGCGCCCCGATTTCTTCCGCGATGAGGTAGCCGATAGGCACAACGATAAGGGCGACCAGGACAATGATCACGGCCGTGATGATTTTTTCGCTTCGTGTCATATTGATACACCTCCACAATACAGACAGGTTCATTTACCTGCATCTACAGTTTCCGGCAAAGGGGCTGGTTGGTGAATAGGTTAGGTGTACTATGATTCAGATTGCATAGATATTGAGGTGGGATGGCTGAATTGACAAATGAAGTGTGTTAGATAATAATCTAATACGTTAGATTTCAGTCTAATAACCAGAACGCATTATACAAAATAGTTGGTAAGTTTGTCATCATTTGTTATGGCAGGCGCAGTAAAGGAGTGCAGGATGGCGTTATTGGAACTGGTAACAAGACAGGTTGGCCCCTGGGGTATGAATACCTACGCGCTGATCTGCCCGGACACCAACCAAAGTGTATTGATTGATCCGGGCGATGAGCCGGAGGTTCTACAGGCGATGCTGGGCAACAGCCGCCCAATTGCCATTTTGCTCACACATACCCATGTGGATCATATTGGGGCGTTGGCGGAGATGCGCCAACGCCTGGGCGTGCCCGTAGCCGGGAACGATGGGCCGCATGAACCAAATGGGCAGGACGTAGGGCTGGATCGGGTGCTGCGTAACGGTGACGTGGTGTCCGTTGGCCTTCATTTGCTGCGGGTGTATTACACGCCTGGTCATATTGGTGATCAGATCTGTTTTGTTTTAGAAAATGACCGGCGGGCCATTGTGGGCGATACCATTTTTGATGGCGGCCCTGGCAAAACATGGGCGGCTGAAGGGTTTCAGACGACGTTGCAGACGTTACAGCATGTGGTCTTACATTGGCCGGATGATACCGTTTGTTATCCGGGGCATGGGCCTTCTTTCCGACTGGGTGACAGGCGAGCGCAAATTGAGGCTTTTGTGGCCAAAGATCACGGAAATTTCTTTGGCGATGCCACCTGGGATATGTAGCGGGTTCACTTGATGATAGGTTTCTCCAGACTGACGTTCTGCGTCAGTCTTCTCCAAATCTCTGGGTAGGGGTGTTGGTTTGAGGGAACCAACACCCCTCCTCCCTTTTTTGCGCAGGTTTGGTGAGAATGCCTTTCCAATAGAGCGCATATGTGATATAGCTTTTATGAAGGAGTATTTGTTAATGCTTGATTTTGCCAAAGTGCGCCAAAAAGAGGCGACCTGGGCGGAATTAACCGCCGGTCTCGTGGTAGACGATTTGCGCGATTTAACCAATGAGATGGTGGACACTATGCTGGTACTGATTGCCGGCTGTACTGATGCCTGTGTGACATTTGTGCCAGATGACCCATTGGCGCATGATACGTATGCGGTGAATCAGGATGAAGTGAATATGCCCTGGACGTTGAGTCATGTGATTGTGCATACCACTGCTTCGGCTGAAGAAAGCGCGGCGCTGGCAGCGGAACTGGCGCGAGGTGTCGTTGTTCAACCACGGCGGTCACGCAGTGAACGGCCGTGGCTCACCATCACCACCATCGCCCAATGCCACCATCGCCTGGAGGAAAGCCGCCGTATGCGCTTAGCCAGCCTGGACATGTGGCCGGATGAACCGTACCTGGACAATTATTATCAGGCGCGAGCGGGTGGGGTGGAATTGACGGCCGTTATTCGCTTTGCACTTGGCCTTTCCCATGACGATAGCCATCTGGGGCAAATTCAAGAAATTGTGCGCCAGGCGCAAGCCGCATTTGAACCAGCCTGAGACGTGAAGTCCGTTATCCGGCCCCGGCCTTCCGGCTGCGGACAACGGATCACCACCGGCAGGTATGGAAAAAGAGACAAAACAACATGGAACCAATGCCACAGTTATCATGGGAAGTTGGCACAGCCTATGACTTGTTCATCAGTCTGGATGTATTGCATACGCCGGATCGCTTTGCTTTGCGAGGAAACTGGGCGGCTGGTGTTCGTTCACGCCTGCCGGTGGAACAGCGTGAGTTTCTGCAAGAGGTCATCAAATTTCACCATGTCTGGCCTATGCCCTGGCTCATTGCTTTGCCGGCGCCCAAAGACAGCAATACCATTCTGGAGCGTCTGGCCGAAATTCCGGCAGCGCGCCGTTTGCCGGAAATCGCCGGTTTCTACATGGATGACAGCTTCAAGACACTCTTGTACGGGGTGGCAGCACAAGGCGCCTGGAGTGATACCGAGCAGCGGCAGTTGACAGACCTGTACACTGAGAAGCACCGCAAAGAGGGGATGAGCAAAAAAAAGGTGTCGGAGGAGGAAGTGCAGGCGACCCTGAATGCGTGGGCCAATACCGAGCAATTTGGTCTGAAATACCTGGACGCTCTAAAATCTTATTACGAAGTTTTTTTCCATGAAGAGGAGGAGCGCATATTACCGGCGCTGACCCAGAGCGTCGCCAGGGCGCAAGAGTTGGCCGGTTCGCTGGTGCTGGCTGACCTTCTGACGGAATTGTCTCAGGGTTTGCGGTTTGATTATGAAGATGTGCAAGAAGTGAAAGAAGTGGTCATGATTCCTTCATTTTGGACAACGCCGCTCTCTTATTTTGGCCCAATTGGGCAGGGAAATGAGAAATGGGCATTTTTATACGGCGGACGACCCAATGATATGTCGCTGGTGCCGGGTGAAGTAGTGCCGGAACTGCTGTATAACACCCTGAAGGCGTTGGCTGACCCAACCCGTTTGCGTATTCTCAAACATCTGTCTGATGGGCCGCTAACGCCGGCGGAGTTAGCCCGCCGGCTGCGGCTGCGCCCACCCACTGTCATTCATCACCTGGATGCACTGCGGCTGGCGCGGCTGGTGCATGTAACGCTCAGCCAACAAGGGCGCCGTTATGCCGCCCGTCAGGAGGCAATTGAGGCCACTTGTGGTTTACTGCATCAGTTTGTGAGTGGGGAGCAGCCCGATTGAGTAAGTGAAAATGAATGAGACCCGCGCTTCTCGTGATCGTACCAAAGGTTATTTTTCCTGTGCTTTTATGGTGTTGGCCTTTGTCTTGCCGTTGATCGGGTTTGCGGTAGGGTGGGGGCGATGGGATGCGCAGACGGGGGCCATCATCGGCGGGGGGATATTTGTGCTGCTGATGGGCACGGCCGTACTCATTGCCTTCACCATCGAAAACCTGAGTTGGCTCTTCACTTTCCTCCCCTTATTGTCCAGTTTCGTTTACACCATTGCGCCCGATTTTGTACCGGGGCCGGTGGAAGACGCCGTTGTCGTCGCTGTCGGCGCTTTTTTCACGCTGACCTTGCTGGTTAAAAAAATAGCACCCAGTTATGTGCTGCTGGCTGTTGTCGTCACCGGCCTCTATGCCTGGTTTGGTCGTGATTGGGTTCCCGGCGTGGTAGATGAACTGGCGCTGTTTCTGCTCGTTTTGCTGCTGGGATTTTTTGTTTACCGTAACTACCGGCGACGGCCGTCTGGCGAAACGTAACCACTCACTATGTCACTAACTGTTCCGGTCTAGTAACGCTTTCAATCGGGCAATTTCTGCTTCCGCTGCGGCGCGTGCTTCCCGTTCTGCCTGTAGGGCGGCAGCCGTTTTCGTCAGTTCTGATTCCGTCTCTGCCAGTATAGATTCCGTTTCTGCCAGCATAGATTCCGTTTCTTCCGGCATCCGCAAATAAGCATCCGTTTCTGGATCGTATAACCGCAAATTTGGCCCTTCTGTATGTAGAACCAGCCCCAAGACCTGGCTCTCAAGCTGCCATTCCCCGGTAGAAAGTGATTGTGGCTTCAAGGGATCGTAATATCCCTCGTCTGTAAGCCGGAAGCCTTGCAGGGGCGGGCGCAGGTACTCACGCAAGGGGTCAAATAGGAAGTATTCACGCACCCCCAGGTCTTCATAAATCAGGCGCTTGCGGCCCAAATCTGTTTCAAACGTTTTGCGCGAGGTGAGTTCAAAGACCACGTCTGGCGCACGTCCCTCTTCCCATAATTTGTAGGTGCGCCGTTTCTGTGGAGATACGCCAAAGACCACTAATACATCTGGGGCCACAACTGCGTCCCGGTTGCCCTCTTCATAATAGAAGAACAGGTTGCCAGAAACGTACACATTGCCCTGAGCGCGATACCGGGCGCGCAGCGGGTGTATGAGGGCATCGGTCATTTGAATGCGGTGTTCATCAGTTTCGGCCATGGGCATTCCGTCCGATTCGGGATATTCAATTTCGCTTGTGGGCGCTGTCCTTAACATAGTTTTACCTGTTTGAGAACGATACCAATAGCAAGGAGATTGTACTGCTGCGGCTGCGCTTTGTCATCCGTCAGGTTCTGCCAAAGTTCTCAGCTTAAGCTGCGCCTGGAGGCCGGTGATGTGTGCTTCTAGCTCGATGAGTTGGTTTTGCTGATTGGTTAACTTGTCGCTTTCGGCACGAACAAAACGGGCAAAGGGGGCTATGGTGTCTTCAATGCGCTGCGCGCCTCGCCGCATTTCCCGGTCAAACTGCTCTGTGAGGCCGGTGACTAGCTGCTGGCGCATGTCGGAAATTTTGGTTTCCAACTCGTTTTTGGCTTTACGTTTGCGCGAGGGCAGGATGAGTACACCAACAGTTGCCAGCGTGATGCCGGCAATGATACCGGTGATGTCCAGCATGGAAGCCGTAATACCACCGGCAATCACAGCGCCTAAGGTGGCTACTGAGGCAACACCGGCAATACCCGCGCCGGCTACGGCCGTGCGCGCGGCATCGGCCAGATGCGCTGCTTCCCGCTCTTTGTCATAGCTGTCTACGGCGCGGTGGGTGGCGGTGCTGATGGAGTCGAGCAAACGGGCGCGGTCATAGGCCAATGCGCCATCTTTGGCGCCACCCTGGCCGACAATGCGGTTTTGGTGGGCGTCTTTGCGCTGGGCCATATGGTCGGCAACGGCCGTCCACTGGCGTAAATCTTGCTCCACCATCCAATCCACCAATTCACTCACCCGGCGTTCAATCTGGTCGGGTGTGTCTGCTATCACCTGCTCTTCAAAGGCGCTCTCCACCTTTTTGGCGCGCACCAGGTCAGGAATCCGCCCCAGGCGCAGCATCTCGTCAAAAAAGGCATTACCCCGCTTTTCCATCTCATAGAGCGTATTATCAATTTCGCTCATGCGCGCCCGGAAGTTGCGCTGCATATCGTCATCGTAATAGACCATTTGCCGCTGGATGTCATCAAGCAACTGCCGGTCAGCCTGCAACGAAGCCAGGTCATGGCCGATACTTTCCAACTGTTGGCGGGCCAACTTGAGACCCACACCCAAGGGATTGAGCAGTTTCAGGCGGAAACGGCCGTCGTCGTCCAACGTGTCATGGATAAAGGTCTCCAGCGCCTCAAACCCACTGGTGGCCCACAATTGTGGTTTGCCCGCCTTGGCTTCTTTGGCCTGCCGTGCTGACACCGCAAACAACCCCGAAATTTCCCCCACCAGGTTGTTGGCGGCCTGGGTCACAAACGTCATCACCTGTTCCCGTTCGGCTTCACCAGACAAGATATCCACCTTGTTGATCACCAGGACGATCTTTTTGCCCCAATCCCGAATTTGCGTCAGAAAGGCCCGCTCACTTTCGGTAAACGGCCGATCGGCCGACGTGATGAACAGCACCAGGTCGCTGCGGGGGATGAATTCGGCCGTCAGCGTTTCGTGTTCGCGCATGATGGCATTGGTGCCGGGTGTGTCCACAATGCTGATTTTTTGCAGCAGGTCAAACGGGGCTGTTTTGATCCACACCCCTTTTGGGCCAGGGATTTGTACGCCCGCGTCGCCATACTTGAGCAGGAATATCTGGCTGGTGGTGGGCGTCACGCCTTCTTCTTGCAAAGACTGGCCCAGCAGAGCGTTGATAAAGGCTGATTTACCGGCATTGAACTCCCCGGCGACAACCAGCAAAAAGAGGTCATCAAGCTGGCGAATGGAGTCTGCCAGCGTGGTGCGGTCTTCTGGGGATGCGTTGGCGTCGGCCAACGTCTCGCGCAGGTGGGCGAGGGTCTCCCGTGTGCGGTTGAGTATCTCTTCTTGCTCAGGGGTGAGAATGGCTTTCATAGGCTGCCTATTGTGAATGAAAGTGTTTAAGTGTCAAGTGTTTTGGTTTTCAGGTGTTTACGTACTCATGTGAATACGTAAACACCTCTTGAGATGAGAACCGGATTTGATCTGCCTGCCAGTTACGGCCGTTTTTGTTATACTGCCCGGCTGCAATGCACATACCACAGGCATGGAAGCGGCAAATGGCCCGGTGGATGCACATCCCCGGTTTACATTGGTTGATGGTGTGGGCTATCTACCTGATAGTGCCCCGGCATCGGGTGGGTATTAACCTGGTGGTGCTGAATGAACACGGGCAAATTTTGCTGCTCAAACATGTGTTCCATCCTTATGCGCCCTGGGGATTGCCCGGCGGCTGGCTGAATCGGGGAGAAGCTCCACAGGATTGTGCTTTGCGGGAATTAAGAGAAGAGACGGGGTTAACGGCCGTGTTGGACCAGGTGCTTGTTTTGCAAAGGAATTCAGAGATGCCCCAATTGGGCGCCATTTACCTGGCATTCGCCCAGACACAGCCTCTACAACTGAGTAGTGAGATCATCGAAGCGCGCTGGTTTGATCCAGATGCCTTGCCCCAGCCACTCACGGCGATAACAAAAAAAGCCATTACTACGGCCGTTACCCGCATAAGACCCTGAGGTTTTTTGGAAGCCCTTAGGGTCTCTATACTTCATAGCATGAACAGACGATCAACACCCGGCGCTGGACAATGGGTCACCGTGACCTTACTCGTAGCCGCCAGCATTTTCTTGTTGGTAAAACTCTTCCAATATGCCACCATACGCAGCAATTACCCCACCGGCCTGGTAATTGCCGGGGTGGATGTGGGTGGCCTGTCTAAACAGCAGACCAGTGAAGTGCTGACCAACCAATTCATCGAAGCGCCCATCTTCATCTACCATCGTGAAGACCGCTTTGAAATCAGCCCCAGCCAGGCCAAATTCCAGCTAGACCTGACTACCATGCTCAACCAGGCCGACTATGAACGGGCACAACAAGACTTTTGGGCCGGCTTTTGGGGGTTTTTATGGGGTCGCCCCATCGAAGTACATCCGGTGCCCATTGCTGCCACCCATGACCGGGAAGCGCTGCGCGATGTCTTGCTAGATATTGCCACGCTCATGGATAAACCTTCCCAACCGCCACAGCCGGTGCCCCAAAGTCTTAGCTTTCAATATGGCGAAGCGGGTACGCGTACCGACATTGAGGCCAGTTTTGCCGATGTTGAGGCTGCCTTTTACCGGCCTACCAACCGCGAATCACGTCTGGTGGTGCGACCCGGTCAGGTGACGCCGCCGGAGAAAAATCTGTTGGTGCGCTTGCTGGTAAACAGCTTGCAAGACTTTGAGCAGTTGCACAACGGCGTCGCCAGCATGTTCATTATGGATTTAGCCTCTGGCCGGGAGATTGCCATCAACGAAAAAGCACCTATGTCGGGCATGGACATGCTGAAGGTGCCTATCGTGTTGGAAATATATCGGGTGCTAGACCAACCACCTACGTTGACACAGCGACAGCACATCTCCAATACCCTGACGGCCACTCAAGATAACAGCAGCGCCAACGAACTGCTTAAGTTCATTAGTGGTCAGGATGACGCTTATTTGGGGGCGCAGCAGGTAACGAACTCGATGCGGCAGTTGGGTCTGGCAAACACGTTTATTACCGTGCCCTATGATGAGGAGCCACGTCCCGGCGCCCCCCGGCCAGAAACCGAAGCCAACGCTGCGGAAGATGTGCGCACCAGGCCATCTCCCTACGTCCAGACAACGGCCGAAGACATGGGTACGCTGCTTTCCATGATTTATTATTGTGCTGAAGGGGCGGGGGGGATATTTACGGCCGTTTACCGCGATGCCATTACCGCCGATGAATGTAAAACCATTCTGGCTTTTATGACCCAAAACAATATCGGCAGCCTCATCCAAGAGGGGGTGCCTTCCCAGGTACCCATTGCTCACCGTCATGGCTGGATTGCCGATACACATGGTGACGCCGGTATTGTTTTCTCACCTGGCGGTGATTATGTGATCGTGCAGTTCCTTTACAAACCTGACTGGTTGGAATGGGAAGTAAGTTCGCCGCTGTTGGCAAACATGTCCCGCGCCACCTATAACTACTTTAACTTTGACGCTCCATTTTTAGGGAGTAATTGAGATTGGAGATTAGAGATTGGAGATTATCCAATCTTTAATCTCTTTTTTGATTATGCTCAAATCTATTCAAAAATTCCTCACAGGTATCTTGCTCCTTTTGCTGTTGTTGTTTTTAGGCTACCGGGCGCTGCAATACTGGCTGGCCCAAGACGAACTACCCAAGGGGTTGGCCATTGCCGGTGTAGATGTAGGTGGTCTGAATGAGGAGGAAGCTGCCGCCCAGGTGCAGCAGGTTTATAGCGCCCCGCTGGTGTTACACCACAAGGCCGAGCAGGTCGCCATCAATCCTGCCGACGCCGGTTTTGCCCTGGATATGGAACTGATGTTGGCCGAAGCAGAAGCGTATAAAGCGCAGTTAACCCCCTGGCAGGGGTATGTGCAATTTGTATTGGGGCGCTCATTGGAACCGGCCAACATTGCGTTACAGGCCACCTACGATCAGGCGGCGCTGCGCCAACAAATAGAGACAATCGCCTCTTACCTGGACAAACCGGCAACATTACCCCAACTTGTGGTAGCGCAAGGAGATTACAAACCGGGCGAGCCGGGATATGTCACCGATATTGAAGCCAGCCTACCGCTGGCTGAAAAGGCGCTCTTCCAGGCCAAACCGGAAGCGCGCCAGGTCAATCTGGTGCTGCAAACGCAGGAGCCAGAAGAATTGACCATCCATGTGTTGGAAGAACAGTTACGCCGCGAGGTGGAGCGCGCTAAAAGTTTGGGCCTGTTTGGCAGTGTCTTTGTCATGGATTTGCAGACGGGGGAGGAAGTGAGTATTAACGCCGATGTGGTGATTTCTGGTTTGAGCATTTTGAAGATTGCTATTTTTATTGCGGCTTACCGCGCTTTAGACCAGCCGCCCAATGAGTATGAGCAAGGGTTGTTTTATAGCACGGCCGTACAGTCCAGTAATTACGGCGCCAACCAACTGTTGCATATTGTTGCCGGCGAAAACAATACATATGAAGGCGCGGCCCAACTCACTGAATTCGTGCAGCGTTTGGGGTTGGTTAATACTTTCATGGCTATTCCCTACGATGCTGACTTTGTGGATACTCGGCCTCGAACTTACGTTACCCCTGCCAATTCGCGGCCTGACATTCCCACCACGCCTGACATAGCCCGCCAGACCACCGCCGAAGACATTGGTACGCTGCTCTCCATGCTTTACTACTGTTCTAAAGGCGGTGGTACACTGTTGGCCGTTTATCCCGGCGAAATTACGCCTGAAGAGTGCCAGGCCATTATTGATCTGATGATCTTAAACACGGAAGGTAATCTCATTCGCCTGGGAGTGCCCGAAAATGTGCCTGTTTCCCACAAACATGGCTGGGGTGACAACTTGACGCACGGTGATGCCGGCATTGTGTTTTCACCGGATGATGATTACGTCATTGTCACCTATTTACATCAAAACGAAGGGTTTATCCTCTCGGATGTCACGTTTCCCATTTTGTGGGAGTTATCGCGGCTGACATATAACTATTTTAATTACACCGACCCCTATCTGGATGATCCGATGATCCGGGCAGAGGCGGCGGCTCTGGAGCGAGAGCAGGCTTTAGCGACGGCTACCGCCCAGGCAGTGGCCGCGGAAGCAACGGCGACGCCGGAGCCGTAATCGGTAATCGGTAATCGGTGGCCGGTAATCGGTGGTCGGATTACGGGTTAAGGATTACGGATTACGAAAAAGGGCAAGGAGAAAAATGGAGTACAGACGATTAGGACGTACCGGTTTGAAGGTTTCTGCAATTTGTTTGGGGACGATGCAGTTTGGCTGGACGGCCGTTAAAGAGGCATCATTTGCGGTGATGGACACGGCCGTGTCACAGGGCATTAACTTTTTTGACACCGCCGACGTGTACTCGAATTGGGCGCAAGATAACCCTGGTGGCGTCAGCGAACAGATTATTGGCGAATGGCTGACAGGCCGGCGCATCCCGCGCGATCAGATCATCATCGCCACCAAAGTACGGGGCGAAATGGGCAGCGGTCCGAATGACCAGGGTCTTTCCCGCCACCACATCCTCCACGCCGTTGAAGCCAGCCTGCGCCGCCTGCAAACCGATTATATTGACCTGTACCAGATGCACTGGTATGACGAGGAAACCCCGCTGGACGAAACCTTGCGCGCCCTTGATGATCTGGTGCGGGCCGGTAAGGTGCGTTATGTAGGCTGCTCCAACTATCCCGCCTGGCTGTTGATGAAGTCGCTGTGGGTAAGCGACGTGCAGCGGTTGGTGCGTTTTGACAGTTTGCAACCCCATTACAATTTGCTGCACCGCGCCGAATTTGAACGGGAACTGCAACCATTATGCCTGGATCAAGGCATTGGTGTTATTCCCTACAGCCCATTAGGTGGCGGTTTCCTCACCGGCAAATACCGCCGCGATACGCCATTGCCCGATTCGGCCCGCGCTGCCGGTGTGCAAAGGCGTTACCTGAACGAACGCGGTTTTGCCGTCATAGACAAATTAGAGGAGATTGCCCAGGCGCATGAGGCAACTATTGCCCAGGTGGCCATTGCCTGGGTGCTGGCAAACACGGCCGTTACCTCCGCCATCATCGGCGCCAACTCCAGCCAACAATTGATGGACATCCTGGGTAGTGAGCGCATCCAATTGACGGCCGTAGAAAAAGAATCGCTGGACGCCCTCACCGCCTGGGAAAAAGCGTAACCAGATGGCCGAACATTACTTACGCGGCCAGATCCAGAGCGCCCAGACCGGGCTGATGCAGCGGTTGGGACGCCAACGATTTGACCCGGATCAGTTCGAGATTGTCTCCCTGCCGGTGGAAATTCCCGGTTTAGACCCGGCGTTTACCGGTTACCGGCTGGTGCAAGTGAGTGATATTCACCTGGGCAACTGGGTCACGGCCGAACGGCTGCAAGGCATTGTCGGGTTGGTCAATGCTCAATCGCCGGATGCCATCGCCCTGACCGGCGACTTTGTTTCCTATGTGCTGGATGGGGTGGTGGATGATCTGGCAGCCGGACTGAGCCGGTTACAGGCCAGAGATGTGATCACGGCCGTCATGGGCAACCACGACCATTGGATGGATGTGGCCCGTGTGCGGCAGGCGTTGGCGGCGAGTGGGGTGGTGGAACTGCAAAACAGCGTATATACGGTGCGGCGGGGCACGGCCGTGCTGCACATCGCCGGGGTAGACAACATCACAGTCGGCGCCGATGACCTGGCGGCCGTTTTGGCCGTGCTGCCCCCCGACGGCCCTGCCATCTTACTGGCGCACGAACCCGATTTTGCCGACACCAGCGCCGCTGCCGGCCGGTTTGCCTTGCAGCTATCCGGTCATTCCCATGGCGGTCAGATGGTGCTGCCCAAAGTAGGGCCAATGCGTGGCCCATTGTTTAAGCGGTACCCAAACGGCCGTTACCAGGTCGGCCACATGGT
>CAADGU010000169.1 GCA_900696625.1 uncultured Chloroflexota bacterium | reverse complement strand
TTGCATGACGGCCGTTTCCGCCTGAGCAATGCCCACCAACAGCAAATCTAGTCCGGCCTGGAGTGGCGGTTGCCACACGGCCGTGTCCAACCCTAATTGGGCACGGTATTGCTGTACGGTTGTCTGGGTGGTCGGGATGTGGGGTTGCCAGACGGCCGTGTGCGCCCGCAACCGCTCCCAATCCACACGCGGCTCCCAACGCACCGCCGGGCTTATATCCACCTGCCACCCACCCACCTGGACATTACCAGGAGACACCGCTACGTTTGTAGCAGGCAATTCATCGCTTACATAGGCCGATAAATCGCTCACTACGAACCAATTGGGCAGCACCGCATGGAAAGGCCCGGCTCCGATTTCCTCTGAAACTAGCGACAACACATCGCCCCGCTCATTGACCAGGTTACAGGCGTGGTCAAACAGATGCAATATCTGTGCTTGCCGGGTGTCAGACAACCATTCCCAGACAGCCGGCGCCGCCAGTTTCGCTTTGAGCGTGTGGCTCAATTCGCCCCCACGCCAGCCAGCACCGGCATCACGCCCACCAGACAAAGCTGCTGGATGGTTTCGGCCATGTAGGTAGGTGAATAAGGCATATCCTCTTCCAGCCACCAGCTAATCAGCGCAAACAACGCCCCGGCAAAATGTCGCGCCAAAATTACATTGGGTACCGGCAGGGCATCATCGCCAAAAGCTGCCTGCAACTCACCCTCGTCCACCTGGGCAATGTAGTTGAGGACACGATACATTACATACCCCTGCCCTTGTGGCCCCAACAGCACTTTGTATAGCCTGGCATTTTCGGCCACATACTCAAAAATGAGGCGCATGGTAACCGAATTTTCCCACATGGGACGGCCGTTTTTCTCCACTTCTAACCGCTCTACTAAAGCATCAAATTGCTGCTCCAGGCTGTCCATGAGCAGCTCTTCCTTGCTGGCATAGTGCAGGTAAAAGGTGGCCCGGTTCAAATCGGCCTGGTTGGTAATGTCCTGAATGGTGATGGTTTCATATGGTTTTGTCAGAATCAGATCACGTAGTGCCTGGCCAAGCAAGGCGCGGGTGCGACGCACGCGGCGGTCTACTTTTTCCATACCGTTCTCCTGTTAAGACCTGACAGGTTTGCAAAACCTGTCAGGTCTGAATTTTCAACACGTGTCGAGTTTGCAACAAATCGGTCAAATTGTTGCTTGACACACGATATTACCTGCGTTATTTTATAGACGATTCATTGATAAATCAACAACTTGTCAATTAACTAATTGCCTGGCAGCTTTTTGAAGACCTGTCAGGTTTCATTCCAAAAGGAGTAAATGGTATGATCACCCGACGTCCCCCTGGGCCAAAGGGGAATTTATTGGTAGGCAGTTTGCGTGATTTTGGTGCGAATCCCCCTGAGTTTTTGCGGCAATTGGCACAAATGTATGGCGGCATGGTTCATTTCCGGCTGGCCCAATATCACACCTATTTGCTGGCGGATTCAGACTACGTGCGGGAAGTGCTGGTAACACAGTCAGATAAATTTGAAAAGGCACCTCTGGATCGCCAGATTCTGGGCAAATTCCTGGGCAATGGGCTGTTGACCAGCGAAGGCGCTTTTCATGCCCGGCAGCGGCGGCTGGCGCAGCCGGCCTTTCACATGAAGCGCATTCGCACGTATGCGGAGGTGATGGTGGCGTATACCGACCATTTGCTGGCGGATTGGCAGGATGGGCAAAAGCGGGATGTGGCCGAGGATATGATGCGCCTGACCATGCACATTGTCTCCAAGACATTGTTTGATGCCGATGCAGTGACGGAGGCGGAAGACACGGCCGTGTCCGTCGGTCGGGCCATTCACGATTTGCAGGCGGTCTCCAATGGCGATTACCGGCGCGGTTTTGTGCTGCCTGACTGGCTGCCCACTGCCGGTAATCGCCAGCGGAAGCGGGCGATTGCGGACTACAGCCAGACCATTGAACGGATTATCGGTGAGCGCCGGGCCACGGCCGTAAACGGACAAATTGCCGATAATGGCGACTTGCTCTCCATGCTCATGTTGTCCCAAGATGAAGACGGCGGTTACATGGATGATCGGCAGCTGCGTGACGAAGTGGCCACCCTCTTTGCCGCCGGGCACGAGACGACCTCTAATGCCCTCAGTTGGACGTGGTATTTGCTCTCCCAAAACCCGGCGGCGGAAGCAAAATTACACGCGGAGTTGGATGCGGTTTTAGAAGGGCGCTCGCCCACATTGGACGATTTACCCCACCTGCCTTATACGTTGCAAGTGATTAAAGAAGCGATGCGGCTTTACCCACCGGCCTGGATTTTGAACGGCCGTACACCCCTGACCAACGTGGAAATTGGCGGCTATGCCATCCCCCAGGGGAGCATGATTTTTATTGCCCCGTATGTGATGCACCGGCAGCCGTACTATTTCCCCAACCCGGAACAATTCCTACCGGAACGGTGGACGCCGGAGATGGAGAAATCGCTGCCCAAATATGCTTACATGCCCTTTGGCGGCGGGCCGCGCGTCTGCATCGGCAACTCGTTTGCGATGATGGAAGCACAATTGATCCTGGCGACGATGGCCCAGCGTGTCCGGCTGCGGCTGGTGGCGGGCACGGCCGTGCAGCCCGAAGCGCTCATCACCATGTCCCCCGCCGGCGGCCTGCCTATGATCGTCGCCGCGCGTGAACCCAGACAAGAATGGAAAGATACGGAATTACCGGAGTTAGTCGTTGTATAGGATCACGGATGACACGGATAGGACGGATTTTCGCGGATAGACAAAAACAAATCCGTGAAAATCCGTCTCATCCGTCAAGACCGTAGATCTATTCTTCCCCCATAATCACTTCGCGGAGAAAGGTATCCAGGACAATCAGCCCGGTGAGGTTAAACGCGCCGTAGCCGGTGTAGATAAAGCGGTCACTATTGTAAACGGGGCGCTGGTTAAAGGTCATGTGATGTTCGTCTTGCTCCAGGCCGCGCCCCGGCAGCGTCTCCGCCACCACATCGAAATCCCACACCGGAATGTGGTATTCGGCCGCTAACTGGCGCACGACATTGTTGTGGTAATTGCTGCCCTCAATTCGATTGGCTTTGGTGATGAGGATGGGCACAATGCTTTCGGCCAGGGCATATTCCACAATCTCGCGCATGTTGCCTTCATAGGAGCCGGAATAGTCGTTGGTGCCAAAGTGGATGAGCAAGATGGCCGGGTTGTTCAGGCGAATTTCACAGGCCAGCGGTGATTCGTTGGCGTAACACAACTCCTTGTCGGCCCAGGCCGGGTCGGTGACAACGGCGCTGTTTAGCCCCACTTTGAGCGCGACCCCATGACGGCCGTAGGACCCCGCAAAATAATCTATTACCCCCTGCAAATAGGCATAGTCACCTAACTCGTAGTTGCCTTCGTCAAACCAGGTAAAAAATTCGTGCGTGTCCACAATGCTGTCACCGATTTTGGAGAAGCGATGGGGATCGCGCCCGGCTGCCTGCCCCAGCGCCCAAATTTCGCGTGTGCGCTGTACCGTTTCTTCCGGCAGCAGCACAAACCAACCGGGGGCAACGCCATTCACGTACACCTCGGCCGGGGCGGGTGGCAGGGTGGGTGTTGGTGTGGGCAGTGGCGTAGGCGTCTCCGTGGGAATGGGAGTCAGAGTTGGGGTTGGCGAGAGGGTGCGGGTGGGCACGGCCGTTGGCGTTGCTGGCGGCCCGTTGGTGACTGATGGTGGCGTGGCTGCGGCCTGCCCTGAGCCTGTCGAAGGGGCCGTACTCACTGCCGCCAGCGCCGGTTGGTTGCTGGCAATAGAACTCGGTGCTGCGTGTAATGAGCCTGCCGAAGTGGCTGATTCGCTGCTTGAGCCACAGCCTGCCAGAGTACCAAACAAGAAAAAAGCCAGTACATAACTGGCTAAAAAGGTCAATCGTGAAACCGGCTTCCCAGGCATACTCTCATCCCGTCGCTAAATTTAGCAAATTCCAGAGCGACGCGCCAAGTATACCCCAGCCGTCATAACCAGGCACAGGAGAATTGTCAGAATAGAATTGGGAGATTGAGAGATTAGGAGATTCAATCTCCTAATCTCTAATCATCTCATCCCCCCTAACTCAGCGCCACAATGCGATAGTGCAACTCACCAATAGGCGCTTTGACGATTACCTCGTCGCCTACTTTGTGGCGCAGCAAGGCATGGCCCAAAGGTGATTCATTGGAGATAAAACCTCGGCCAGGGTCAGCCTCAGCTACCCCAACAATGGTGTACTCCTCCATCTCACCATCGTCCGTCTGGATGATGACTGTTTCGCCTACGTCTACCTGGTTATCTTCATTACCCGGTTCAATCAGTTGGGCGTGGTCGAGCATGTAGCTGATTTCCTGGATACGGGCATCTATAAAAGCCAGTTCTTCTTCGATAAGCATATGCTCGGTGTTGTCCATCCAGTCGCCACCGCCTCTGGCTTCTTGCAGGCGGGCGATAGTTTCCAGGCGTTTGTTATCTTGCAAGTAGGCCAACTCCGCTTCCAGTTCTGTCCGGCCTTTTTCCGTCAAATAAACAGGTTTGTCTAACGTAATCATTGTTCCCTTCCTTGTTAGTTGCCGATGCGTTCATACCAGACATGAATCTCGGCGGCGATTGATTCTTCGTAATACTCCACAACGACGGTATGGCTGCCTTGTAGGGTCATGTCTGCTTGAAAGATGCGCCGCCCGTCATTGAGACGCCACATATCAATGATCTTTTGCCCATCCACCAGCACCCGCACACCATCATCGGCGCGGGCATAAAAGCGATAGGTACCGGCGCTAAAGTTGATGGTGCGCGTCCAGCGGGCGGAGAATTTTTCGTCGGGCAGACCGGGGGCCGGCGCCGAAAATCCCCAATTAAAGTCAATGTTCTGGTCGTTGCGCACGAGTGTGGGCGTGCCAGACAAATCCTTGTTAGCCCAATACTCGCCGCGCCAGTCAGGATAACCCGCCACCGGTTCCCACCAAACCTGCGCCAGGGCGTCTCCCAGATGCTCGTAATACTCCACCCGGATCAAATGGCTGCCCGCACTCAACCAGTGGTCCACGCTAACCTGGCGGTAGCTGGCATCACGCCATTCATTGATGAGCAGGAAATCATCCACATACAGGCGCAGGCCATCATCCATAGCCGCATAAAAGCGATAGCTCCCTTGCGCTATGCTAAAAGTGCGCAGCCAGCGAACGGAGAAGTTATCGGCGGGCATGCCGCTGGCAGGCGCACCCGCACCCCAGTTGAAGTTGATGGCCGCGTCATCTCGTACCAACGCAGGTGGCCCGGCTAAGGTCATATTATTGAAGTATTCACCGCGCCAGTTGTAAATAACCGGAGGGGTGGGTGTAGGAGACATGGCGGTAGGCGTTTGGGTGATGGTGGGGGTAGCAGGCACGGCCGTTGCCGTTGCCGTAGCCGTGACTGTAGCTGGTATAGGTGTGGCGGTGGGCGTGAACGTAGGCGCGGGTACAATAATGCGCACGTAGTAACTCTGGTTTATCAACGTGCCATCGGGTAGGCGCAGCGTCCAATAACCGGTGTAACGGCCGGGAGTGGTGGGCGCGAGCAGCAGCACAGAAACATCGGCCGTCTCACCGGGCTGGGCTGCGGGCACAGAAACGGCGTTTGGCCCATTCATCTGGTCGCCGCCGGTAAACACCCAACTGCTGCCCGCCGGCCAGGGGCACGTACCGGTGTTGCGAATGCGCCAGGTTTTGGTGAAGTTAACGCCAGGCGGCACGGCCGTGTCATCGGGAATGGTCACATCGGCCACAAAAGCCATGTTGTAGAGGCAGCCGGGCGTGGGTGTGGGCGTTGGCAGCCAGGGGGTGGCCGTGGCGGGCGCGATGGGGCTAATTGCCGTCGGCGTGGCCATGGCGGCTAATGCCGTTGGGCTGCCGGTAATGAGCTTGAAAACGGCCGTTTGCTTTTCCTGGGTCGTTCGGGACTCTACCACCACCGGAATATCGGGCAGACTGCGCCACTGCACATCGGTAGGAAAGGTGAAGGTGGCAAAAAATTCTCCGACTGCGTTCACCCGGCTTTCCGCATAGATGGGTGGCTCGGCCGGGTCACCCAGATCATCCAGACAGACAATGAGCTGATCGTCTGGCTGCCAACCTCGGCCCCAAACGGTAATCAGCGTACCTACGACCCCCACGCCTGGTGTAATCTGTATCTGTGGTTTGGCGGCTGTGGCTGGCGGCAACAGGACCGGCGGTGCAGCGGTGGGCGCTGTCGGCGGCGCCAAGTAGGCGCGGCGAATTTGCCAGGCCAGTAAACCTATCACGACGACGAGTAAAATCAGCAAAATAATCAGCAAAATCCATTCCAGGTTAGAACCGGAACGGCCGTGATGTCCTTTTTGTGGTACACGCTGTGTTGTCATAGTTGTGCCCTCCAGGTGCTGCCACTGGTAGCCTGTGGTAACGCCTCGAAAACGGATGGCGCGGCGATGGACACCTTTCTTGTTGGCAGCAGTTGGGGATCGGGTACGGGGATCAGGTATCGCTTTCCGATGGTTGTGCCCGCACCAGCAATATGGGCACACGCGCCTGTTGTAAAATTTTGTCAGCCACACTGCCGAAGACCCATCGTTTCATGCCCCCACGGCCGTGGGTACTCATCACAATGGCATCAACCCCCAACGCATCGGCAGCGTTTAAGATAATATCGGCAATAGATTCCCCTTCGGCGACACGGCCGTTAACGATGAAACCGCCTGCCAGGAGATCATTTTGTTTTAATTGGATATAAGCAGTAGCCTCTTCCAGCATATCTTCACGCAGGCTAACATATATTTGTGTGAAATCATTGCTGCTGGTTGCAAAATGAGGTGGGCGCACCACGCGCAGTAAGGTGATGGTGCTTTCAAAACGACCAGCAAGCGCCAATGCCATGGGGAGTGCAGCTTCAGCCAGCTTAGAACCATCCAAAGGAACTAATAAATGTGCAAACATGCCTCACCTCCGTTGAGGTGGCGAAAATCTACTACCTCTTCTGACACTATAAACCTTCTCTAAACGCGGGAATAGTGATAAACAGCATAAGTCGCATTGAGGAAAGTCACCGGAGAGACGTTAAGTGACTGTGTTGTGTTGTTGCTGAGGAGGGAATTAAAAACAAAAAAGCCCATTTAGTGTTTAAATGGGCCTGGGATAGTTAATCGCTTGTTTCTGAAAAGAAATCAGGGGGGATTTAGCCGGCTTTTTGTTTCGTGCGGTTGTTAATAACCCGCTCTACACTGTCCAACAATTCTTGTGGGCCAAACGGCTTGGTGATGTAATCATCCACACGGGCAATGTGCAGGCCCAAGACACGATCAATGCTTTGCGCTTTGGCCGTTACCACAATCACCGGAATGTCACGCATGTCGTCAGAGGCTTTCATCTTCTGGTAGACTTCCCAACCGTCCATTTCCGGCATCATCAGATCGAGCAAGACAAGGTCAGGTTTGATCTCCGTAATTTTCTCCAGACCTTCATGCCCACCAACGGCGCCGGTTACGTCAAATTTATTACGACCGAGGATGAGTTTTACCAACTCGATCATCTCCAGTTCGTCTTCGATGCAAACTACTTTTTTCACCTCGTCGGCCATAGTGCTGTTCCTCAAACTCAATACAGTTATGGGTGGTTTGATTGATTCAGTGACTAAAGATTATCACAAGCATGTGGGGTTGTCTACACTTGCCTAAAATTTGTAGCAGAATTTGGTCGGGTAACCTATGAGAGATGTGTCCTGAGCAGAAGCAAGGGATTTCAATTGCCAATTGGGCTGTTAACATTAGATTTGGAATCTGCCGGGACGGGATGATGGGGACGCAGTTGGTGTGGGTTGGTGGTGTACTGTCATTCGCGCTCAAGTTGCACCATAATCCCCTTTATCTGGCATCTTTTATGAACCGTTTGTGAGAACGGGAACAAAGTCTTCAAGACTAGCACTATGGTCACAAATGGTGGATATATTTGGTGCAATCTGCCTGACCAAAAAACAATTTTATTAACATAAGGAGAATATTGTAGGATGAAACTTTTTAACACATTACTTTTACTTATAGGAGTGCTGGCGCTGGCGGCGTGCGGCAGTACCCAAACGCCGGCCAGCCAGGCAACAGCAACGGCCGTACCCGACCCTACCACGCCCCCGGATACCGGAACGGTGGAGGAAACGGCTGAGGGGGCAGAGGTGGAAACGGCCGAGGAAATGGACGAAATGGACACGGCCGTCAGCGATGATCCCTTGTCTGGTACATTGTGGTCTTTGGACACACTCCAGGATGCAACCGGGAACCTGGTGAATGTACTGGCCGACAGCGAAATCACCCTGGAATTTCAGGACGGTGGTTACAGTGGCAGCGCCGGTTGTAACCGTTACTTTGGTGAATACCAGGTCAATGGGAACGTGTTGAGCCTGGGCATGGCCGGTTCTACCGAAATGTTTTGTTTCCCGGAAGAGGTGATGAACCAGGAGAGCAGTTACCTGGCGGCATTGGGGCAGGTAAGCCAGTTCCAGATAAATGGCAACCAGCTTGCCCTGGCGGATAAGGATGGAAATAACGTGTTAACGTATAACGTCAAACAACCGGCGACGCTGACTGACACCATGTGGCAAGGCATCAGCTATAACAACGGCCGTCAGGCGGTGGTTTCTGTGCTGGCGGGGGCGCCGATTACGGCTATGTTCAGCGCCGACGGTACCTTGTCTGGTTCCACCGGCTGTAACAACTACACTACCAGCTACACCACCGATGGCAACAACATCAGCATCAGTGAACAAATAGCCACCACCCGTCGGGCCTGCGACCAGCCTCAAGCGGAGCAGGAAATGGCGTATCTGGCGGCGCTGCCCCAGGCCGCTACCTACCGCATTAGCGGCGACCGGCTGGAACTGCGCGCTGCTGATGGCGCATTGTTGGCCGACTTTATGGCCCAACCGCCTGCCAGCCTGTCTGACAACACCTGGCTGGTGACTTCCTACAACAGCGGCGGGCAGGCGATTGTGGGTGTGATCAGCGGGATGCGGTTGACGGCCGTGTTCACCCCTGATGGCATGGTCTCCGGCAACGGTGGTTGTAACAGCTTCAGTGGTACCTACACCACCAGCGGCAATAACATCACCATTGGTCCACTGGCTTCCACCATGATGGCCTGCCAGGAAGATGTGATGCAGCAAGAAGCGGCCTATCTGGCGGCGCTGCAATCCGCTGCTACCTATCAACTGATGGGCGACACACTGGAACTGTACACCGCCGATGGCAGCCTGGCTGTGATTTTTACGGTCGAGGTTGCGCCCGCTCTGGCAGGTAGCAAGTGGGACGTTATCTCGTTTAACAACGGCAACCAGGCCGTGGTTAGCCTGATTCTGGGTACGGAAATCACCGCTCAATTTGGCGAAGATGGTACATTGTCTGGTTTTGGTGGCTGTAACAGTTACAGCACTATGTATGAGGCGGATGGTGAAAACATCACGATTGAGCTGGCTGCCGCTACCATGATGTTTTGTGAATCACCGGAAGGGGTGATGGAGCAGGAAGCGCAATACCTGGCGGCATTGAGTACGGCCGTGACCTATCGCATAGATGGCCCCCAGATGGAAATGCGCGACGCCGACGGCGCATTAGTGGCCTTGTTTCAAGCGGCCGGTTTTGTAGAGCCGGAGCTTCAACAATTCCTGGCTAATACCACCTACACGGTGGAAGAGTCTCCGGCTGGTTCCGTCACTTTGGAAAATGGCGAATACCGTGAGCCTGTTGCCGAAGGGTCAGCTACAGAGTTAGTTGTGACCTGGACGGGCGTGGCCGCTACCGGCACATTGAACGGTCAATTTGCTGTTGCCACGGTTATCACTGTCAATACTGGCGGCACCGGCACGTTTTACTACCTGGCACTGTTTACGCAGGATGAAAATGGGCAGTTGGTGAATACGGCCACGACATACTTGGGCGACCGGGCTATTATCAATTCGCTGGACATTACCCGCAATACGATTGTGGTAGATATGGTACAGGCAGGCGCAGATGACCCGATGTGCTGCCCGACCGAACATGTAGAGCAAGTTTTTGCGCTGGAAGAAAATGGGCTGGTTTTGGTTTCGGAGACGGTAATCGAACCGTAGCAGTTCATAGACCTGGCAGGTTTGCCAAACCTGCCAGGTCTTTTTATGGGATCAATAACACCTTCCCCTTGTTTTTGCGGTTGTGCAGATAGTGGTGGGCCAGGGCAGCGTCTGACAGGGGGAAGGTGGTATCAATGTGGGGGCGGAAGAGGGCGTCGTCATACCAGGTGATAATTTGTTGCAGGTACGGCCGTAACATATTCGCCTGCCCCCATAAATGTTGCAGATTCAGACCAATGACGGCTTTATTATCCTGCATCAGGCGAAAGGGCGTATAAAACGGCAGCATGAGCGCCCCTCGCCAATAACGCCGCCAGGAGCGCGTTTTGGCCGGCGCCATACTCGATAGCCCCAAATGCACCAGCCGCCCCGTCGGCATGAGCAGACGATAATTCTTGGGCCAATGGACACCCCCCAATAAATCCAACACAACTTGTACCCCGCGCCCGCCGGTCAAATCCATCACTACCCGTTCATAATCAAAATTGCGGTAATCAATGGGATGTTTCAGGCCCCGTTCTTGCAAAAAGGCGTGTTTTTCCGGCGAAGCTGTGCCATAGGTTTCCGCGCCCAGAATGCGGCAGATGTCTAGCGCCGCCAGTCCTATCCCACCGCCCACGTTGTGAATCAACACCCGATCCCCTACCTGCAATGACCCCATCCCCACCAGCGCCAGGTAAGCCATCAAGTAATTGACAGGCAGCGCCGCCGCGTCTTCCACGCGCATCCATTCCAGCCGTTTGTACACCTGGCGATACGGCACACAAATAGTATCGCTGTACCCACCATAATGGGTGAGCGCAAAAACGGCATCACCCTCTTTTAACGTGGGTACACCCTGGGCAACCAGGTCAATGACGCCAGCCACTTCCAGACCAGGCACAAATGGTGGTGCGGGTGCATCACCGTCCAGCCCCATACGCCCTAACAGATCGGCAAAGGAGACGCCACAAGCCTGCACGCGGATGCGCACTTCGCCGGTGCGGGGAATGGGGTCAGGGCTGGTTTGCAGCTTAAGTGTTTCCGGGGGGCCAGCTTTGCTGATCCAGATTTGCTGCATAGACAAGTTTCCAAAAGTTCAACTTTTTGGGAAAGTTGAATTTCTATCTGGGATTTTCCAGATGGCAAGTATAGCGTTAAAATGGAGATGGGCATAGAGTCGTAACCGGTGATCGGTAATCGGGTTACGGGTTACGGATTACGGACTTCGATTTTAAGGGCAATACGGTAGTAAGCAGAGGTTGCCATATGTTAAACCCATTATTAACGGCACAGTTGGCACAGTTTAACCTGGCGGCGGGTCAGACGCCGGATGATGATACCTGGCGGGCGCTGTTGGCACAGATCAGCCAGACGTATGGGCAGCGGGCGGCTGAACAAGACCGCTTGCAGGCGGTGTTGGACAATGTGGCGGATGCCATTATTACTTTTGATGAACACGGCCGTATCGAATGGTTTAATCGCGCTGCTGAACAAATGTTTGGCTATTCGGCAGCGGAAGTCATTGGCGCGCACCTGGAACTGCTGCTGCCAGACCCACACCGTTACCGGATTGAGCAGGATGCATTAGCCCTGCAAACGGATAAACAGGACGGCCGTGCCGACATCGTCAGTATTCGCAACGAAATTGCCGGGCAGCGAAAGGATGGCGCCCTCTTCCCCCTGGATTTCACCATCAGCCAGATGATGGTGCAGGGCGAGCGCCAGTTCATTGCTATTGCCCGCGACATCACCATTCGTAAAGAAGCAGAAATGGCAATTTTGGCGGCTAAAGAAGCCGCCGAAGCAGCAAACCAGGCCAAATCTCAATTCCTGGCCAACACCAGCCATGAAATTCGTACCCCGCTGAATGCGATTGTAGGGCTAACCAGCCTGCTGCTGGATACAGAACTGACGCCAGACCAGCAAACCTTTGTGGAGATTGCCCGGCGCAGCAGCAGCACCTTGCTCACCATTTTGAACGACATTTTAGACCTGTCGCGCATTGAGGCGCGTCAGTTATCGTTAGAGCCACGGCCGTACCATTTAGCCACCAACATCAATGAGGTCCTCACGCTGCTCAGACCCAATGCCGCTGAAAAGGAACTGCAATTAACGGCGACCTTTGCCCCCGATATGCCGCAGGTCTTTATTGGCGATGGCGACCGGCTGCGGCAGGTGGTGGTGAATCTGGTGAGTAACGCCATCAAGTTTACCCATGCCGGTTTGGTAGCCGTGCAGGTAGACGGCCGTTACCTGGACCCCGCCACCTATGAAATTCACCTCTCGGTGCAAGACACCGGTATTGGTCTGCCGCCGGATTATACAGAATGGCTCTTTCAACCCTTTCATCGCGGCCATGCCGGGCGCAGCCGGCGCTACAGTGGCGCCGGTTTGGGGCTGACCATTTCCCAGCGATTGGTGGAGTTGATGGGCGGGCGCATTTGGGCAGAAAGTGAAACGGGCAAAGGCTCTACCTTTCATGTGTCTATTCCCAGCCCGGTGACGGAGCAGCCGCCACCCACCGCGCTCACGTTGGAGCGGGTACGGCCGTTTGACCCCGATATGGCGCGGCAGCTTCCCCTGCGCATCCTGGTTGCCGAAGATAATGCCACCAACCAAAAAGTGATGGTCTGGATGTTGGAGCATTTGGGTTACCGCCCGGATGTGGCTGCTAACGGTCTGGAAGTGCTGGCAGCCCTCCAGACGCACACGTATGATGTCATTTTGATGGATTTGCACATGCCGGAGATGGACGGCCGTCAGGCCACCCAAACCATCCGCGCCATGCTGCCCTCTACGGCGCAGCCCTGGATCATTGCCGTTACTGCCGATGTGCTGCACGAGAGCCGCCAGGCTTACCTGGCCGATGGGCTGAACGATTTCCTGAGCAAGCCGCTGCAAGCAGAGATGTTGATAACGGCGCTCTGCCGTTATCCGGTGGTTCGCGCCCAGAGCGCTGCCCAGACCTGGCCGATCAACCGGGCTATGATTGACCAGATTACAGGTGGAGACAGCGGCCGGCTGCTGGAATTGATGCACATTTTTCAGAATGAAAGCGATCAACTGCTGGCACGGTTGCAAACGGCCGTAGCTGCCGATGATCTGGAAACAGCCCGCCAGATGGCGCATACCCTCAAGGGCAGTTGTGCCACCATGGGCATGGTGTCGCTGGAGCCTCTGTTCCGTGAAATTGAAACGATGGCCCGCAATCGAGACCAATATATTGCCGCCAAAGTCACCCAGGCGATTGCTGAGTACGACCGTGTTTTGCTGGCCATGCGTAATGGTTAATCCGATGGCAGCATTCAAATTCCTGGCTTCACGTGCTACTTGCCACTTGCCACCCCCTATTCCCCCCATCGTTCTATAGCTTACACTCCTGATTGATGATACATTTACCCTATGATTGCCAAGCAGACGCCCGCTGTTAATCCCTATAGTGTCAGTGAACCGGCGGCAAAGGATCGGCCGTTTTACGGCCGTGACGCCCTCTTCACCTGGATACATGCGGCGCTGTTGCAAGCCGTGCCTGAACAAGGCCCCGACTATCCGGTTATCTTGCGCGGTCCCCGGCGCATTGGCAAAACTTCCATCCTGCTGCAAATTGAGGCCGGGGCGTTACAGCCGCCGTATACGGCCGTGTATATTGACCTGGCTGCCATTGCCCTGGATACGCCCAGTGCGCTGCTGTGGGATGTGGCGCAAACGGCCGTGCAGCGGTTGCGGCAGGCACACATCGAACTATCGCCGCTCACCCATGCCTCTTTTATTGGTGATCCCTTACGCGCGTTCCGGGAACAACTGCTGCTGCCGGCCACAGTGGCCCTGAATGAAGCCCATACGGCCGTGCCTGAAGGCCGTCCTACCAGCAAACTCTTGTTCATGTTTGATAACCTGAACGCACTGGCCACAAAAATAGAGAGCCACGCCCTCAAAGAAGATTTTCTGGTATCGTTACACCAGACCATTTACCGCAACCACATGGCGGCTTGCCTGTTTGCCTGGGAAGTGGAAGATCAGCCTGTTCCGGCCATGATGCAGCCCATTTTTAACCAGGCGCAGGTATATGATGTTGGCCCTCTGGCAGATGAGGATGCGCTGGCGCTCATCCGCCAGCCTATGAATTACACCATCTTCAAAAATGTGGCGGAATTTATTGCCAGCCTCACCCAAAACCACCCGTATGAAACGCAACTCGTCTGCCAGGAACTATATGAACGGCAGCAGCGGCTCAAGCTCAAGTTGATCACGGTGGCCGATGTTAAAGCGGTACAGCGCAGCGTATTGGACTCCGGCCTTTACCAGGCGCAGTTGGCGGCTGGCCCATCGTTTCACATCAGCCCCAAGGGCACGGCCGTGCAAACTGTTCAGCGTACCACCCGCCGCGCTCTCTGGCAGGAGTGGCCGTTTCTGGCGCTGGTGGTTTTGTTGTTGTTACTTGTTACATTTGTCACGGCCGTGCCGCGTGTCACCGGGCAAAGCTGGTCGGCGCAGTTAGCCAGTTTTGGCGGCGGTGGTGTGGCCGAAGTGGTAGAGAGTACGGCCGTGCCCACCTCTGGCCCTACCATTCAGGTAGTGGTCATTGTGGAATCACCCACACCGCAGCCAACCCCCACCAATACCCACACACCGACGCCGACGGAAACGCCTACCCCCACTGAGACACCAACACCCACGGAAACGCCCACCATTACCCCCACGCCCACACCCAGCGTCTTGCCGGATACTTTCGTCCGCCGTCAGGACAATATGCCCATGATCCTCATTCCCGGCGGCGCGTTTCCCATGGGGTCAGGCGACCTGGATTTCCCGGCAGCCCCGGATGAACGGCCACAGCATATGGTGACGCTGGACACATTTTACATTGACCAGTATGAGGTGTCGGTGGCGCAGTTTGCGGCTTTGTTAAACCGGTTGGGTGGCTATGCCGGTTCATGCGATGGCTTTGATTGCGCCCTGCCGCGTCACGTGGCCGGTTATAGCAGCTATTTGCTCGAAGAAGATTTGGGTGATGGTGTGCCCCAGTTTTATGCCCTCACCGGTTTCGCCAACTATCCCATCAACCACGTCAGTTGGTATGGCGCCAGTTTTTATTGCCAGGCCATGGGCGGGCGGCTGCCTACGGAAGCAGAATGGGAATATGCGGCGCGGGGAACCGACGGCCGTATCTACCCCTGGGGCAATGAACCACCCAACAAAGAGCGCGCCGTTTACCAGAGCGATAGTTTTAATGATTTATTACCGGTGGACGCTTTGCCGCGTGGCGCCAGCCCATTTGGCGTATATGGTATGGCGGGCAGCATGTGGGAATGGGTTGCTGATTGGTACGGTGAAAACTATTACGCCCAAAGCCCGGACGAAAACCCCACCGGCCCGGATTTTGGGCTGACAAAGGGTATACGGGGCGGCGCCTGGCCCAGCAATGTGGGCAAGGACCGCATCCGTTCCGCCAACCGCAGCGAACTAGACCCCACGTTCTTTAGTTCTACAGTAGGCTTCCGCTGTGTGTATATTCCGTAATGAATGAGAACCCGTTCGTAGTCGGCACTTTAGTGCCGCCAGCAGGCGATAAATCGCCTACTACAAACTATTTTTGAAGGAGAAAAATGAGCGATTATCAAGCCCCCCCCATCAGTCCAGACTTGTTAGAGATTTTGCGCTGCCCCCTGGCCGTCCAGTCAGACCAATATGGCGATGATCCGGGCCGGCTGGAACTGGTGCATAACTGCTGGCTGGTATGCGCGGACAGTGGCATGAAATACCCCATCCGTGATGGCATTCCCGTCATGCTCATTGATGAAGGCGAAAAATGGAAAGCCACCCCCGTTGACCAACTGCCGGTGCCGCCGCCGGCTGCATAAGGAGATGCGGGATTGGAGATGGAACTAATCTCCAATCCCGCATCTCCTTTACCGACAAATCAAAAGTGGTTTATCACATACCAACAGCATCCGGTTAGCCACGCTGCCCCGCAGCAGGGTACGCAGTGGGCTGTAGGCAAAACCACCGATGATGAGGAAGTCTGCCTGAGCGGTCACGGCCGTTGCCTGCAACACCTCTACCACATCCCCCTCTTCCGCATAAAAATCGGCTGTTACTTCTGCCTGTCGCAAATAATCCCGCACCTGGGCCAGCGCCCGGTTTGTTTGAATATTGTCGCCCACGCTGACAACCGACAGCCGAATCTGGTAATGAACCGCCAGATACGTGGCTACAAACAGCGCTTCTTCAGCCGGTGTCTGGCCGCCGCCATAAGCCAGCAGGGCATGGGCCAACGGCCGTACCTCTCCCGGCGGCGCGGTCAGAATGGGACGGGGGCAGTGGCGCAACAGGTACTGCAACCCCGACGTGTACCGGTCGCCCATCGTTTCCGGGGGATGGTTGACCGGCAAAACGATGCCATCCGCATAGACGGATCGCTGCGCAATTTTGGCGGCGACGCTGCCCCACTCTACCGCAAACTGGCCCTGCACACCCGCTGCCGCGCAGCGCTGTTCAAATTCAGCCCGTACCACTTCGACGGGCACGGCGTCTTCCGGTGGATGCTCATCATCCACCACGTGCAGCCCCAGCAGGCGGCTCTGTCCCAATTGGGCAATGCCAATGCCCATATTCAGCGCCCGCCAATCGGCCGGGTGAGCGCCCATGGGAATGAGAATATCGTCAAAGAGGCGGCCCGACGGCCGTTTCCGTACCAGTTCGGCCCGCCATATGCCAGGCGGCGGCCCGCTGCCCAATTCCGCCGGGACTACCACCTCCAGCAACGCCTGAATGGGCGAGCGTTTTTCTTTGGCGAGTTGGGACACGGCCGTTTCCGGCGATACTTCCCAGCCTAACGCCCCGGCCAGTTCTGCCCGGTGTTCGGCCAGCAGCACATACATATCCGCTTCCGTTCGCCCCGGAAAGTAACGCAAAATCCCCTGTTCCCGCACAATGTTAATCACCGGCAGGTAGACATGATCATACCAGCTGCCAATCGCTTCTTCTTCCGGTATAAAACGCTGCTGCTCCAGCCCCAGATAATGCCGATGCACGTCTATATGATCCAAAATCAACCGGTACTGCCCGCAAAACGTCATCAACAGGTCTGCCTCTGGGCGAATCTCGTCCAGGTCGGTTTGTTCTAAAAATTCGGCATACCGGGCCTTACAGATGATTTCCTCTGGGTCGTCATCGGCGGCGAGTGGTACGCGGGTTTTTACTTCGGTTACGTAGGCGGAGATGACAGGCAGCCCCATATCTCTGGCCACGGAGACACGGTGGTTGCCGTCAATGACGAAGTAAGCATCGCCTAATTGATAGACTTCAATGGGAGGGACGCCGGTCATGTCGTGTACGGCCGTTTTCACTTTAGCCCAGCGGTGTTCGATGCTGTCTTGCCGGGGCAAAAAAGTGCGGGTGAAATCTTTATACCGCCCGACGCTGCCCACAATTTTGTCCAGTGGAATCTCTTGCAGCCCGCGTGGGGCCTGGTTTACCACCCGCAACTGTTGGCGCAGTGCTTCATACGACAGCAAATCGGTGGAACGGCCGGAAAAACGGGCCAGCAGTTGTTCCATCGCCGCTTTCCGCCGCGCGCGCTGGAAATCTTCCAGGGCCAGGGAGTAGGTGGGGGGGTGCATTGTCACAAGTAGACCGTGATGCGTGATGCATGATGCGTGAGCCAGGCAATCACACATCACGTATCACGCATCACTCATAGCTCATCACCGGGCGATAGACGCAGCCGCAGCGGCGGCCTTTGGTGCAGGTGGGCAGGGGCAGGTGGGGGGCGTCGTCAGGGTGGTACACGGCCGTGTCGTCCAATGACTGACAGGCGTCACACCCCTCCTGGTCTCGTTCAATGCGCACGCCCACAATGGAGCCTTTGGCCTTCATGCCCAGCCGGTACTGAGCCAACGTCTTTTCGGCGTAATTGTCCGGTTTTTCCATTTCCCGGTGAAAATCGTTTAACCAATTGAATGACATAGGCTTATTTTGCTGCCAGTTTGTCCGTTTGTCTTTGGGCAAACTGTGCAAAGAATGGTAATT
>CAADGU010000168.1 GCA_900696625.1 uncultured Chloroflexota bacterium | reverse complement strand
TCGTGCCAGTTGTAATTGTGGTCGGCGCTGCTGCCATTCCAGCCGCGATATTGGTTAATGAGGCCGGGATGATCCCAATCGTAACCGGTGTCTTGCCCGCCGATGACGGCGCCGGCGCCGGTGACGCCCTGCGCCCAGACGCTTGGCGCATTAACCAGGGTGATATTGGGCTCAATGGCTTCCAGGGCGCGCTGCATTTGTTCCGGGGTGGTGGGAATAAGCTGCAAAGGAACGGTGGGGTTGGCAATGAGGCGGGCCACGTCATCGCGTTGGGCCATTTGCTGCACCACGTTCATGTCGCCACGCACCCAGATCATGTTAACAACCCAGAATTTCTGATACGGAACGCCCAGGGCGTCCAGGTGGGCGACGACGGCGGGTTGGGTGCGGTTGGCTACGGCCGTCAATGTTTCATACACATAGGCCCCTTTTTGCTCTTTGGTGGCCAGATTGGCGGCGGCGCTGACGTCGCCTTGTTCGGTCAGGTAGACCAGGAATTCGGTTTCGGGTAACACGCCATCAGGCCCCGCCAGGGCGGGATCGGCCGTTTGCAGTACCCAGGGGTCTACTTTGGCCTGCCAGCCGGGGTTGCTGCCAGGGGTGGGGGTCTGAGCCTGCACGGCCGTGTACAGCACGGCCGTGAACAGTGACAAAATGCCAATCAATAAAACGATTTTTCTTATCATATTACCTCCAGGGTTATTGTGGAATTGGGTAATTGGGTAATTGCGTCATTATCCGGCTGCCCAAAAACTTTATTGTACCGGCGCATATTATACCGGAGACGGCCGTAAGTCACAGTTAGGGCTATCGCATACTCAAATCCCGGCGATTAAAATCGCGGCTACAGAGGGCAAAGCCCACCTTCGTGGGCTGGGTTTCAGTCGGCGAAGGCCGACTTTGCCTTCTGTTGGTGCAGATTTATCTGCCGCATCGAAGAAAAAGCGATTGCCCTAGTCACAGTTTGTGCATTTGCCACCAGCCACCAGTTACTAACCCATACTCTAAAATTGCCCAACTTTCGCCGATGTTTTACACTTGGGGTACGTACAGCCAATATCATTTTCCGTATATCTTGATAAAGAGCGATATTCGTTCGGCTGTATGGCATCTAGGCAATATAATTTTGGTAAAGCCAGGATAAAAGCACTGACGTGCGGCTGTGTATGAACGAATGGAGCGATGAGCAACTGCTGGCCCACGTGGCCAATGGCGAGGTGACGGCCTTCAAAACGCTGTTTGATCGCTATGGTGGGCGTGTTACCGGGTTCTGCGCCAAGCTGCTGCGCGACCAGGCATTGGCCGAAGATGCCTGCCAGGAGACATTCTGGCGTATCTGGAATGGGGCGCATACGTTTGACGGGCAGCGGGGCAACTTTCAAAGCTGGTTGTTTGGTATTGCCCGCAACCTGGCCATTGATACCATTCGCCGCCAGAAGAACGTGTTGGTGGAATCATTGCCAGACGGCCGTGCCGCCCACATCGAACAGGCTGCCGGGGTGGACGCCGAACCGGACGTGGCCGAGGTTGCCTGGGTTTCCATCCAGCAGCAGCAAGTGCAGCAGGCATTGGCCGAACTGCCGCCCGATCAACGAGATGTAATCGAGTGGATTTATTTCCAGGGGATGACCCGGCGCGAAATTGCCCAGGAGAAAAACATCCCCTTTGGCACTATCAATACCAGAGCGCAGTTGGCGCTGGAAAAGTTGGAGCGGGCGCTGCGGGCCAATGGCTATGGCCTTGAGGAATAATATGGACGAGCAGATGCAGGGGCTGCTGGCGCTGTATGCATTGGGCGGCCTGACCGAAGAGGAACAGCAAGAGGTAGAAATCTATCTGACGCGCCACCCGGAAGCAGAGGCTGAATTGCGGGAAATGCGGCAGGCGTTGGCGGCGCTGGCGCATACGGCCGTGCCCGTCCCTCCTTCACCCCAGATGGAAGAGGTGCTCATGGCGCGGGTGACGGCCGACGCCCAGGCCCGTCTGGCGTTGGTTAACCAGCCGCCCAAACCGGCCAAAGCGCCGCGCGCGCTCAGTTGGCAGGAGCGGCTGCGGGCTTTCCTGACGCCGCCGGTGTGGGGCACGGCCGTTGGCGTGGCCCTGATTACCCTCATCTTCACCACGTTTCTCTGGCAAAACCGCGCCGCCCGGTATGAGCAGCAGATGGCGGAGCAGGCGTCCCATATCCAGGCGTTACAGGCCGAAAATAATGTGTTGCAGCAGGCAAACCAGGAATTGGCAACGGCCGTGAGTAATGCCGACCGTGAAAATACCCGGCTACAAACCCAGTTAGAAACGCTGCGGCAAGAACGCGAAAACGCCCAGATGCAGGCCTCTCTTTTGGCCGATGAAAAGGCAGAGTGGGCGGCGCAAACGGCCGTGTTGCTGAACCAGAATGCTGACTTGTCCGAACAACTGGTGGCGTTGACCGCCCTGGCCGAAACCTTGCAAAGTGACCTGGATGCCGCCAATGAGGTGCTGGCCCTGTTTGCCTCGCCAGATGTGGATTTGGCGATTTTGCCGGGCACAGAAGCCCAACCGCAGGCAGTGGGCCAGCTTTTGTTTGATCCCAATACGAACCTGTCGCTTCTTTTGGTAGATGGCATGGCTGACCTGGCGCCCGGCCAGGTGTACCAGGTATTGCTCATTCGGGACGATGGGCACGATACGGCGGAGACGTTTGCCGTGGATGTGCAGGGGCAGCGGGCGCTGCTCGTCCATTCGCTGACGCCTATGCACACGTTTACGGCCGTTGGCGTTTCCATTGAACCAGAAGGTGGCAGCCCCCAACGCACCGGTGACATCATTTTGTTGGGTGAGTTAACAGGTTCCTGAAGCTTACCCATCTGACGCAAAAACAAAGCCCCGGCTGGTATCAGCCGGGGCTTTTTATATTTTTTACAGATATTGTAAATGAATTTTAGAATTTGATACGTACAAAACCCATACAGTCTGCGTATACCTGATTGGATAACAAAATGTGTGGATGGCTTGCGGGCGCGCGCGAAACAGATCTGGCCTTTGTCAAGCCCCACAACCGGCGCGAACAGCGCCAACTCATTCAAATATAAAAAGGTTGCATAGGAGGCAAACATGCAAGAAAAAGTTTTCCGCTCAAGTTTATTGTTTATTGTGATGTTGGGTTTGCTCATGGCGATCCCGTCTGTGCTGGCATGGGCCAGCGATTCTGACCCGGCCGCGTCTGTTGGTGGCGCCGATCCATTGGTATCGGTGGCTCATTTTGCGCCCTTCGCCGATACGGCGCTGGGCACTTCTGTTACCGTGCGGGTAAATGGCGGTGACGCCATCACCGATTTTGAATTTGGTGATATTGTCAGCACCTCGTTACCGGCCGGCAGTTATCTGATTGAAATTCTGCCCACCGGCAGCAGCACGGTGGCCATCAGCGGCACCGTCATGCTGATGGATGACACCAGCTACACGCTGGCAGCCATTGGGGATGGTGTGAACCAGCCATTGGCGTTGCGGGCATTGGTGGATGACACGGCCGTTTCCCCCACCGAAGCCAAGTTACGCCTGGCTCATTATGCTCCTTTTGCCAGCAGCGGCACGGAAGTGGACATTTGTACGGATAGCGGCACGGCCGTGCTCACCAACTTCGCCTACGATGATGTCACCGCCCCTTACGTCCAGCTACCTCCCGGCGATTATGACTTGCTGGTGGCGGTGGCCGGTACCAACTGCGCTGTTGTCGCCCTGGATTTGCCTTCTTTGCGGCTGGAAGCCGGTCAGATTTATGACGCCTTTGCCATTGGCGGCGCTAATAGCTGGCCCATCAGCGCCACCAGCATCACCGGGTTGACGTTGACCCCGGCCACCGTAGACGTGGCTCACTTTGCCCCGTTTGCCAATACGGCCTCCGGCACGTCTGTCACCGTGCGCCTCAATGGTGGGGATGCCCTGACCAACTTTGAATTTGGCGATATTGCCGCCGGTGTGGAATTGCCAGCGAGTGAATACCTGGTGGAAATTCTGCCCACCGGCAGCAGTACGGTGGCCATCAGCGGCACGGCTACACTAGATGTGGCCGGTGATTATGTGATTGCGGCCATTGGTGATGGCGTCAACCAGCCATTGGAACTGCTGATCATTGACCGGAATATGGCCCCCATGCGCCAGACTGCCGGTGGCGGTGATGCTTCCGTGTTTGTAGCCCATCTGGCCCCCTTTGCCAGCAGCGGCACGGAAGTGGATATTTGCACGGATGCGGGCACGGCCGTTGTCACCGACTTTGCCTACAAGGATATGGCTACCCTCAATCTGCCCGCCGGGGATTATGACCTGCTCATTGCTCTGGCCGGTACCAATTGTGAGACAGTGGCGCTGGATCTGCCCTCCGTCCGTCTGGGCAGCGATGAGATGATTGACCTGTATGCCATTGGCGGCGCCAATGAGTGGCCGCTAAATGTGACCAGTATCACCGGTTTTAATCTGACGCCTACCCAGGCCACTGTTAATGTCGGTCACTTCGCTCCCTTTGCTGCCGGGCTGGAAAACACCTCCGTTACCGTGCGTGTGAATGGGGCTGACGCCATCACCGATTTTGTCTTTGGGCAATTGGTAACAGGTGTGGCGTTGGAGGCCGGTGATTATCTGATTGAGATCATCCCCACCGGTACGGTGACGCCGGCTATCACCGGTACGCTTAGCCTGATGGCGGGTATGGATTACACCCTGTCGGCGATTGGTGATGGCGTCAACCAGCCGCTGGAACTAGATGCCCTGGTGGATGATAACAGCGCCCCGGCTGCCGGTAATGCGCGCGCCCGGATTGTGCATTATGCACCTTTTGCCAGCAGTGGTACGGAGGTAGACATTTGCACGGAAGGGGGCACGGCCGTTCTGACCAATGTGCCTTACAAAGCATTCACCGACCCCTATTTGGAACTGCCCGCCGGTCTGTATGACCTGAAGGTAACGGCTGCCGGGACAAACTGCGGTACGCTGCTCTTCGACATTCCGCTTATCCGCCTGGCGGATGGTGCGGTGGCAACCATCTTCGCCGTTGGCGGCGCAAACGAATTTGCGCCCACCGTCGTTACCACCCCTGACCTGACGCCGTTGCGCATCTTTATGCCAATTCTACTGAAGAATTAGGCACGGAATGAGATTGAGAGATCAGGAGATTAGGAGATTGATGGAGAAGATTCAATCAATCTCCCAATCTCCAATCTCCAATCTCCAATCTCCTAATCTCTCTCTTTTTTTTGTCGTTGGTAATGAATATGCCACAACGTTTGCCAGGTTTGCCCGGCGTCTTCTGATAGCTGCCAATACCAGTCCAGACTGTCTGGCTGAATGTTTGTCCACACCATGCGCTGCTGCGCCGGTTTGCCCTCCACCATCGTCTGGCGCGAGAGGATCATGTCACCATCCTGAACGCCGCCGACAAAATCCAGGTAGTTGCCCTGGTTGTCTACCCAGGTTTGTTTCCACTGGTTGGCGGCCTCGTTATATACCGACACGCTCATGCCCTGAAAAGGGGCGGTGTGGTCGTCGTGCAGGCTGGTGAACTTTTCGCGGATGATTTTGTCACCCAGAATCCTGGTGACGCTGTTGTGCCCACGGCCGTGGTCGGCCCAGGTTAGCTCCCATTCTCCTAGCCAGAAGTCAAATTGATTGTTCATGGTTACATCCTACCAGACATCCGATTTTTTAGAAAAATCGGATGTCTAACTTCACTATATCTCCAATTCACCCCGAATCACGGTCACGGCCGTACCCCCCACCTTCACCGTTTCTATCTCATTCCGTGGCCCCACCACTTCCACCCATGCCTGGCCTGGCCGGTTCAGCCAGTGGCCCTGCTCGGCCACAAAGGTAGGGCTGTCTAGCAGGCCATAATGCCACAAATAAGCCGCCATGCCGCCGGTAGCGGAACCGGTAAACGGGTCTTCCATCGTGTCCGGCGGTACACCAAAATGCCGGGCAAAAGTGTGCCCTGCCGGCGTCACCCCTGCCAGGCAAAAGAGATGTGGGCTAAAAAAGTCAGCGTGGGCGCGCAGGTCGCTGTAGGCGGCTGCATCCAGGCGGCAGCGACGCAGCGCATCCAGACTACGCAGGGGAATCATCAGTTGGGGTGTGCCGGTGCTAACGGTCTGGATGGGCAAGTCCGGCAGCAGGTCGGCGGGCGACAGGCCAAAAGCGGGCAGCACCCGCGCCGGGTCGTGTATGGCCAGGAATTGCGGCTTTTTCTGGCTCATGGTGATGCGGGGCAAAGTGATGCGGGGCAAACGGCCGTCCGCCTCAATTTCCACCGTAATCACCCCGGCGGGCAGTTCCAGGGTCACGGCCGTGACCCCCGCCCCCAACACAATGTCCCCCCGCTCAACCAGCGCGTGCATGGTGGCAATGGTGGGATGCCCCGCCAGGGGAATCTCCTCGGCCGGGGTGAAATATCGCGCTCCCACGTCGGCCACTGCCGACCGCAGCACAAAGGCCGTTTCCGACAAATTCATCTCTCTGGCGATGGCTAACATTTGGTCGGCCGTCAGGCCATTGGCGTTAAACACAATGGCGCAGGGGTTTCCGGCCAACGGCCGTGTGGTGAAAGCGTCTACTTGCATAAAGGGGTAAGTTGGCATTGAGTCCTCACTCGTCACTCATCACTCATCACTTGTCACTCGTCACTCGTCACTCGTCATCCGTAATCCGTAATCCGACCGGATACGGATTACGATTTACGGATTACGCTTTACTGACTTTCGGCCGGGGCAAAAAAGACCAGCACGTACAATTCTTCGCTGATGGTGTGGAAGTGGTGGGGAACCTGTTTGCCCACAAAGACGAGGCTGCCCGGCTGTACCAGGCGGTCTTCACCGGCTACGTTTATGAGGGCACGGCCGTGCAGGATATAATACACTTCGTCTTCGGCGTGAGGCTGCTGCGGGTCTATGCCGCCTACTGGCAGTACATACAGGCCCAAGCTCATAGAAGGCTGGCGCAAGAATTCCAGATATAATTCGCCCCCAGCCATGTGCTGCTGATGTAGTTGTTCGATTTCAAAAGCAATCATTTGCCCTCCTTTGTCAATCGGGCATCCTTGCCCGATGAGCGCCCGCATAGCGATGCGCGGGCTGCGATTTTCATTTTGATAAGGAAACTTGATAATGCACTATACCACACTCAACCCCTTACGACTTATTGACAAATCAATCTGGTTTTTGCTGGCAGTGGCGTTGGTGGCCTGTACCCAGACAACGGGGAACACAGAGCCAACGGCCGTGCCAGAGGAAGCGCCAACCAATCCGCCGGCAACAGCTACGGCCGTGCCCAGACCAACGTATACGGCCGTGCCCCTACCCACCTCTGCGCCGGCTGCCAACCTGAATGAACCGTTTGCTCTGGCTGCCGGTGCAGAAACGGCCGTTGGCGACGATGGCCTGGTGCTGCATTTTGAAAG
>CAADGU010000167.1 GCA_900696625.1 uncultured Chloroflexota bacterium | reverse complement strand
CGGCGCTGCCGCCGGCCGCCAACGCCTTAACAATATCGCCGCTGTATTTGATGCCACCATCGGCGATGACGGGGATGTCCCGCCTGGCGCCGGCCGCAGCACATTCCAACACGGCCGTCAACTGCGGCATCCCGGCGCCAGACACAATGCGCGTGGTGCAAATGGAACCCGCGCCAATACCAACCTTGACGGCGCTGGCGCCAGCGTGAGCCAGGTCATGAATGCCCTGCGCAGTGGCGGCATTACCGGCCATAATCGGCAAATGGGGATACCTGGCCCTGGCTTCGCGCACCGTTTGCAGCACCAGGGCGGTATGGCCGTGTGCGGTATCAATCACGGCCACATCCACGCCCGCCTGCACCAGCACATCCAGCCGCGCCAGCCCTTTTTCGCCCACACCAATGGCGGCGGCACAGAGCAAACGGCCGTTTCCGTCCGTGGCCGCATAGGGATAATTCACCTTTTTCAAGATGTCCTTGACGGTGATCAGCCCTTTCAGATGAAAGTTGTCATCAACCAGGGGCAGTTTTTCAATGCGGTGGCGGTGCAGAATTTCTTTGGCTTCTTCCAACGTGGTGCCGACGGGGGCTGTCACCAATCCCTCGCTGGTCATAAATTCGGAGATGGGTTGGTGGCCCGGTTTGACAAAGCGGGTATCCCGATTGGTGAGAATGCCCACCAGACGGCCGTTCCCCTCGGTAATGGGCACGCCGGAAATGTGGTAGCGGCTCATCAGGTTTTCCGCATCGGCCAGGGTGTGCGACGGCCGTAATGTCACCGGGTCCACAATCATGCCTGCCTCTGACCGCTTCACCATGTCCACCTGCTCCGCCTGTTCTTCGATGTCCAGGTTGCGATGAATGACGCCAATGCCACCCAATCGCGCCAGGGCAATACCCATGCGCGCCTCTGTCACCGTGTCCATCGCCGCCGACAGCACCGGAATGTTCAAATACAAATCACCCGCCAGACGAGTGCGCAGGTCTACATCGGCCGGTAACACTTCCGAATAACCCGGCGCTAACAGCACATCATCAAACGTCAGCGCCAGCTCCCCTATTTTGTCAGACAGGTTGTTCAGCATTGTTTCCTCAATTGTTGGTAGTAGGCGATTTATCGCCTTCTTATGGCGATAAATCGCCTACTACCAACGACAAACGGTGTTAACTCCGTTTTGGTTTTGGTTTGGACGGCCGTTTCTTGCCACCCGCCAAAACCGGCATACGTTCATTTCGTGCCAGGGCAATATAAACGCCAACCAAAACCAGCCCAATGGACAGCAGCATGGAGTAGGTGATAAAAGTATCACCCACCGTTGTCTGGTCGGGGCGGAACAGTTCAATCCAGGCCCGGTTGCCACCCCACCACACCAGGAAAACGCCAAACAACGTACCCGACTGCCACACGCTCCGGTAGTGGTTATTCAGAAAATGAAGCACAAAAAAGCCGATAAACAGAGCGATAGATTCATACAAAAAGGTGGGATGAAAGCGGGTATCGGCCGATAAGGTGATGTATTCAGGCAGACGATAGGGAGGATCAATCAGTATCCCCCAGGGAAGCGTCGTCGGCGGGCCATATAGCTCCTGGTTAATGAAATTCCCCCAACGACCAATGGCCTGGGCCAGCAGCAGCGCCGGGCCCGCCACATCGGCATAGTGCCACAAGGGTAAATCGCGCCATTTGGCATAAAACCACCCCACCAGCGCCGCACCAATGAAACCACCCAGGATGTTGACCCCGCCGGCGCGCACATTGATCACATCCCATAACGTGTCGTATTGGCCGCCATCAATCATGTCCAGAATAACATAAGTGAGGCGGGCAAATAAATAGCCGGAAAACACGACGATAATCAGGCCATTGTAAAATTCGTCAATGACCCGCGGCGGCTGGTCACGCTTCTTCAATTCCCGCACAGCCCACCAGGCGCCCAGGGCGATGCCGATGACGATGATGATGCCATACCAGAAAATGGGAAATGTTGGCCCCCAGCCAAAACGCTCTTGCATGAACAGGGGGATGGGAATTTCAAAGGCGATACGGTCAATTTGTAGTTGGTCGAACATGTAATCCTCACTAATCAATATATCCCAGCGCGCGCAGACGTTGGGTCAGGTTCTCATCAATTTCCACTTCGGTGGCGGTACTCAGGTGATCACGCTGGCGGGTGACGTTGGCGGCAATACGCCGGATGTCGTCGTTGAGGATGTTGGTGGTAGACGGCCGTGCCGCCAAGACATCCGCCACTTCACCAGGATCAGCTTCCAGGTCAAACAACTCGTCCACCTGATCGTCTACATGAATCAATTTATAGGTGGAATTCGCGTCGGCATCAGACTGGCGCACCACGGCCCGCCGTACTGAAAGGCAGCGGGCCTCGGTCAGCAGCTCTGGCTGGCGTTTTTCAATGGCTTTGACAAAGGTGAGCGGTGGGTACACTTCGGTATAGGCCACGCCATTTTCGGGGTCACGGCCCGAAGCGGCACCGGGTAGGCCGTAAGCGGATTCCAGCAGCGTCAAGCCATGCACCGAAGCCGGCTCCAGGCCGGGCATTTCTGGCAAACGACCGGCAGCATCCAAAATAGTATGGAACACGCGCCTGGTGCTGACCGGCGTGTCTATACGCCCCGGCTCTGGCAGCCGCTTCGGCCAATTCACAATCAACGGCACATGCACCAATTCCTGGTAGGCCACAAAAGCGTGCCCCATGTAGCCATGTTCACCCAGACCGTCGCCATGATCGGCGACGATGATGGTGAGGGTGTTTTGCTGGTTGGCACGGCCGTTAATCACCTCAAGCAGTTCACCCAAATAATCATCCTGATACGCCACCTCCGCATCATACATATCGTTCAGCACCCGGCTTTCCAACTCCGTGTGTGGTTCGGTCAGCGGCGCCGCCCAGCGATATGCTTCCCGGTTCCAGCGTCGCATCACTTCCCGCGCCTCTTTGCTCTCACGGAAATAAGGCGCAACTTGATCCACAAATTCCCCTGGCGGCCAAAACGGCAGGTGCGTTTCCATCAAATTCAAGAATAAAAACAGCGGTTTATCCGCCGGCTGTGTTTCTCGCAGGCGCAGCCAATGGCTCACATCTTTCACCGAGCGTTGATTTTGCCCCTTAAAATTCGCCAGCTTTGACCACAGCGGCGTCAGCCAGGCATTCAACGAAATACGAAACGCCAGGTCAGACTGCCCAAAAAAATTTTGGATAGGGTAAGAAATACGGCGCAAAAATTGGGTATATCCTTCCACCAACTGGTTGAGCGGCCAGGGCAAAGCGGTGGAATGCCCCGGCATACTGGGGAACGCGCCGCCATAATTGTAAAAAGTATCAAAACCCCGTTTCAGCCCATTATTGAGAATGCCCACCAATGGATTGTTGCAGAAGCCAACCGTTTCATATCCTCCCTGGCGCAGCACTTCGGCCAGATGCAGCCGGTCGGCAGGCAGGCTTTGATCAGCTTGCAGCAGTTGGTGAGCCGTCGGATAGAGGCCGGTGAACATGGCCGCATGGCTGGGAACCGTCCACTGTGCCGGGGAGATGGCCTGCTCAAAGAGCAAACTCTGTTCGGCAAAACGGTCAAGGTTGGGGGTGATGGGGCGTTGGTAGCCATAACAACCCAGCCGGTCAGCCCGCTGGGTGTCCAGAACAATGAAGATAATGTCAGGTTGATTCATTGGTGGGGAATTTTACCCACTTCTGAAGCGATAACCAACCCCACGCACCGTTTGTAACCAACGCGGTGCAGCCGGATCGGCTTCGATTTTACGGCGCAGGTGATGGATATAGGTTTTTATGCCGTCTACGGCCGTGTCATCCGCCCACCCCCACACTGCCTTGGCCAGATCGGCGGTTGTCACCACTTCGTCGGCATGGTCTACCAGGCAAACCAGCATATCAAATTCGCGTGGCCGCAGTTCCACTTCTTCTCCGCGCGCCCACACCTGGTGCGCCGCCCGGTCAATCACCAGTTCGCCATTGCCAAAGGAATCGGGAGAGGCCGTGGCTGCTTGTTCCAGGCGGCGCAGCCGGACCCACACCCTGGCCAACAGTTCGGCCGGATTAACCGGCTTCACCAGGTAATCATCCGCACCGAGTTTCAGCCCTTTAACCACGCTGTCGGTATCACCTACGGCCGTGAGAAATATAACTGGAACATCCGAAAATTCCCGAATTTGCCGGCACAAGGCCCATCCGCCCATGGCCGGTACCATCACATCCAGCAGCACCAGCGCCGGGCGGTGCAGCCGGGCCAATTCCAATCCATCCTCGGCCGTATTCGCTACCAGCGGCTCATACCCGGCCCCACGCAGCAGCGCGTCCAGCGTCATGGAAAAGGGGATTTCGTCTTCGACAATCAGGATTTTTGTTTTCAAGTCCCCATCAGACCTGACAGGTTTCAAAAAACCTGTCAGGTCTTACTAAAATTTCATGCGCCGGAAAATGAAGGACGGAATGTGGCGAATGATGAGGCCAACCAGGCCCCATCGTGTGGGCAGGTAGATGGTTTGCTTCTTGCGCCGGATAGCCTGAAAAATGGCTGCCGCCGCCTGTTCCGGTGAAATGACCCAGAAGGTTTTGGGTGCATTTTCCAGCAGCACCGTATCCACAAAACCGGGCTTGATGGTGGTCACGGTAACGCCGTGCCGGGTGAGCCGGTTACGCAACGCTTCCAGGTAAGTGTTTAACCCGGCCTTACTGGTGTTGTAAACGGGCGCGCCTACCCGCCCCCGGTCGCCAGCAATAGAGCTGATGGCCACCATGTGCCCACTGCCCACCCGTTCAAAGCGCTGCGCCGCCTGGTTGAGCCAGGCAATGGCCCCCAGCAAATTCACTTCAATCATGGCCGCATCTTTGGTAAAGTTGTATTCATCCAGGGCCACATTTGGCTGCGTTCCGGCCACGTAGACGATCAAATCCAGCCCACCCAGGTCACGGGTGACGGTTTGGAAAAGGCCGGGGATTTCTTCGTAGTCGGTAACGTTATGGGCATAGGGCAGGACTTTGGCGGGGGCCACGGCCGTGTTCACACTCTGGCACAACTCTTGCAGCAAACTCTCGCGCCGGGCCAGCGCCGCTACGGTATATCCCTGGCGCACCAGTTCGCGCGTCAGCGCCGCGCCAATGCCGGAAGAAGCGCCCACCACAATGGCGCGTTTTTGTGGTTCTAAAGGTCTGGTTGGGTTGGAGGTCGCATTTGTCATGGGCGGGGATTGTATCACATGGGGGAGATTGGAGATTAAGAGATTGGGAGATTAGCAGATTCACCCATCTCCAATCTCCCAATCCCTATACTTTTTGGTGTTCTTGCCACACGGCCGTCAGCCGTTCATGCGTCATCTCTGAAAGCTGCACCGGCGAAGCGCCCGGCGTGGGCAGCACCGGTTCCACCAGCGTAATTTCGGCCACAATTGGCCCCTTAAACCAGGTCAACCGCTGCAACGCCTTCCCAATCCCCTCATCCCGATGCCAGATAGCGGCGTCCAGATGGCTATAAGTAATCGCGCAAGGTAAAAAAGCCGCGCCTACATCCGTCACAATCTCAAACGCGCCATAACGAAAGGGCAGCAGTTCCTTGCCTGACCCACGCTGCCCTTCCGGGTATAACACAATCGGCGGATGGTAGGAAATGCGCGACAGCGTATGCCGTGCCGCCTGGCGTGATGCTTTATCCGTGCGCTCCACAAAGACGCAGCCAATCGCTTTGGCAATCCAGCCGATAAACGGCATTTTGCGCACCTCATCCTTTGCCAGAAAGCTGACCGGCGTCACCGACAGCAGCACCAAAATGTCCAGGTAAGAGACATGATTGGGAAAAACAAAACCGCTAAAAGCTGCCAATCGTGCCGCCTCCGGGCAAACCACCTCCACCCGCAATACCCGCAGCAGCACCCGCACAAAACGCTGCAACACCAAAAATGACGGCCGATACCCGCCAACGTGAAACGGCAGCAGCGCCGCCAGCAACACGCACACGGATGCGGTCATCACCAAAAACCCACTCGCCGCCAGGCGATATACACTCCGAATTCTTCCCATTTCTCAACTGCCCGAAGCCCGAAGTCCGAAGTCCGATCTCGGACATCGGATTACCGATTACGGATCACCGATTACCGATTACGGATCACCCCTCCCCCTCCACTTCTTTACCCGCTGCCCGCCAGGCGCGTTTGGCGTCTTCATAGCCCATGCGGTAGAGCGTTTCATGCCCTTCCTGGGTATAGCGTAAGATGCGCTCCACCGGTATGGCCTCTTTGGGGGCGACAATGATGGGGTCGGGTAACTCATGAAATTTGTCTTCAAAAATGTCGGGGATGCCGTTGCCATCTTCATCGCTCAGGTCTAGTTCCTCACCCCGTATCTGGCTGAGAAGGAGCGCGTTTTGGGCACGCAGACGGCCGTTTTCCACCTGCAACCGCACCAGTTCATTGATCCGATGGAACATCTTCAAGTCCGACCGAAATGAAGCCAGCAAGGCCCAATCCAACACGGTGCTAACCCTTTGAAAGATATTCGTGGGGTTTTCCAGTTTCTGCTCTTCATCTGTTTCCCAGGGCGTCATCATCACCACCACAATCTCTTCCGCACCCGCATCAATGGCCGGGCCTAACGGTGTATTGGCCACCGTCGCCCCATCCCAATAGAGGCTGTCATTCAACTGCGTGGCCGGGTAGACAATGGGGATGGAACAACTGGCAATGATGTGATCCAACCCAATCGCCTCCTGCTGCATTTTGCTGGGATATACATCGCCGCTGTTGCCAAAAACATGAAGCTGCCCGGTGCTGATTTCAGTGGCCGTGACGCGCAGGTGTACGGCCGCTTCATCCGAATTGAGCCGCCCAAAATTGACCCATCCTTGTTCCTGCAACGTCTTGCGCAGCGGGGCGGTATCTAATAAATAGCTGCCGGTCAGCGCGCCCAGGCCCGCTTTTTGCACATCATCGGTTTGCAGCCGCCGCCATAAAGCCCACAACGAGTTGGCATTGTGCCCGGAAGCAATAGCCGCGCCGTTTACGGCGCCAATGGAAGTGCCGGCCACGATATGCGGATACCATTCGTGTTCTTCCAGAAACTTCAACACACCCACATGATAGGCGCCACGCCCCCCACCGCCAGACAAAACCAATGCATTTTTACGCGCTTTTTCGGACATTTGGGATTCTCTTTTTGTTTGTAGTAGACACTTAAGCATCTACTACAAACCAATTAGCCAACCAGATAGGCAGGGCGCACGGCCGTGTCCGACGCCTCTCGAATCTCAATCCCCGGTGGTTTCACCGGCAGGATGGTATGGAAACGGCTGCCGGGCAGGCGGGCTTCGTCTTCGCCTTCCGATTCCACCCAGATACGGCCACCGTGTGCCTCAATCACTCCTTTGGCAATGGGCAGCCCCAATCCAGGCCCCGCCCCTTTGAACTTGGTGCTGCCGGTGGAATGTAGCTGCGGGTCGCCCACGCGGAAGAACTTTTCAAAAATCAGCTCATGATATTGCGGATCAATGCCAATGCCGCTGTCGCTGATCACAATTTCTATGTACTCTTCGCTGTCTACACTGGGAATAAGCGCGGCGGTGATGTGGATACGGCCGTTATCCGGCGTATATTTCACGGCATTGCCCATCAGATTGGTAAATGCCTGCACCAGCCGTTTGAAATCGGCATAAATGGCCGGGAGATCATTCACCCCTTCCACCATCATCTGAATGCGCCGTTCTCGAAGCGCCTGCGCCAGCGGCTCACCCGCCAGCCGCAGGATCGTATCAATCCGCGCCTTCACAAACGTCAACTGCATCCCATCCACATCCAACTGGCTGGCATCTAACATCGCCGTAATCAGGCTTTCCAGTTGCAGCGTGGCCCGGTTAATGTGGCCGATGATCTCGCGCGTTTGTTCCCGCGTCAGCGCGTTTTCATCATTCATCGCCGCCAGAATGTCCGAATACCCCTTCACCTGCGTCAGCGGTGTGCGCAGTTCATGGGAAGCGATAGTGATAAAATCGGACTTCACCCGATCCATGATTTCCAGCCGCTCATTCTGCTCTGTCAGGTCGGTGTTCAAATGGCGGATTTGCTCATTCTGGATGTTTAGTTCACTGTAAAGCCGGGCGTTTTGCAGCGCCACCACCGTCTGATCGGCCAAAATCTGCATCAATTCCAGTTCACCCGGCTGGTAAGGCACGGCCGACAGTTTGGGACCAACCGCAATAATGCTCTCTAGCTCGTCACCGCTGCCCACGGGCACATACACCTCCATCTGCTGCTCTTTCAGCCAGGCAAGTTCCTCGCTGTTTAGCCCTTTGTACTCCGGGCTAAAATCAAGGTCATATTGCAAAAGAGGCTGATTTTGCCGGGCAAGCGTGGTAAAAAAGAGGCTATCTGCGGGCAGGGTAACTCTGCCTCGGGCAATTTGTCCCATCCCGGTTATGGGAATTAACTCGATACGGCGCAAGGCAGCTTCTGGTTCATCGCTGTTCAACCGTGTCAACAGCATCAGCGCACAACGGTTCGTTTCTAACAATTCACTCAATGTGCCGGCAATCAGCAGCGCCAACTGCTGCACATCCAACGTGCGGGAGATAGCCTGGCTGTAATTGCGCATCACCTGGTTTGTGTTTAGCCCCTCGCCGCGCAAATAACGGAACGTTAACCGTTCCACCAATCCGCGATACGGTTCATACAAGAAAAAACCTAACGAGAGTAAAACAGCCAGGATCACGGCCGTAACCAACTCATCCAACCCCAAATCACGGCTAACCTGCACCGCCGCCAGGATAAGGATGATCAACGGCAGCGATGAAATGGTATTGACGATCAAAAAGGCAATAGACCGCATGGCGCGGGTGCGCACATCAAAAATGCGGAACGTGGCCACGCCATAAGCCATGCCCACCACACCTACATAGCGCAAAAATTGGCCCACCAACACCAATACCAGACTGTCAAAAAATTGCAGGAATTCGCCCAGGAACACGGCCGTTAACACCATAAACCAATACAACAAGCGGTTGGCGTGCCAGGGAAAAAGCGTTGCCTTATATTCCCGCCACGTCTTGCCCAACAGCAGCCCACTAATGGCAAACCACACCAGGTAGCTCAACAAGACGCCGCTAGACATATTCAAGTTGATTAAGGCGGAGGGGTTGGTGGACGGCCGTAAGTCCACCACAATTGCCATCACCACTGCCACCGCCACCACCAACAACAGCGCGCGTGGCACTTTCCATTCTAAAAACGAAGAAGTTAAACCCACCGCCAGGATGGTACTTAACAACAAAAACTTCACCGATAAATTGGGGTATTCCACCAGCGGGGCTACAAATAATGAAAATTCCCAAATGACCGAAGCCGCCAAAAACAACACCAGCCAACGGCGCTGCCCGGCGTTTTGACCCCGCCGCGAGAGAGGCGAAATCAGCAGCAAGGTGTATAAGGCTGCGCCGAGAAGGGGAATAAACTGGTTGTTGGCGTATACGCTCATAAATGCGTAATCCGTTATCCGTGAATGGTTGTCCGTGATCCGTGAGCCGTTGTCCGTGAGCCGTTGTCCGTGAGCCGTTGTCCGTGAGCCGTTGTCCGTGAGCCGTTGTCCGTGAGCCGTTGTCCGTGAGCCGGGTGTGACCTCGGACATCCGATTACCGATTACCGAAGATACGGCATATTGTAACGGCCGTACCCACCCCCGGCAAAACAAAGACCCTAGGGGCTTTGAAAACCCCTAGGGTCTATCTCTGGCGGAGAGGGAGGGATTCGAACCCTCGATGAGGTATAACCCCATACACGCTTTCCAAGCGTGCGCACTAAGCCAACTATGCGACCTCTCCACAAGCGCGAGGGAATTATAAACGAAGGCAGCGAAGACGCAAACCGTCATACGCCGGATCCCAACCAGTTTGATTGACCAATGCCTTACAGCCGCTTGCCTGGCACTACTCAACCACTTGTTGCGCAAATAGAACATATGTACTATTATCCTGCCTGGGCGCAACTGAGGAAAGCATATGGACGGATCAGAATTGATTGTGGCGTTGTTTGCCCTGGTGTTCCTGGCCTTTTGTTTAACCGCTATTGCCGTCATTGCCATGAGCAAAGACAAGGATGAGGTCGCCGATAAAAGTGTCTCGGCTTTGCGCCAGCTTAAGGTAGAGCATTTGCGACCGGCGACTATGCAAGAGGAGCCAGATACCCCGGATGAGGCCGAAGAAGATGAAGCGCCACACTAAACAAAAAGCCAACGGGTTACGGCCGTTGGCTCTGCTGTTCAGGTTACATTGGCAACCGGTGCGGTTATTCTTCAATCTTGGGCGCGTTTTCGCCGGTAGCGGGCAGCGGGTTGTGCCCACTGAGGGCGCGTTGCAGTTGCACTTCGGCATCTTCGGACAGGGTCGTGTGCAATACCTTACCCTCATACTGCCGCAGCGCCGCCATCGCCACATCCGCCTGCGCCGAGCGCACCACAATGAAGAGAGCCGACGTACCCGGCTGGATAGATTCGCTGACATCTTTGATGAAGTTGTTGTCCACCCCCCGGTTCATCAACGCGCCAACGGCGCCACCGGCTAAACCACCCACCAGCATCATACCGACCGGCCCACCAAAGACGGCCCCCACAAACAAGCCAATCAACCCACCGGCGGTGATACCTTCTTTGGTGGTCTTATCAACGGCATTGTGGGCATGTACTTCGCCGGCGGCATCCTTGCGCACTACGACCGTATCTTCCAGACGCATAAAGCCTTGATGCTGGACGCTCTTGATACTGTCTAATACTTCCTCTGCCTTTTCTTCGCTATCAAAGGCTAACACAATCATTTCTCTACTCATCGTTTAATCCTCCAACTGCATATTTCCCCCCTACGATAACTAATAAGTGCATTTTACACCGTTTAGTCCTGGTAACAACTCTCAGTAGATCGAAATCAGACATCCGATTTCTCCAAGAAATCGGATGTCTTACCGCAAGCCCTTTCGATCTGCTGATTCTAGTTCAACATTTATGGCTGAAACGGTTACACTTTGAGCGCGGGCAGGGATGCCCACGCTACGCCGGAGATTCCTGAAAGGCCGCCAGGTGGTCTCGGATGTGCCAAAAGCTGTTCCCGGCAATGTTCAACCACACGGGCTGGTCAGGGTACCACTCTACCCGACCCGGCTCCAGCAAATCTTCTTCGATCATGGTGGCGACAACGGCCGTCAACCCCTCACACGCCTGCCGATATTCTGCCACGATAGCGGCGGCGGGCATACCCTTATGCGTTTCAAAAATATGGTCATTGAGACGATTCATAATGGCTTCGTCGGCCGCCTCATCACCGGTTACTTCATAACCGGGCTGATAACGAGTTACCGGCTCACCGTTGATTGTCTTTTCCAGCCAACCGGCTGCCAGTTTCATCCAGGCGGTAATGTGGGCCAGTGTATCCTTCACCGACCAGTCACCGCCAGGGCCGGGATCGGCCATTTCTGCCTCGGTCAACGTCGCCAGAAACGCCTCCATCTCTTCATTCGCTTTGCTCATTTCGCCTAATAGTTCAAACTTGTTCATCTTTTGCTCCTTCGTTCGTTTGTAGTAGGCGATTTATCGCCTGCCGCATGAGGGCACTAAAGTGCCTACTACAAACAATTTTTACGCCGCCGTCCAGCCGCCGTCAATGGGCACGGCCGTACCCGTCACAAAACTGCTGGCGGGGCTGGCTAAAAATAAGATGGCCGGGCGAATTTCGTGCATCTCGGCCCAGCGCTGCATGGGTACCACCCGTTTGATAAAGGCGTCACCCTGGGCGTTGCCCATGAGCGGCGCGTTGAGTTCGGTGGCAAAGGGGCCGGGGCAAAGGGCATTGACCGTGATGCCCGTCTGTGCCAGTTCCAACGCCAGCGCCCGCGTCAGTTGCAGCACCGCCCCTTTGGATGTGCAATAGTTGACCCGGTTTTCCAACCCCACCAGACTGAGCGCCGAACCCATGTTGATGATACGGCCGTAACCCGCCCCTTTCATTACGGGAACCACCGCCCGGCACATAAAAAAGACGCCGTCCACATTCACACTCTGCACCCGCCGCCAGTTTTCGTCCGAAATTTCGGTGATGGGTTGGCGGATGTTGATACCGGCATTGTTGATGAGGATGTCAATCCGGCCAAACCGCTCGACCACCTCCATGACAAAGCGATCCACGGCCGTCGAATCCGTCACGTCCAATGGTAAACCTACGGCCGTGACCCCCGTCTTTTCCGCCACTTCCGCCGCTGCCTGGGCCACATCCGCTGCGGTACGCGCCGCCAGGACGATGTGCGCGCCCGCTTCCGCCAGCGCCAATGCCATTTCCAGCCCCAACCCCTTCGAGCCGCCGGTGATCACGGCCGTCTGTCCTGTCAGATTAAACACATCCATTTCCTGTATCCCGTTCACTTCATAATTCATAATTCCTAATTCATAGTTCCCACTTCAAACCCTGCCAGATTCTCTAATGCTTTCACCAGCGCGTGGTTGCCTTCCGCGCCTAAGCCTTGCTGCTGCAAGGTGCGGTAGAGATTGAAGACGGCACTGGTTCCCAACATGGGCACACCGAGGGTATCGGCCGTTTCCAGCACCAGCCGCAAATCTTTTTGTTGCAAATCAATGGTGAAACCGGGCCGCCAGTCACGCTGGATGACTTGCGGGCCACGATTGGACAGCATCCAGCTACCGGCCGCGCCGCCGGACACGGCCGTGAGCACCTTTGCCAAATCCAGCCCACCCGCCTGGGCAAACAGGAGCGCCTCGCTGACGCCCAGCATTGTCACCACCACCAAAATCTGGTTCACCAGCTTCACCATCTGCCCCGCGCCCGTTGGCCCCACGTGGGTAATGGTCTTGCCCATGGCCTGGAAAACGGGCAGCGCGCGGTTGAATTGGGCTTCGTCGCCGCCAACCATGATGGAGAGTGTGCCTTTGGCTGCCCCTTCGCTGCCGCCGCTGACCGGCGCGTCCAGCAGATGCACCCCTTTTTGCGCCAGAATCCCGGCGAACCGCTGTGTGGCCTGCGGGCTGATGGTGCTGCAATCAATCACCAGATTGCCCGCCGCCGCGCCGTAAATAATGCCGTTTTCATGCAGCAGCACCGCTTCCACATCTGGCGTATCGCTGACACAGGTAATGATGATGTCGCAGTGGGCGGCCACATCGGCTGGGCTGGTGGCGGCCACCGCCCCCTCCGCTACCAGCATTTCTGTTTTACTGTGCGTTCGGTTCCATACACGCAAAGGGAAGTCTGCTTTCAGCAAATTCCGCGCCATCCCCTGCCCCATAATGCCCAGGCCGATAAAACCGATTTTTTCTTGCATACGATGTTTTCTCCTGCTTACTTGGCGTATACCGTGACCCGTTACCCGTGAACCGTCTGGTGATAGGTCATGGATGACGGTTTACGACTTACGGATAACGGAATTATCTCTCACCTGCTCTGTTTCCCCAAATTGAGGGGGATGTTCACGGCCGTTACCCCATCCCCCATCTCTCCGTTATAATCTCCGTATGCTCGTCCAGCTTATCCAAACATATCGCGGCTGGTTTGTGCTAGAATAATCAGCCATAAGAGGTGACATATGCAAGCCATACCAGTGGTTGAAAAAATACAAACGTTGCCGGAACCGCTCTTGCG
>CAADGU010000166.1 GCA_900696625.1 uncultured Chloroflexota bacterium | reverse complement strand
CGTTATCTTCCAGGAATTGGCCTACAACATGGTCGGGCAGCCGCTTACCTTGAACGTGCGGCAAGAAATCCTGGGTACCGATATGGCCGGCAGACAGATTGCCTTAAGAGACCAACTGATACCGATGTTGGTGGTAGCCCTCCTGATGATAGAAACCTTAGGTCTGGCCGCCCTGGTTAGTTCGGAAATAGAAGGACAAACCATCCAGGCGCTGCTGGTGACGCCGCTGACCATCCCCGGCCTCTTTACCGGCAAAGGAATTATGGGGGTAGGGCTGGCTTTTACGCAGGTGACGCTGCTCATGCTGGTCACGCGCAGCCTGGATCAGGGGCCGCTGCTGCTCCTGCTCACCTTGCTGCTGGGGGCTATGCTTGTTACCGGATTGGGTTTTCTGATTGCATCTGTGGCTCGTGACCTCATGGGCGTGATGGGCTGGGGCATGTTGGTCATCATCACGTTTACCATCCCGGCGTTTACGGCCATCGTGCCCGGTCTGGTAAGCAATTGGGTCAAGCTAATCCCCTCCTATTACATTGTAGATACGTTATACCGGGTGATGAATTTTGGCGCGGGCTGGTCTGATGTGGCCCAAAATCTGTTGGCGCTGTTTGCCTTTGCACTGCTCTTTTTTGCGCTGGGCATCCTGGCGCTGTGGAGGAAGTTCGGATGAGTGGGTTACGCCGTATTGCCATTCTATTACAGCGGGAACTGATACGTGGTCCGCGCAATACCTTCTTTCTTTTTGCCGTGCTGATGCCGTTTTTTATCACCCTGGTCATCTCGCTGCTATTTGGCACATTTTTTGTGGAGAAGCCCCGGCTTGGGTTTATGGATGAGGGGGATTCGCAGGTCGTCACCCTGGCCCTGGAAGTGGAATCGTTGGTGGTGAAGGAGTATGACACGGCCGTTGCCCTGCAAACGGCCGTGGAAAATGGCGCTGTAGACCTGGGCATCATCCTGCCCCCCAACTTCGACGCCACCGTCCGCAGCGGCGAGGAAGCCGAACTCACTGCCTATGTATCGGGTGAAAGCCTATTAAAAAACAGGACTATTCTGGGCATAAACCTGGCTGCTCTGATTCGCCGGATGGCCGGGCAGGAAGCGCCGGTTAACATCATCACCCGCACCCTGGGTGATGTTGAGGCCATTCCCTGGCAGGATCGTGTATTTCCTCTGATTCTCCTGATGACCATCATCGTCGGCGGCACCATGGTTCCCGCCACCTCCCTGGTAGACGAAAAACAGAAACGCACTTTGAATGCGCTGAACATCACCCCCACATCATTGGGTGAAGTTTTTACCGCCAAGACATTGTTGGGCATCTTGCTCAGCACACTGACCGCTCTTGTTGTTTTGCTCTTAAACCGCGCATTTGGCAGCCAACCGGCGCTGCTGATATTTGTGTTGATTTTGGGGGCGACTGCTTCGGGATTGTTGGGTGTTCTGTTGGGTGCATTTGTGAAGGACATTACCACCCTCTTTGCCGTCATCAAAGGGATTGGCATTTTGCTGTATGCCCCGGCTTTTGTTTACCTGTTCCCCTCCATCCCGCAATGGATTGCCCAGATTTTCCCCACCTATTACATCATGTATCCGGTGGTGGAGATTGTGCAGCACGGGGCCACACTGCCAGACATCGCACCCCAACTGCTCATTCTTTGCCTGATTATCCTGGCAGAGGTGGCGGTTCTGGCGACAGCCATTCGCCGCGCCCACCGATATGAAATAATAGTGGCTGCCTGACGCGCACAGTGCGCACCACACCATCTGGCTGTGGTTGGTTTCTCTTGGTGTGGCTGGTTTTCAACCGTGCTACCCCCATCTGGCTGTGGCCGGTTTCCAACCGCGCCACTTTCCCCTTACAGTTCGCTTATTTTCCCCGTCAATTTCTTCCCGAAACCTTTCCTGACAGCTTTTGGCAGAAAACCAACGCTATAGTCCGGGTTATTGAGATTGGGTACATCAACCCACTCTCTCATTTTGTAACACGGAGAATGAGACCCGAAGGATTTTATCCTTCGGGTCTGTCAAAGAAATATGGACAAATCTTCACGACTACCCGGATTTTATAAGTTGTCGCTAGAAGAACGGATTGAGATGGTGGCCGCATGGGCTGACCTGACGACCGAGGACAAAGCGGTGCTGCACGGCCGTGGCCTGTCGCCTACTCAGGCCGATAAGATGATCGAAAACGCACTGGGCACCTTTGCCCTGCCTTTGGGGGTGGCGGCTAACTTTTTGATCAACGGCCGTGACTACCTCATCCCCATGGCCGTGGAAGAACCGAGCGTCTTGGCCGCTGTCAGCCACGCCGCCAAACTCATCCGTGAAGGTGGCGGCTTCCACACCGAATCGTCTGACCCGGTGATGATCGGGCAAATTCAACTGCTGGACATCCCCGATATGAACGTGGCTATGTCGGCCATTTCCGCCCACAAGCATATGCTCATGGATGCTGCCAACGAATGCAGCCTGAACATTGTCAAACGGGGTGGTGGAGCGCGGGATATTGAGATACGGCCGTTTTGGGACACCCCCGTCGGCCCCATGCTCATCATCCACTTGCTCTATGACTGCCGTGACGCCATGGGGGCCAATGCCATCAACACGGCCGTAGAAAGCATTGCCCCGCTGGTAACAGAGTTGACCGGTGGGCGTACCAATTTGCGCATCCTTTCCAACCTCACCGACCGGCGTACCGCCACCGCCCGCTGCACCATCCCCGCTGAGGCTCTGGCGCAGCGCACCACCTACACCGGCCACGAAGTAGCGCAATTCATTGCCGAGGCCAACGCCTTTGCCGTGGTAGACCCCTACCGGGCGGCGACCCACAACAAAGGCATTATGAACGGCATTGACGCGGTGTGTATCGCCACCGGCAACGATTGGCGGGCGGTGGAATCAGGGGCGCATGCGTATGCGGCACGGCACGGCCGTTACCAATCCCTCACCGACTGGCATGTCACCCCCAACGGCGACCTCTACGGCGAAATCACCTTGCCCCTTTCCGTTGGTGTAGTGGGCGGGGCCACCAAAGTACACCCGACTGCCCAGGTAGCGCTGAAGATTCTAAACGTGCAATCTGCCGCTGAACTGGCCCAGGTGATGGCCGCCGTTGGCCTGGCCCAAAACCTGGCAGCCATTAAAGCCCTCGCAACCGTGGGCATTCAGCAAGGGCACATGCGTATGCACGCCCGCCAGGTAGCTCTGGCCGCCGGCGCCACCGATGGCCAGGTGCAGACCATTGCCGACCTGTTGGTTAAAGAACAAAACATCCGCGTCGAGCGCGCGCGGGAATTACTTTTGAGTAAGCAGTAAGCGGTAAGCAGTGAGCAGAAGGTCTTACTGTTGACTGCTCACTGCTTACTGCTCACTGGTAAAGAGGAACTATGACAGAAAACAACAAACTGATGAAACCAGATCGCCAGGTAGGCATTGTGGGTTATGGGGCGTATGTACCCCGTTTCCGCATACCGGCCAAAGAAATTTCGCAAATGTGGACCAACGGTGTGGGCGGCGTGCCCATTCAGGAAAAAGCCGTCAATGGTCTGGACGAAGATGTGGCCACCATGTCCGTGGAAGCGGCGCGCAATGCGTTGCAGCGTGGGCAGGTTGATCCCCAGGACATCCGCGCCGTCTGGGTAGGCAGCGAAAGCCACCCCTATGCGGTGAAGCCGACCAGTACGATTGTGGCCGAGGCCATTGGCGCGGTACCCAACACATTGGCGGCCGATTGGGAATTTGCCTGCAAAGCGGGTACGGAAGCGATGCAGGCCGGGATCGGCTTTGTGGGGTCGGGCATGGCCCGGTATGCCCTGACCATTGGCATGGACACGGCGCAGGGGCGGCCGGGTGATGCACTGGAATATACGGCCGCGGCCGGCGGCGCCGCTATCCTGCTTGGCCCGGCCGACGAGGCAGTGGCGATTATCAACGCCTCCTACTCCTTTGTGACCGACACGCCGGACTTCTGGCGGCGGGCGCACGCCGAGTACCCGTCGCACGGCGACCGTTTTACGGGGGAACCGGCCTACTTCAAACACATTTTGGGTGCGGCCGAGGCGTTGATGAGTGAGATGGGTACGACGGCGGCCGATTATGATTGGGCGGTGTTCCATCAACCGAATGCCAAGTTCCCGGAACGGGTCGGTAAACAGTTGGGCTTTTCGATGGAGCAGATCAAACCCGGTTTACTCAGCCCGCGCATTGGCAATACCTACTCCGGCTCTTCCATGATTGGCCTGACGGCGATTCTGGATGTGGCCGAACCGGGCGACCGGATTCTCATGGTCAGCTATGGTTCTGGCTCTGGTTCCGATGCCTTTGATCTGACGGTGACGGACAAACTGCCGGAAGTGCGGGCCAATGCCCCCACCACCGAAGCCTATATTGCCCGGCGTAAAGAAATCAATTACGCCACGTATACGCGGTATCGGGATAAGTTGAAGATGTCGTAGGGAGTGATGCGTGATGCGTGAAACGTGAATTCTTTTCACGCATCACGTTTCACGTTTCATGCCAGTAGGAATCTAACACAATGACAAATGTTTCGATCATCGGAATTGGCTGCACGGCCGTAAACGAACATTGGGACACCTCCATCCGTCATCTGGCCTGGTATGCCATTGAAGCGGCGTTGGATGATGCGGATATTAGTAAGGTTGATGCCCTGTATGTGGGCAATATGTTGGCGGGGCAGTTGAGCCAGCAAAATCATTTGGGCGCACTGGTGGCCGACTTTGCCGGGCTGCGCGGTATTGAAGCGGTGACGGTAGAGGCGGCAGACGCTTCCGGCGGTGCGGCGCTGCGCCAGGCGGTGCTGGCGGTGCAAAGCGGTTTGGTAGAAACGGCGCTGGTGGTGGGCGTGGAAAAGATGACCGACCAGACCGGTTCGCCCATTACGGCGGCGCTGGCTACCGGACTGGATGCAGATTATGAGGCCATGCATGGGCTGACGGCCGCGGGCGCGGGCGCACTGATGATGCGCCGTTATATGCATGAATACGGGGTGAGTGTGCCCGACTTTGCCGGGTTTAGTGTGAATGCTCATGCCAACGGCGCAGACAATCCGCTGGCGATGTTCCGCAACCGGTTAAAGGCGGAGGCATTTGCCAAAGCATCCCCGATTGCCACACCGGTGAGCTTGTTCGATGCAGCCCCGGCAGGGGATGGCGCGGCGGCGGTCATTGTGGTGAACAGCGAGAAGGCAATGGACATGTCGCCGCAGCCGATTCGCATTCTCGGTTCGGCGCTGGCCACGGACACGCTGGCGCTGCATGACCGCAAGAACCCGCTATGGCTGGGGGCGGCGGAACGCAGCGCCCAAAAAGCGATGGCCATGGCGGGGGTAACGCCGGATGATGTGGATTTGTTTGAACTGCATGATGCGTTTACGGTGCTGGCGGCGTTGTCGTTGGAAGCGGCGGGTTTTGCAGCGCCGGGTGAAGGCTGGCAGTTGGCGCGGGATGGGCAGATTGGGCGGGACGGCCGTGTGCCCATCAGCACCTTTGGTGGCCTGAAAGCACGCGGCAACCCCGGCGGGGCCACGGGTGTGTACCAGATCGTGGAAGTGGCGCGACAACTGCGTGGGCAGGCGGAAGCGTGCCAGGTGCCTGACGCCAAAATTGGCATGGCGCAGAATTTGGGGGGCACGGGAGCTACGGCCGTGACCCACATCTTGAGCCTTTAGTACCCATAGAGATAGAGAGTGGGGGTGCCCGCATCCCCACTCTCTTGGTTTTTATTCGGTCGCCATTGATTCGGCGATGCGGCGCATCTCGGTTAGAGCCAGTTCCTCTTCACTGCCCAGCCAGAAATAGAATTTGCCTCCATCTGTGGCGGGGAGCGTCCAGATTAGCACATGGTAGAGTACTGTTTGTAAATTACCGGCGCTGTCCGGCGCGGTTCCCCAGGCGTAGTTTGTTAACCACAAAGCCTCATTGCCCAGTACGGTGGTGGGTTCGGCGGTGGCTGCGCCTATGTTGAGGGGCATGTCGGATAGTTCAGTGTCCGGTGGGAACGGGTGCTGGGCGTAGTAGAGGATGTATTCACCATCAGCGCTGTGGAACATGGCTTCGGCGGAAACGATAATGCCTTGCGAATTTGTCACCAGTTGGAGCGGGGGTTCGCTGTCTGGTGTATAGCCGGCGGGCAGGTAGGCGGGGTAATAGATGAGGAAACCGGCGAGGGCGCTGGCTTCCTGTAGCTGGCTGGTTATGGTTGTTGATGTGTAAATTTCCGCTTCTGATGGGGGATTGTTTATATGTTCTTCGGCCGGGGCGGGATTGGTGGTGACGAAAAACACACCCAGGCGTAAGACCTGTTGCGCCACTATCTGGCCGAGGGGTGTGAAGAATAAGATGAGCAGCAGAAGTAAAGCCGCTCCGGCTACCGGCTGCCACAGCGGGAAGCGGTCAAAGAGCCTGAATTTACGAGAGGAGGTGGCGTTTTGGTTTATCGGTGTGTCTAGCACTTGTTGCCGCAGTTCCAGGTAGAATTCATGGTTGGCCTGGGGGCTTACTTCGTTTAGCATTTCTTCTAATTTGTGATAATTCTGTTGGTTCATGGTTCGATAATCTCCTGATTTTTGTCGAGGATGGTTTGTAATTCGGCTAATGCCCGGCTGAGATGTGCCGAGACGGTTCTTTCGTCGAGCGATAGCGCCAGGGCAATTTCGTTGTTTCGCAGGCCGCCGAAGTAACGTAAGAGGAGGACTTCCTGACGACGTGGGCTTAGGTTGCGGATGGTGGATAGCAGGTAATGTTTGCGTTCGGTCTGGATGAAGGTGTCCTCCGGCGTAGATGGTTGGGTAAGGGATGCGTCCGGGGCTTCAGCAAGGGGGATGGTGACGTTTGGTTCCTTGCGCCGGTAAAAATTGGCGATGTGGTTGCGGGCGATCTGGAAAACCCAGGCGCGGAATGAGCCGGAACTTTCCCATTGGAAATCGGGTAGGCAGTTGACGACGGCGAGGAATGTTTCGGAGACAACGTCTTCGGCATCGGCTGTGGTGGGCAGGCGCAGGCGTGTGTAGGCATATACGCCGGGAAAAAGGCCATCATACAGTTGTGCCATTGCCTGCCGGTTACCTTTTTTAGCTTGTGTGACGAGTGTTTTTTCTTTTTCTAGCGAATACATGTTGCTGCATACCGGTTTGTGTTGATTTGCTAATGGTATCGCAGAAGGGGGGCAAAATACTGTATTGGCTGGGGATTTGCTACGGCCGTTACCCATATTAGTACCCCGGATACACCTGTATCCCCATTCCTGACAGCTTTTGACAGCGATACGAGCGACACTGGCAGTAGATGATAGGGTTTCCGTAGATAATTACGAACAGGAAATTTTGGTTTTAATAACCCATTAGAACCGGAGATAAAAAACCGGAGGATAAAAAAATGGAAGTCTCACGTCATTGGCGTTTACAGGAACAGCGGTATAAGCTCGTAGGGGAGACCTGCGATAGTTGCGGCGTTAAATTATTCCCGCCGCGAGATGTTTGTTTGGAATGTGCAGCCCCGGCGAAGGAACTGTATACGTTTACCGGCCTGGGTGAGGTTTATTCATACACGACAATTTATGATGCCCCGGCCGGTTTTGAACAGCAGGCGCCGTACAGCGTGGCGCTGGTGAAGTTGGAAGAAGGCCCGATTGTCACGGCGCAGTTGACCGATATGGATGAAGATGAAATGTATATTGGGATGCCCGTGGAAATGGTCACACGCAAACTGCGTACCGATGGCGACGAAGGCATGATTGTCTATGGCTACAAATTCCGCCCCGTGCAGTTTGAGATGGCCCTGAATAATATGTGAACTATCTGAGTTAGATGTGTTGTTGCTTGTTAATTCCAGTGGCAACAACACGTCTGACTTAACAATACTGCAGCGCCAGAATCATCTACATCCCCCAATACTTGCTCCTTAATTTTCGTTTTCAACAACCCGCCATAATAAATTTTGCACCACAGGTTGGAGTCTTTTCTCGTTGCTTACCTCTATTGATTGTTGGAGAAGGGGAGTAGGCCGAAATAAAAAAACTTGGTCATAACCGTACATCTCTTCTGATTCCACGGTTGTTGTCCACAGCATGTACACATGTGGTTCTAATTCATTCGCCAGGGCCAGAGTGGCCCCAAAAAGATCGCCATGAAACCTGCCTACAATGACAAGCGGTTTCTCTGCGGCATTCACGGCCGTCGCCGCTTCGTGGAAGCCGTAATCCGACCCTTTATCCCACCAGGCGATTGCCTGTACAGCATGGATGCTGGAGACCAGTCCCAGCATAATAATGATTGCAGTAACCAATTGCCAGATCGTTCGTTTCCACCTGACATTTTCTTTTAATTTAGAGGAAAGCAAAAAAGCCATAGCCAGTTGCATACTGATGAATACGGGCACCAAATAACGCGCCACGGTTGAACGGATACCATCAAATAGCAGGTCCGGTATCAAGAGTATTGATACTGGGATAATGGTCAGCAAAATGACAAATAGGCGGGCGCTTGGTGACCCATTTTGCCACATCCAGATAAATGAATAAAACATCAACAGTAATACCGGTACCACAAACAGAATCTGAGAATAGATCGGCAGTAGATCGAAGTCTACGAATACGCCACTGTAGCGAGCAGCCCAGAGTCTGACCAGATAAGTCAGTGGTACAGCAAATGTTGTCCAACTTGTGTTTTGGCTGGCTGCGTTCAGGTAAGGGGTAGTGAAAATAACCCACGGCATAAAAGTGAGCATGCCCACAAGATTGGCAAAAAAGTATGCTACTTGAGTCCGCCCATTGGTGCCCTGTACACCTGATTGAGGTAAAAAGGTCAGTAAAAAATAAGCAGCATGCGTGATCACGACGAAGCTAAAAAACAGATGTGTATTGATACCAATAGCCAACGTTATGGCGTATAAAGCCCAATTGCCTATTCTACGAAGACGCATGGCATCCAGGAATGCGGCGCTAGAGGCCATGATTACAACTGTCCACAAACTATAAGGGCGAGCCTCACGAGCCAGAAGAATATGCATAGGTGAAATAGATACCAAGCAAAGCATGATCAGTGCTGTTGTTCTTTGCCTGAAAAGCGCAACAGATAACCAGTAAGATGCGGGAAGAGCTAACAGGCCAATCGCCACAGCCAAAGCACGCATTGCCCCAGGTGATGATCCCCCTGTAAGCATCCAGGCGCGGCTGATGAGGAAATATGCAGGTACCATATGTGGATCTGAGGAAGCCATTGAGTGCCAGGTATCACTCCATGTCTTATCTTTGCTTGGATGTTGGTAGGTTGTTAACTCGTTGGCAGGAAAAGGATTGCCATCAAAGTAAGCGGTTATGACTTCACCAGCTGTATAACCGGCAACGCGCAAGGATGTGTAGACTTCATCGTGCCAGTAAACTCGTCGTTCAAGGTGAGCAAAGCGAAGCGCGACAGCGATCAATAGAATTATGGATACCATCAGGAGTTGTTGATACGTGGGAACAATGGTTTTGTTTGTACACATCTCTTTTCTTTCAATATTTTTATAAACAACATTGTCTGTTCGAGTTTAGAAAAATAAGGGTGGTCTACGACAAGTAAACCACCCTTTGGTAAACTGTGTTGTTATGAATGACAATACAGTTACCAAACAGCAGCTTAACAAGTTAATCGAATTTAGGCAACGCT
>CAADGU010000165.1 GCA_900696625.1 uncultured Chloroflexota bacterium | reverse complement strand
TAAGCGCCGCCGCGATCACGGCCGCGCCAAAACCATTGAGTTGAAATCCATCCAATATGAGGGACATCAAAAATAACGCCAGGGATTCGATGGCCCAGATCAATAAAATGCGCACCCAGGGTTTTCGACTTTTGGGGCGGGGTTTGGTTTTCATATTCTCCTCTCTTCCATTGGTAATTGCGTAATTGGGTAATTGCGTAATTACCCAATTACCCAATTACATTACTCTACTGTTTGTGCCAGGATACGGCCGTCACGCACGGCCGTCACCAGCGCCGCATAATCTCGTTCATTCTGGTCGGCATACGCCACTGCAAAATCGGCCATCACCTCGGCAAAGGCCCCGCTTTTACCCATATAGCCGCTCAAGACAGCGGGGTCGCCAGAACGGGCATGAGCGCGCGCCAGGGCAGAGCCACACAGTTGAGCATAATTGAGCAGATTGGCCGGTTTCATAACCTCTACCACCGGCTTGATTTTGGCGTCGCGCAGTTGGCGGATGTAAAAGGGCGCTTTGCGGATGTTTTGGCCAGTTGTCCAGCCCAGGAACATATCACTGGCTGCCTGCATCAGTCGCTGCCCGGCTACCACCCGCTGCCCGGCGTGGGCATACGGGCTGGCCCCGGCGTATGGTTCCAAAACAGACTGCCGCGCTTCTTTGAATTGTAAAAAGAGCGGGTCACTGCCAGACATGAGCAAAACAATGCCACAAAATGTACCCACACTGCCCACCCCCACCGCTTTGAAAGCGGAATCAACTAACTGGTAGCGGTCCAACAGTACATGCAGTTCGGGTGATAACGAAGCTTTATACAGATCAAAAGAGGCCTCCAACCCGGTGCGAAACTCATCATCGCGCATATCGCCATAGTGGAAGATGAGTGGCGGCTGGTCAATAATGCGCGCCGGATACCCCCCTTCATGCGCCAGCTTGGCGAACTCCTTTTCCCGCACGCTGGCATCCATGGCCGCTGCCAGCTTTTTGCGGTAAAAGCGGGCATTTTCTTTGTCTGGGGCATTGTCCAATACCTCGTCCAGGTCAATGGCTTCATACCAGGCGCTCAGGGTGGGCAGTTCGCCGATTTCGGCCATGCGGGTGCGGTATTTGTCGGCGGCCAGCCGGGCCGCTTCCCGGCCGTCGGCGGCCTTAAAGCCGTTGGCGCGCCCGGCAATGACAAAACTGGCCGCCAACCGTTTTACGTCCCATTCCCAGGGCGCCACCGACGTTTCGTCAAAGTCGTTGATGTCGAAGAGGATATTGCGTTCGGGGGTGGCAAAACCGCCAAAGTTCAGCAGGTGGCAGTCGCCACACGCCTGCACGTTGATGCCGCTGTTGGGTGTTTGGGCCAGGTCATAGGCCATGATGGCCGCCGCGCCGCGGTAAAAGGCGAAGGGGCTGGCCAGCATACGGCCGTAGCGAATTGGCACCAACTCTTCCACCCGCCCCTCGCTGTTGGCAATCAACAGATCAATGGGGTCGGCCCGGTCAGCCGGTAGCGTCCAGGTAGCGTGGGTCTCGCGCGGCGTTTGCTGCCGCGCCTCTTTGCCCAGCGCCCGGCGCTCGGCCAGGCTCAGGGTATGGGTTTGGGGAATGGTGGCTGCGGGCGCGGCCTGAGGCTCCTCCGGGTCCGCCGCTGCCTGTTTTTTACTGGCTTTTTTACTCATTTTTTTTCTCCATTACAATTTATGCAGGGTAACAAATAGCGCAATAATTGAGGCACGATGTTTTCTGGTGAATGTATACGCCTTATAAGTAGACGTTTACGCTGTCCATAGCTTTCTGAACTATATCTGGACACACCTATCTCGCCAATACTTCGCGCGGCAAAACCGGGAATACATGTCCGTCACGGAGATAACCTGGTAGGTTGCCCAGAAACAGGTGGGGAAATGATAAGATTATTCGGCCAGTAGTGTGAGCAAGGATGCACAGCGATCACGCCCCCGCTCTTTATCTGTAAGCATTCAGTTCCTCAAGAGACCTGACAGGTTTTTGGCCTGCGAGGTTTCAAGTTGAACTGGTAAAAAACCTGTCAGGTCTGAACGGTTACCTCTGTCCCAGGGGATCAGGTAGCCGGCCCGTCAAATCAGCCCCCAGCCCCATGCCGGTTCATTCTCCAGACCCATGTGGACGGCCGTCACATTCTCTATACTGCGGGTCATAAGGAGATTTACCTATGAGCAACACCATTTTGCAGACCCATAACCTGAGTAAAACATTTGGCCCGGTCACGGCCGTGTCCCAGGTCAATTTGCAGCTTCACACCGGCGAACTGTTTGGTTTTTTGGGGCCAAACGGCGCCGGTAAAACGACGACCATTGGCATGGTGCTGGGGCTGGTGGCCGCCAGCGCCGGGCAGGTTGAACTGTTTGGGCAGCCCGTCACACCCAACCAGACACGGCCGTTGCGCCGCGTCGGTTCCCTGGTAGGCGCGCCTGCCTTGCTGCCTTACCTGTCGGGGCGGGACAACCTGCGGCTGCTGGCCCGGCTGTCTGATGATGTGTCTGACGGCCGTATCGCCGAAGTCATTGCGCGTGTGGGCATGAGCGAAGCCGCCCACCGCAAAGTGTCCAGTTATTCCACCGGCATGAAGCAGCGCATTGGGCTGGCGGCTGCCCTGCTGCACCGCCCCGACTTGATCATCCTCGATGAACCCACTAATGGGCTTGACCCTAAAGGGATGCGTGAAATGCGCCAACTGCTGCGTGACCTGGCTGCCGATGGCGTGACCATCTTTTTGAGCAGCCATCTGCTCTACGAAGTGGAGCAAATCTGTGACCGGGTGGCCGTTTTGAACCGGGGCCAAATTGTGGCCCAGGGCAAGGTCAGTGACCTGCTCGGCCAGCAGAAGATGACGGTAAAAGTGGGTGTGTCCTCCCCCGCGCAGGCGCAGGCGGCGCTGCAATCATTGGCCGGTGTGGAGCGGTTATCGGCAAACGGCCGTTACCTGGAAGTCAGCGGCGTCAGCGGCGAAGACATCGTCCGCCACCTGGCCCAACACGACATCTACCCCGGCGAAGTTATCACCCAACGGGTAGACCTGGAAAGTCTATTTTTAGAAATGACGGAGAGTGTATGATGTTCTGGAATATGTTACGCATTGAACAACAAAAACTGTTGAAGCGCACCATTTTGCGCGTGGAATTGGTCATCATTGGTGTGGGTGTGCTGGTTTTGAACACCCTGTTTTTTGCCATCAGCCGGATGGATGGCAGTAATCCGGCAGCGGCCCAACTGGAGCAGACGTTGGTCTGGCCCATGGGTTTAGTGCAGTCGGTGGGCCTGGCAGCCGGCCCCAGTTTGGGTGGCATCTTGATTGTCATTCTGGTGGGGGCGGTAGTGGCCCAGGAGTATACCTGGCGCACGTTGCAATTGTGGCTCAGCCGGGGGGTGCCGCGTGGTACATTCCTGGCGGCTAAATTTGCTGCCCTGCTGCTGCCCGCCTTGCTGTTGGTGTTGACGCCGCTGTTACTGGGTGGGCTGGTCACGGCCGTGTTCAGCCAGATTCTCCTCGGCCACATTCCGGTGGATACGGTTGAATGGGGTCGCCTGGCGGCCACCACCCTGGCCACAGCCTATACCTTGCTGCCTTATGCCGGGCTGGCCTTCTTCCTGGCTGTGGCTACCCGTTCCGTCATTGTGGCGGTGGGCGGTGGGCTGGCCTATATCTTGCTGCTGGAAGGCATTGCCGTCCAACTTCTGACTTTTGCCGGGGGCATATGGGCAGAAATTGGCCGTTATATCCCCGCCGGATTAGCCCAGGGCATGTTATCCATCGGCACAACCACTACCGTCGAGGTTGGCGGGCAGGCTGCGCCACCTATACAATATCTGGAGCCTGGCGCGGCGGCCATCGGCATCGCCCTCTACAGTGTCGCTTTTATCGCCCTCTCCATCGCCATCTTCCGCCGCCAGGATTTGGGTGGATAACGCTAAAGAGGTTCTTTGGGAACTCAGGGGGTTGACAGGCCGTGATGCGTGACGAGTGATGCGTGATAAGAGGTTTCACGCATCACGCATCACGATAAGGTTATCGTTATGAAAGATCGCACATTTTTGCCTGTTCTTGGTGGCGCCGCTGCTGTTTTTGTGGGTGCGGTGGCCATCAGCTACCTGGTCAATCAACGGGTAGATTGGCTGTGGGCAATGGCGCTTACTGCTTTTTTTGGCCTGACCTTCTTTTTTTTCTCATTCATGCGGCTGCACAAAAAACGGTTGCAATGGCGGCTTACCTTCTCTTATACAGTAGTGACGGTAGCCGCCTTGCTGATGGTAGAACTGCTGCTGTTGGTGGCCCTGCTGGTCTTCGTTCGCTCCAATTTTCTCATCCATGCGATGGGCAACGCCTTACATGATCTTTATGCAGCGGAGGTACAGCAATATCTGCAAGCGGAACCACCTGATCTGGAAGGATTGAATAATTGGGTGCAGCGGACGTTTGACGGCCGTGCCGAAGACCGTACCCCAAAAACATCGGCTGCCGACACCGGCTTTACCATTGCCCGTAATCTGGGTGAGCAAGACAGCGCCGGGAATTGGCGTTTCAGTTTCGGCGGGGAACAGCCGGTCTATGTTCTTGATGCCGCCGGCTATTTGCTGGCGCAAAATCGGCCGCCGCCGGATTTTATTGCCGGTGAACGGCCGTTTGCATTCGATTCCTGGCCCCACCTGATGGAGTCGTTTACGGCCGTGCAGCAGGGGGAGCGAGACCTGGACAACCTGCGCTATACCCTGCCCGGTGGTCAACTGGTTAATCTGTTTCCACTGGTCGGCGACGACGGCCGTTTGCTGGGCGTCCTCATGATCACCCTGCCCTTGCCCGCCCTGAACAGTGAAACGGTCGGGCCGCTGTTGACCATGCTCTTGTACAGCCTGATGCCGCTGGCGCTGATGGCCGGTTTTATTGGCACGGTTTTCGGCTTTCTCACAGCCCGCCAACTGACCCGGCGTATTGGCACAGTGGCCCAGGCGGCCGATCAATGGAGCAGGGGGGATTTCACGGCCGTTGCCCACGATGCCTCCCAGGATGAGCTAGGCCAGCTCAGCCGTCGCCTGAATCAGATGGCCGAGCAACTGCAAAATTTGCTGCACACCCGCCAGGAGTTGGCCGCCCTGGAAGAGCGCAACCGGCTGGCCCGCGATTTGCACGACGCCGTCAAGCAGCAAATTTTTGCCACCGCCATGCAAATTGGCGCAGCCAGGACGGTGTTGGCCGAAAACCCGGCTGCCGCCGCTGACCGGCTGGTGGAGGCAGAAGCGTTGGCCCGGCAGGCGCAGCAAGAGTTGACCACGCTGATCCAAGAACTGCGTCCGGCGGCTTTAGATGACCAGGGATTGGCCGCCGCCTTGCGCGATTACGCCGCCACCTGGTCACGCCAGAATAATATCCCGGTGGAGTTCAATGTGCAGGGACAACGGCCGTTGCCCCTGCCGGCCGAGCAGGCCCTTTTCCGCGTGGGCCAGGAAGCGTTAGCCAATGTCGCCCGCCACAGCGGCGCCAGCCAGGTCAACATACACCTGGCCTGGGAAGCGGCCGGCGTCACCCTGACCATTGCCGATAATGGCCGGGGTTTTGATACACAGGTCGTGACCGGCGGCTTTGGCATCCAGGGGATGGGCATCCAGGGGATGGGGGAGCGGCTGGATGGTTTGGGCGGGCGGCTGCAATTGACCAGCCAACCGGGAAAAGGGACAACAGTTAAGGCCGAACTATGAATGAACCAATTACAGTGCTGCTGGTAGACGATCATCATCTGGTGCGGCAGGGGGTGCGGGCGTTTCTGGACACCCAGCCGGACATTGAGGTAGTGGGTGAGGCGGAATCGGGAGAGACGGCCGTTGCCCTGGTCAGCCAATTCGCCCCCGATATTGTGTTGATGGATTTGATTATGCCGGGCATGGATGGCGTGGAAGCGACCCGCCGCGTGAAACAAACCAGCCCACGCACCCAGGTTATCGTCCTTACCTCCTATCACCAGGATGAGCATATCTTCCCGGCTATACGCGCCGGGGCGCTTTCCTATGTACTCAAGGATATTGGCCCAGAGGAATTGGCCGATACGGTACGTAAAGCGGCGGTAGGCGAGGCCGTTCTCCATCCTCGTGTGGCGGCCCGTGTGGTGCAAGAACTACACGGCGCGCGCACCAGCGCTCACACGGGCGCCATCAACCCCTTTACCGAGTTAAGCGAGCGGGAAATGGAAACGCTGCGACTGATTGCGGCAGGATTGAGTAACAGCGATATTGCCGAACGGTTAACCATCAGCGAGAAAACGGTTAAAAGCCACGTGAGCAATATCCTGAGCAAATTACACCTGGCGGATCGGACGCAAGCGGCCGTTTACGCCTGGCGGGAAGGGGTGGTGCGGCGGGAGTAAGATGGTGGCCGGTGAGTGTTCTGATTTTCATAGGGGCGCTATCCTGTTTTGCTGACCGGCAGTGCCAGGGAAACGGCCGTTGCCAGGGCCACAATTTCCGCCAATGAAAGGGAACGGCCGTGTTGCCAACATGTTGTGAGTACGGCCGTGTCTAATTCTCTGCCGGCCAAAGCCATCGCCTGTTCATAAAAAGGCTGGAAAGCGGGTGTGCGCGGCGGCGCGGCCCCCATTTCACGCAGCGTTTCGGCATAGCCTAACAAATTCAGCGCTGCTTCAGGCTGCCCCTGCCGGCAAAATAAGAGGGCAAAAACATCCAGCGTACGAATGAGCAAGCGTTTGTTGTTCAGTTCATGCCACAAGGCCAACGCGGCGCACACCGGCGCGCCAACGGCGGCATCATCCCCAGACAGCAGGGCTACCGTTCCCAGGCCAAACAGATTCATCGCTGTAAAGGTGCGCGACTCCACTTCGCGGGCCAACTGCAGCCCCAT
>CAADGU010000164.1 GCA_900696625.1 uncultured Chloroflexota bacterium | reverse complement strand
TAGCCGACAAACCGCAATGGTCACGCACGGTGCGCGCCGGGCAAAGCGGCGTCACCCAACTGCTGAGCATGGATGGGCAGTTGGGTATTCTGGTCAACCCGACCAATGTGGATGTGACGCCCGGCGGGCGGGCCGAAATCCAGATTGAATTGATGAATCACGGACCGTTGGTGGATCACTTTGAACTGCGCCTGTCGCTGCTGCCCGCCGCCTGGGTGACATTACCGCCGGAGCCGGTGCAGTTGATGCCCGGCGGCACGGTTTCCCTGCCCTTTACCATTCACCCACCGCGCCACAGCAGCGCCACTGCGGGGCGGCATCCTTACCAGCTTGATATTTATTCGGCGTCTACCCGGCAGCGGGTGGCGACCATTAAGGGAAATGTGACCGTCGCCCCGTTTGCCCGGTATAAAGTGGAGGCGCAGCCGACGCAGTTGACGAACCAGGGTTTTTGCCGGGTGACGGTGCAAAATGAGGGGAACAGCCCGGCCACGTATGCGGTGCAGGCGCGGGACCCGGCCAATGCGCTGAACTTTCTTGGCGAGCAAAGTGCGTTGGCTGTGCCGCCGGGCCAGACGGGTGAGGTGATGCTGCGGGTGCAGCCAAAGGCACGGCCGTTCACCGGCCGGACGCGCTCTTATTCCTTCCAGGTACAGGTGCTGGCAGGAGAGGATGACATTGAACGCAAACAGGGCATGATTGAGGTAAATCCGCGATTTCCCACCTGGGCGATGTGGCTGATCCCGGTATTGAGCATTTTTACTTGCCTGGGCCTGGTTTTTGGCGGGCGGCAATATTGGGTCTACAGCACGGGGGTAAGGCAGACGGCGACGGCCGTAGCCATCCAGACCACCATTGCTCAATTTACCCCCACGCCGGAAGCCACCGGCACACCGCTGCCGGACACACCCACGCCCGATTTGCAGGGCACACAATCGTTTATAGACAGCCAGAATGCCAATGCCACCGCCCAGGCGTTGGCGGCCGAAAATGTGGCCACTTCCACGGCGTTGGCGGTGGCTCAACAAACGCTCAACGCCCAACAGACCGAGCAGGCCATTCATGCCCAACAAACCGTCAGCGCCCAACAGACACAGGATGCTGCTGTGGTTCTGGAAACGGCCGTTGCCCAGACAGTGGCAGCGCAAACGGCCGTTGCCCAAACTGCTGAGGCCCAACAGACGGAAACGGCCGTTGCCCAGACGGCGCAAGCGGCTACAACTACCGCCCAGGCTCGCCTGGTCGCCCATTATCCACTGACGGCCAACGCCACCGACGTTACCGGCAAGCAGGGCAACATGACCTTGACCAATGCGCCATTCCAGAATGAAGCGGTTTATTGCAATGGCATTTATCCGGGGTCAACCGATCCGAACGCCTGTGTGGTCTCCACCCCCAATCTGGACGGGTTTAACTTCAATTCGTTCTCGATTCAGATAGAGTTTAACGCCGATGAATTCAAGCGGATGCCGGTGGTGGTGGGCGGCCGCTCCTTCCGTTGGATCGGTTTTGAACTGAATGCGGATGGCAGTATTAGCCTGCTGACGAACAACAGCAATCGGGAAGCCTGTACGGGTGCATACCAGCCCGGTGAATGGCATACCGCCTTGCTGACGTATGATGGCGCGGTGGGCAGACTGTACCTGGACAGAATTTTGCACTGCACGGTCAATTTCAGTTTGAATCACGGCAATGACCCCGACGTGAGCGTGATCAACTATTCCAATGGCACCATTTTCAAGGGGCATGTGCGCGAACTGCACATATACAATGAACCCATTGTGCCAATTCTTATTATCAGCCCACCGTTGTTGGTGACTCTTGTTCCACCGATTATCTCGCCTTGATGATGTCATTGGGTAATTGGGTAATTACGTAATTACCCAATTACCCAATTACCGAAGAATGACGGCCGAAACGAACAACCAGCCCAAACCAAAGGTCAAAGAACCACAGAAACCGCCGCCAATGGCGGAGACGGTGACGCCTGAGTATGGCGCGTATGCGGTGGGGCGGGCTACGGCCGGGGTAGGTGCCGCTCCCGCACCGGCAGAGCAGACGCACCTTGATCCAGCTACCTCTGTGTTCACCGACATTATCATGCGGCAGATGGTGGCTGGCGCACCCTGGGCCGCGCCGGAGGATAAGACCGCACGGCCGTTGCGCCAATCAGCCATATTGCGCAGCCAGCAAACGCACGGCAATCGTCTTGTGCAGCAGATGTTGTCTCATCGGCCATCACTTGTGCAGCGCCAGGAGCCGGAGCCAGCGGCGGCCGCGGCGGCCACCGCGCAGCTTGGCCCGTTTACCGTAACCACCTATGCCCAGTTAGTAAGCGTGGCGCGGGTGGCGGCGGCGGATTTGAAAAGTGAGGCCAAAGACGTTCCGGCCGGTGAAACTGTGCGCGTGGACGCCGAGAAACTGGCAGATGATTGGCAGGGGTGGGAATCATTCCTGGTGGGCCAGGGAGATGCCGCGCTCTCTGAGGCGGCGGCCAGCCAGGCTAAATTGTGGTACGGCGAGTATGAGAAGGCCAGGGATGAACTGGACAAGTACCAGAAGCGCAAAGCGGCCGAAGAACTGGAAGCATTAGAAAGCAAAATGGCTGACGCCCAGGCTCAAATTGATGCCCTGCCTGCCAAGTTTGATGATCTGATGCGAGCGGCATTTCTCAACCAGAAAACGGATATTTTAAGCCAGATCAACAACGTGTTTAGCACGGCGCTGGATTGTTCTCTGGCGATTGTTGAGCTGCGCGATCAGGTCACTCAAGCGGTGAACATCTTAGGCACTTCGTCCAGCCGCGCCTCGGAACTGATCAGCAAATATCAGCCGATGGCCGGGGCGCTGAATAAAGTGATGGCCGGCTACAGCGCCATCAAATCGGCCATTTCCCTCTTATCTGGCGGTTCGGGGCCGACGGAGTTGGACAAAAGTTTTGATAAGGTGAGTACACTTACTGGGGCTGTAAGCGCCGCGGGCACACTGTTAGGGGCGTCGGCCGCTTTTACTCTGTATGCAAACCTATATTTAGTGCCCGTAGCCACTAAATTGATTGGCATTGCCCAAAAAATCGTGCGTGAGCATAACCATTTGCTCAACCGTTTGAGCATGGAAGAAGGCGATTTGGATAGTGTGGATTGGAGCGTGGAACCGGGAGGGCGCGAGATGTATGAGTTTATGACGAATGTGATGAAAGCAGCTGATTCCACCGGCGTGCCTGACCCCATTCCTAAAACGATTGGTTCTTACTTTGTGGACAACAAAGACAATCTGGAAGCCGGGGCTGGCGTGGAATTACCCACCAAAGGGTTCTGGTTCTGGGAAAAAGTTGACCCAAAGAAAATTAAGTATTGGGTCTTCAAGAACCGCCAAAGTCTTTGGATGATGTTTTATGGCAGTCATAAACCCAGTTAGCAGATTCAGGAGCATTGACCAGGTATTTACGCTATTGATGGCGATAACATAATGAATACAAAACAGAGAAATCACGCAAAAACATCAAATCCAGAATCAACCCGCCAGAAACCGGTTACAAAAACAGCGGCGTTGGAGTCAGAGCTGCTGCCGGCTGGCGGGGAATTGCCTGAATTGTTGAATGGGCTGCCGGACCATGCTACGGCACGGCCGTTGCGCCAACAGGCTCTGCTCCACTTGCAAAAACAGCGCGGCAACGGTTACATCCAGCGCCACCTGCACCCGGAGGATGTACAGCGAACCGAGGAAGACGAAACGCCGCTGCCCACCGAGGGAATGGGTAAAGAGGAAGAGTTAGCCGGGCATGGCGACCTGGGGCAGCAAACGGTGGTGCAGCGGGAAGATGGCGGCGGCGCGGCCCCGGCGGCGGCCCCAGCCAGCCCCACCGCCAACATCACCCTAACTGTTAATCCCCCAACGATTGTTCGTTCCCCGGAAGCGGATATTTCCGCCAGCCACGGCGCGGAGGGCATTGCCGGGTGGTGTACACCGGCCTATAACGTCAACGTCACCAGCCGCACGGCGACCACCATCGGTCTGACGGTCACGCTCAGTTTTACCATTGAACTGGCCAGCGAATATACCGGCGACCGGCTGTCGGTGTTGAGCGACCACGAAAACGGCCATGTGCGCCTTGGCGAACGGCTGGCGCGGCAGCATTTTGTGACCGATTTGCAGGCCAATTTGCAGGCGCTGCCCAATTTCTCAGCCGCGCCGCCTATTCAGGCGCAAATTGTGGGCGCGGCCAACGCTTTTACCACCGACGAAGGCATAGAATCACGTGATTATGACACGGCCGATTACCCCCGAATGCGCGAAGCCTACTTTGGAGCGCGCACGCCGTTGGCGGATTTAGCCGCCGCTTCGGCCCCCATCCAGCGCATGATTGATGCGCTGCAGGCGTTTAACAGCTACGTAACGAACATGGATGCGCTGGATACGGACGAGAGCGCCCTGGAAAATGTGACGCATCCCATCATCCAGGCGCGCACGGCATTGAGCCAGGTTGATGTCTCTCGATTGCAATACAACCCGGAGTTCAAAACATTGGTGGCGACTTCGCAGAATTTTGTGAATGGGATGAAGGATCACGTTAGCGAAACGGGGGGCATCAATTTGAATGAAATTGAAATGACGTTGGCGACGTTTACCTGGGGACCGCCTGGCTGATGGGTTGATAAGGTGATGGTGTGAGTAAAGAGCAGCAGGCAGAATCTAAACAACAGAAGGCGCAACGGCCGTCGCCCCTGCCTGACTCTCCCGTTGCCGAATTGACGCCTGTGCAAACCGGGTTGGCAAAACCGGCACAGCTGAACACACTGCCGCCCGTGCCTTCGTCACGCGGCGTCCGCCAGGCCACCGTTTTGCGGATGCAGCAGCAGCAGGGCAATACGGCCGTGCAGCGCTATCTGGCCCGCGCCAATCGCAGTAATGGTCATGCCCATGCCCATGCCGCTCTTGCCACTGAAAGTGCAGGTGGCGAAGGCCAGGAATTTTTGGGAGCAGGCGCACCCACGTTAGCGCCATCGCCACCTGCACTGCCATCTACCAATGGCAGCAACGGCCGTAACGGGCATCCGGCGGCTAACGGCGTTCCAACCATTCAACGCGAAGAAGGCGAACAAGACGATACACCCACCGAAGCTGAAAAAGCGGCCGCTTTAGCCGCCGCCCGCGCCGCCGAAGCCGCCGCCAACCAGAGCGCCAACGAAGCCCATCAGGAGACGGCCAAGTCGCAGACGGCCAAAGAAGCGGAAAAACAGGTGGGGGAGACAGCC
>CAADGU010000163.1 GCA_900696625.1 uncultured Chloroflexota bacterium | reverse complement strand
GTGACGAGTGACGAGTGACGAGTGATCAGGCTCCTCACGCATCACTCGTCACTCGTCATTCCCCCATGCCGCCAGCAGTTGCTCCGCCACCGTTTCCACAGAAAGTGATGGCCCCCGCTGCCAGGCGGTTTCGCCCACTTCTGCTTGCAGGCGCGACGTCAATTTGGCCAGCGGCGACCAGTGATCCCACCAACCGATCTGGTTGAGTGGATGGTGGTAGGCCAGCGAGAGCAGTTCCAGCGCCTGTTCTTCTTCACCGGTGGCGGCCAGGATCACGGCCGTGACCGGCAACAACCACACCTTCGCGGCCACATACTGCCCCTGCTGTGCCATATCCAGCGCCGCCCAGAGAGAAGCACGTGCTTTTGGGTACATGTGGTCATTACTGGCCGCCACGGCCAGCGCCCAATTTGCCAAAATCACGCCCAGGCCATGATTGCCGGGAATAGCCAGACTCTCCTGCGCTAACTGGCGTGCTGTTCGGTTTTGCCCCTGGATACTGCTCAAAAAGGCGCGCATCCCGGCCGTAAAGGCCACCGCAATTGCATAATCATAATCCTTAGCCAGACGATACGCCTTTTCAATCAGCGGTTGGGCAATTTCCACCTCCCCCGCCAACAAATGTAACAAACCGAGCAGCATCTCCAGATAAGCCAGCGGCACATACATCTCCATTTCGCTGGCGCTGTTCAACGCTTCTTGCAAGTTACGATGGGCTGTTTCATATTCGCCCCGCACAATGGCCACTTCCACCAGATTTACCAGCGAATAGGTGGCGTCTACCTTGTTGCCAATCTCCAGAGATGTAGCTACGCTTTCCTGGGCATAATCATAAAACTCTGCCAGCAAGCCCATCTGCACACAACACAGGCTGACCCACAACAAAGCGCGGGATATGAAAAAGTTGTCACCCAGCGCCCGGAAGAGGGCCAACGCTTCCTGTAACAAGGGCAGCGCCCTGGCAGGTTCAAAAACGACCAGCAAGTAATAACAACCCAATGCCCCCAGGCAGTAAGCCGCTTCCCCTGCATCTGTCTGTTGGCGGGCTGTTGCCAGGCTTTCCTGAAGTGCGGTTTCCATCTCCGGCTGGGCATAGGTAGCGGCAAAGATGCCCAAAAAGTGGGCGCGCACGATCAGGCGCACCATAATCGGCGCCGTCTTTGCCACACCCGACGACAGCAGTTGTTGGTAAGTTCTGACGAATAACTGGCTGCCTTCCGCCTGGCGTACGCGCAAGTCAAAGAAGAAGTGGAACGCCTGCATTGCCTGGTCCAGCCCCGCCAGATTTTGATGATCCACTGCCCACTGCCAGGCCAGGCGCACGTTTTCGGTATCGGCTTCTATTTCCCGCAGCGCCGCCATTTGCTCATGCCCCTTGATAGCCGGTTCAAATTCCCGCAGGCGTTCCAGATAGTATTGGCTGTGTTGTTGGCGGGTGGTATCGGCCAGCCCGGTTTTTTCCAGCCGTTCTGCGCCATATTGCCGCAACAGTTCGTGGATTTCACACCGTTCGCTACGGCCGTGACGCCCACTGCGGGACAATGACACCAACGATTTATCGGCCAGCGCCCGCAATGTACGCAGGTTGGCCCCGGCCACCGCCTGCGCCGCCTGCCGCGTGAATCCGCCCCGAAATACCGACAGTTTCATAAAAACTTGCTGCTCTTCGGCCGTGAGCCGCTTCCAGGAAGAGTCAATAGTTGCCCGCATACTGCGCTGCCGTTCTGGTAGATCGCGCATTTCCACTTCCAGGAAATCCAGGCACTCAGCAATTTCGGCGGCAATTTCGGCGAACGATAGCAGCGGCAGCCAGCTTGTGGCCATGGTCAACGCCAGGGGCATTCCTTCCACCAGGTGGCAAATGCGCACCATCGCCTCCCGTTCAGTGGGTGACAAGGGAAAAGGAACCTGCATGGCGCGTGCCCGCTGTTGCAGCAGTTTAAGCGCGTCGTAGGCCGCCAGTTGCTCGTCGCGCCAGCCGGACGGTACGGTTTGCCACTTGGGATAAGCCAGCCCGCTCAGCGCGTAGACGCTTTCCGCGCTCAGGTGCAGCCGTTCGCGGGAGGTCACCAGAATTTTTACATCCGGCGCGGTCTGCAATATATCGGCCACCAGGTCAGCGCCATCCAGCAAATGTTCAAAGTTGTCCAGCACCAGAAGCATCTGTTTCTGGCGCATGTAGGCCAGTAACTGATCTTTTGGCTCTTTGGTATTGATCGGTTGCAGGTGCAGATTTTCAATCAGGGTACTCAAAATATGTTCAGCGGTTGTCAAAGGCGCCAGCGGCACAAAAAAGACGCCATCGGCAAAAGCATCCAGGATGGATTGTGCGGCTGCTAACGCCAGCCGGGTCTTGCCGATGCCGCCGGGGCCGGCAATTGTTACCAGCCGGTGGGTGGGTATTTCCAACAGCCATTGGCGGATCTCCTGTAGCTCTCGTTCGCGGCCGACAAAAGCAGTAGGTTGTGGCGGCAGGTTGTGGAAAATGGGCTTGCCCGGCAGTGGCGTTGGGGTGTGTACCGTTTTTGGCGTGAAGATATGTTCTTCGCTGGAACTAGATGCCTGCTGGGATGGTGGCGTGATGGCAAATTGCAGGCGGTCGCTCGCCGACGAACCGGCTGCCGTTGGCACAAAATGGCCCGGTTGCCCTTCCCGAATCGCTTCCAGCGCGGCCGCCACCTGGCGCATACTGCTGATGCGCTCCTGCCGGTTTTTGACCAACATGCGGCGCAGCAAGTCGGCCAGGGCGGGTGGAATATCAGGCCGGAACTGTTCCACATCGGGCACAGGGTCATTCAGGATGCGAGTGATCACGGCCGTGACCTGTTCCCCCGCAAATGGTCGCTGCCCGGCCAACATCTCAAATAGCAGCACGCCAAATGACCAGATGTCCCCACGCGCGTCCAGGTCTTCCCCCTGGAGAGCTTCGGGACTCATATACGCCGGGCTGCCGATAAACAATCCCTGCTGCGTAATGCGCGAGTCGTCACGGTGCAGCCGGGCCAGGCCAAAGTCGGTCAGGCGGGGGGAATGGCCGGACGCCAGCAGCACATTTTCCGGTTTCAAATCGCGGTGGATAATGCCCAGATGGTGGGCGCGGCTGAGAGCGTCGGCCAGTTCCAGGGCAATGGTGAGCGCCTGATCAAAGGGCAACTGCGGCTGTTGCTCCAACAACTGGCGCAGGCTGCCGCCGGCCACATATTCCATCACAATATGATGTTGGCCGTCGCGTTCAAACAAGGCCAGCATATTGACGATGTTGGGATGGTTCAGTTCGCTGAGCAACTGCCCCTCGCGCTGGAAACGGGCCACGTATTCAGGCGCTTGCTGGCTGAGTTCCGGGCGCAGCCGTTTGATGACGACGGGCGCCCCGGTGACTAAATCTACACCGTGATACAGTTCGCCATGCCCGCCCACAGCCAGGAATTCGTCTTGCCGGTAGCGGGTTTGGGGGGTGGTCACGGCCGTTACCGGCAACATCGTTTGCTTATCTGTCGGTGGAGCTAACTGCCGGGTTTTAATCGCTTCATAGAGAACAGCGGTCTCCGCTTCTGGTTTAACGCCTAACTCTTCCGCCAGGAGACGCTGGCACTCTTCATATTGGCGCAGGGCAGCGGTGTGTTGGCCGTCCCAGGCGTAAAGCTGCATTAACTGGCGATGGGCCGGTTCATGCAAGGGATCAAGAGAGAGCCAGCGACGGCCGTACTCCGCCGCCAGCCCATACGACCCTTCCCTGATGTTGTGTTCCATTAGCTGCTGTAAAGCAGTTGCCAGGGATTGCCGGAACCCCTCCCGCTGGAAAAATTGCCACTCGTCAAATTCAGGGCAATCTGGCAGGGTAAAACCGGCCATAAAATCACCCGCGTAGAGGTCAACGGCTTCCGTCAGGGCAAGGTGGCAGGTGGGGCAAAGGGGGGCAGCGGGATGATCGTGGCTTTGTGTCTGCGTGATACGCATCGTAAAGTCGGCCGTGTCCAGACGCCACCCATCACCCGGCATCAGGCCGACATCGGCACGGCTGACATCCACCATGTCGCCCATGGCCTGCTTGAGATAGGAAAGGTCACGGCGTAAATTGGCGCGCGCCCCGGATTGATCGTATTCGGGCCAGAGCAGGGTAGCCAGGGCGTCACGGCCGTGTGGCCGGGCCGTCACCGCCAGATATGCCAGCAGGGCGATGGCTTTGCGGCGGTGAATGGGGATGGGCTGGCCTTCGTGTAAACATTGCGGCGAGCCGAACAAATTTATCTGCACTGCCATAATGCGCGATTGTACGCAAATGTGTGGGTTGAAACCAGAGGAATGGGAGATTAGAGATTAGAGATTGGGAGATTGGGAAGGTTAATCTCCTGATCTCCCAATCTCTAATAATTCCAGGATGCCCTGGAAGTCAGGTGGTTCGGTAGCGGGCACGGCCGTTGCCGTTTCCGGCAGTCGTTGGGCCATCAGATTTAGGTGGAGCGCGGTGGCCTGGGCGCGGGTAGCGTCATCGGTGGCCCGGTGCTGCTGCACAAATGTGGCCAGCGTGATTGCCCGTTCTGCCTCCGCCGTTTGGGTGTAAACCTGCGCCATACCGGTGAGGGCTTTCAACAACAGCGGCATAAATTGAATGGCGGCGGCAATCTCGATGGCCTGGTTCAATAGTTCCCTGGCTTTGGGCAGCCTCCCTGAGGCCAGCGCCACATAACCCAAATTACAAAGGGAAACGGCCGTTTACCTCATGCTGCTGCAAAAAGTCCAATGTCTGGCTGATGCCGGTGGCAATTTCTGCGGGTGAATAGGCGACCAGACTGGCTGCTGCCAGTTCAATGCCCAGCGGCAGCCCTTCAACAAGCTGGCATATCTGGTGGATGGCGGGGGGTTGATGCGGTTTGTGCCGTGATGCGTAATCCGTAATCCGATGTCCGAAATCGGACTTCGGACTTCGGTCTGCTGATAATCGCTGGTGAAGTGAAAATGAAACCAGGAACAAAATAGCTCTCCCCCGTTTTCTTACCTGCTGGTTTTGCTGGTGGTGATGTGCGGGCGGTTGGGTATGCGGCATATGCCTGAAGTAATCCGCCTCCTTCATAGCCGGCGTGAACAAGGTTACGCTGGCGACCATTCACTCAGAAGCTGCTCGGCGACGGCGTCCAGATCGAGGTTGTTTCCCTGGGCGAGGGCGGTTTGCACGGCCGTGTCCGCCGCATCCAGCCCCAATGTGCGCAGGCAATCGTGGGCGGTGCGGTGGTGTTCGGGGGTGGCCGAGGGGTTGTTTAGGCTCAGGCCAATCAGTGCCAGCCCCCGTTCCTGGTCGCCCTGGCGCGCCAGCAGCAGGCCGGATGTTTGAACGCCGGTGAGTACGTGCGGCGTGGCTCCAATCTGCCGGGCGACGGTGATGGCTTCGTGCAGGTATTGTCGGGCGGTGGCAAAATCATCCAGCCGCAGCAGCACGTCTGCCAGATTATTGAGCAGCAAGGAAATAAATTGCTGCTGCCCCGTCTCCCGCGCCAGTTGCAGCGCCTGTTCACCGTAGGCGACAGTCGTTTCCCAATCCCCCCGTTCATAGGCCACCACACCCAGATTATTTAGCGCCGATGCTTCCCGTTCCCGGTTGCCTACCTGCCGGGCGCGGTCCAAAATCTGCGAATACAGTTCATTAGCTCTATCCCAATCGCCAGCGACGACGGCTACCGCCCCTAACCGGTTCAGGGCAAATAGCTCCTGGTTGCTCAGGTTAGCGCGGCGGCTTAATTCCAGGCATTCATTGAGTAGAATCACGGCCATGTCATTATTTCCCTGCCGCCACTGGATGTCACCCAGGCCATACAAAACGCGGGCCAGCGTTTCTTCATCGGCGCCAGCGCGGGCCAGGGGCAGGCTCTCTTCCAGGTAGGTTTGCGCCTGCGGGTAATTGCCTTGTAACACGGCCGTCTGGCTGAGCCAGTAGAGGGCATCGGCGGTGTGCGGCCCATCTTGGCGCGCCCGCGCCATCTTTAACGCCGATTCCAACGAGGCGCGCGCGGCGGTATAGTCGCCCAAGAAAAAGCGGGACTCCCCCAGGCGCAGGAACAGCACCAGCCGGGTGGCGCTTTCGGTGGGCAGCAGAGTGAGGGCGCGTTCAAAGAGGGCACGGCCGTTGGCATAGGCGCTGAGGCGCAGTGCCTGTTCCCCGGCCTGCTGCAAATAGCTGCCCGCCTGTTCATAATCGCCCGCTTTTTCAAAATAGTCGGCGATCAGGCCGTAATACTCGCCTGCCCGTGCGCCGCTGGCTTGGGCTAACCAGAGGGCGGCGGCGCGGTTATACCGCTCTTGCTGGCGGCGCAGCAGCGTACTCAGGATCACGTCTTGCAGCATCGTTTTGCTGAAGATGTATTCCGTCGTCCCGGCAAAGGCGGTGGTCTCTCGTTCGTAGATGAAATCTTGCACTACCAGCCGGTCCAAAACAGCGGGTAAATTGTCCACGTGAAAGTCATCGGCCTGGTCAATAGCCATAAGGGCGGCGTCGTAAAAGATGCGGCCTACCACGGCGGCGCGCTGCAAGGTGAGCTTTTCCGGGTAGAGCAGGCTGTCTAGCCGGGCTTGCAGCAAGCCAACCAGCGTGGCGGGCACTTCCAGATGGCCCAGCCGCTCTTCTTCCACTGTCCAGACCTCATCGTTTTGTTTGATAATCACGCGATCATCAATGAGCATTTTGACCAACTCTTCCATATAGAGCGGGTTGCCTTCGGCGCGTTCCACCAGCAGGTCACGCAAGGCTTTGGGCACGTCGGCCACATTTTGCAGGATTTCGCGCACCAGGCTGCGGCTCTCGCGCCGGTCTAACGGCCGTAACTCCAACCGGGTATGGAACGATTGCCCGCTGCCCCAGGCCGGACGCCGCTCATAGAGGGACGGCCGTGCCAGGCAAATCATCAGCAGCGGTAAATCGTCGTGCTGCGCGGCCAGGTCGGTTAATAAATCCAGCGAGGCATCGTCGGCCAGATGCACGTCTTCCACTTCCATCACCACCGGATTGCGCGCGCACAACGCCTCAATCCAGCGGATAAACATCTGTCGCGCCCGCTCCGTGAGCTGCTGTGGGTCGCCGAGCAGCCCCTTGACGTGGGGGCTGGCCGAAAAATCAAAACCAACCAGGTGGCCGAGTAAATGGGCCATCGGCTCATTTTCGCCCGCGTGTTGGCGGATGCCCGCTTCCAGCTTTTGCCGGGCGGCGGCCGGGCTGTCATTGTCCTGAATTTCGTAGCGGAAGGAGACCAGGTCGCGCAGCAAGGCATAGGGGCGGTTGGTCATTTCCGGGGTGGCCCGGCCGCGCATTACCCAAAACACTTCCGGGCGCAAATCCGACCAGTTGACAAACTCGTACAGCAGGCGGGATTTTCCCAGCCCGGCCTCGCTGACGATGGTGAAAATCTGCGTTTCCTCGTCTTCGATGGCGTCCATAAAAGCGTTTTGCAGCGCCTTCACTTCACTTTCGCGGCCGATCAGTTGCGTCTCGATGCCCTCGACGCCGCGTGTGCCCCGGCGGAAGGCGCGCGGTTTGGCCGAGCGGACGCGGTAAACTTGCATGGTGTCCTGGCTGCGCCGCAGTTTCAGCGGCGTGTCTGGCTCCATTTCAAAAACGCCACGCACCTGGGTGTAGGTGTTGTGGGTGATGAGGATGAGGCCCTCAGCCTGCTGCATCAGCCGGTTGGTCAGGCTGATGGTGGCGCCGCTGGCGGTGTAGTCGCCGCTGGTTTCGTCGGGCGTCAGCAGCGCCAAACCGGTGTTCAGGGCGATGTTGAGTGGCGGCGGCTCGTCGGCGCCGCCCAGGTAGGCGGCGCTTTGCTGCTGCATGGCGGCTTGCAGGGCCAGGGCGGCGCGCACGGCGCGTTCGGCGTCGTCTTCGCGGGTGAGGTCGGCCCCCCAAATAGCCATCATGGTGTCTTCGGAGCGGCTGAAGATGTGCCCGCCATAGTCGCTGATGATGTTGTCTACGGCCGTCCACCACTCTCTTAATGCCTGCCGTACTCGCTCGTTGCCGCCGCTTTCATCCACCAGTTCGGCAAATTCGGCGGCGCTGGCATAGAGGGCGGTGATCGTTTTGTTTTGTTCGCTGGCGGTGCTTTTGCCGGTGCTGCTGCCGGTGGCGGCCTTGCTGGCGGCGCTGCGGGCCATGGTCTGGTCTTCCAGCAACAGGCGCAACCGGGTGGGAGCAACCGAGATGGCGCCGCCGACGGCCAGGGCTACCGCTCGCGCCAATTCCAACGCCGATTGGTAACGGTCGTCTGGTTTTTTAGCCAGCACGCGCTGCGTGATGTGGTCAATGGCCGGTGGCAGTTCCGGGTTGCGCTGGATGGCGCTGGGGATGGGTTCGTTGACGTGCATCATCAAGACGCTGAAGTTGTTGTCGTGAGCAAAGGGCAGGTTGCCGGTGAGCATCTGGAAAAGAATGACGCCCAGGGAGTAAATGTCGGCGCGGTGGTCCAGGTTCATGTTCCCTTGCGCCTGTTCCGGGGACATATAGGCGGGTGTGCCCATCAGCGCCCCGGTCATGGTGATGTGTTGGCCGCCAGAGACCATACGGGCAATGCCGAAGTCGGTGACAAAGGCATTGCCGTCGCGGTCAATCATGATGTTGGAAGGTTTAATGTCGCGGTGGATAATGCCCTGGCGGTGGGCGTAATCGAGGGCGGAGCCGATTTGCTGTATCAGGTAGCTGACTTCGGCCAGGGGCAGCGCGCCCCGGCTCATCACGTCTCGCAGGGTGCCGCTGTCCAGGTAGCGCATGACGATGTAGGGGGGATCGTGACGGCCGTCGAAGTCATACACCGGCAGGATATGGGGATGCTCTAACCGGGCGATGAGCCGGGCTTCGCGCTGGAAACGCTGCACCGCTTCCGGGTCATCCAGCCGTGCCCGCAAAATCACCTTAACGGCCACATCCCGCTCCACGCTCGGCTGGTGGGCGCGGTAGACTGTTGCCATACCGCCATAACCAACTTCTTCTAGCAATACATAAGGGCCGAGGGTGTGGGATTTCATGTGGTGAAAGGGTGTTTATGTACTCAGGTGTCTAAGTGAACTGATGTTTAAGTGATCGGGCGTGTCGAATAGTTTCAGTATACAAGGTTTTCTGTCAGCTAACCTGTCCAAGTATACGTGATTTAGGGGGATGGCTCAATTGATCACTGGCATTTTTGCCCGTTCCCGGCATACTTGAGGCGGTAAATTGTCAATTGACAATTGGCAATTGTTTATTGCCAATTCTGAAAAGGAGAGTTTTTCATGTCACTCAAACATATTCCAGCTGGGGTGGTGACCGGCGAGCAGGTACAGGAGATTTTTGCCTATGCTAAGGCGCAGCAGTTTGCGCTGCCGGCGGCCAATGTGGTGGGCAGTAATAGTGTGAATGCGGTGCTGGAAACGGCCGTCGCCGTCAACGCCCCCGTCATCCTGCAATTTTCTAATGGTGGCGCTTCCTTTATGGCCGGGAAGAGCCTGAATAATGACGGGCAGCGGTCGGCCATTGCCGGCGCTGTTTCTGGGGCGCACCATGTGCATCAGGTGGCGGCGATGTATGGGGCGCGGGTCATTTTGCACACCGACCATTGCGCCAAAAAGCTGCTGCCCTGGGTAGACGGCATGTTAGATGCCGGGGAAGCGTTTTACCAGGCGCATGGCAAACCCTTGTTTAGCAGCCATATGCTCGATTTGTCCGAAGAGCCAATCCAGGAGAACGTGGAGATTTGTAAACGTTACCTGGAGCGCATGAGCAAAATGGGCATGACGCTGGAGATTGAACTGGGCGTGACCGGCGGTGAAGAGGATGG
>CAADGU010000162.1 GCA_900696625.1 uncultured Chloroflexota bacterium | reverse complement strand
GGTTCGTCGGCCATGCGCCAGTGGAAAGCCAGCGCCGTGGCGTAATGGGGATCGGCCGGGTAGATTGTTTCTATCGCCTGGGCCGCCTGACGGTGTAACGGCTGCCGTTCCGCGGCAGCCAGATCAGCCAGCAGGCCATCGCGCAGTTTGTCGTGGGCAAAACGCCAGCGATCCTCCTGCACATCGAGTACGGCCGTTTCCGCGCACCGGTTCAACCAGCCCGGCAGATCAACCGCCGGGAAAAGCGCCCGCAACAGGCGCATATCCACTTCCCGGCCGATCACCGCCGCCTGCCGCAGCAGCGCCCGGTCGGCGACGCTCAGGCGGCTAAGCCGCTGCTGCACAATCTGGCGCGCCCCACCGGGCAGCAGACCCGGCGTCAGCGCCGCCTGCCCAATCTGGTCAAGCTGCCCGGCGGCCTCGGCCAACGCCCGCACCAGTTCCACCAGGAAAAAGGCGTTGCCCTCGCTCTCTTTTTGCAGGTAGGCCAGCAGCGCCGGGCTGTAACCGGCCTCGCCCAGCATCGCCAGGCACAACTGGCTGATCTCCGCTGCCTGCAACCGGCCAATTTTGAGAACCGGCAGATCACCCAGGCGCGTGGGCAGGTCAGGCGCTTCGTCATCCCGGTAGGCGCCCAGGATAAGCAGCGGCAAATGGGGGGCCGCCGCTGCCAGTTCCGCCAGCAGCGCCAGGCTTTCCGGCCGCGCCCACTGCAAATCTTCCAGCAGCAGCAGCACTGGCTGGCGTTGGCGGCGAAAGAGGGCGGTGAAAGTAACGGATAACTGCTTCTGGAAGGTTGGCGCATCAATAGCAATGGCCGGGGTGGGCCGGCCGAGCAGCCGTTCCAGACCGGGCGCCACGGCAGCCAGCAAACCGGCTTCCAGATCATCCAGGGGGGCGGCTAAAACCAGGCGGCGCACGGCCGTGTGCCAGAGTGCATAGGGCGGGCCACCTTCACGCAAACTCTGCCCGCGCAGCACCAACATGCCCTGCACCAGCGCCGCCGCTACCAGTTCTTGCAGCAGGCGCGATTTACCCACGCCGCTCTCGCCGCCGATCAGCCAGGCGGCCCCGTTACCCTGGATGGCGGCGGCCATCAGACCGGTTAACTGCGCCATTTCAGCGCGGCGGCCAGTAAATTGGGCCGCCTGCAAAAAGCTCTCCCGAATGGCGTGGGTTTCAGGCGGCAGGGTGCGCCCGGTGGCCTGGCATAGGGCGTAGATGACGTCGGGGGCGCTGGCGAAACGGCGCTCCGGGTCAGGCGCTAACAGGCGGGCAAACAGGGCGTGCAGCAGTTCGTTATCGGGCAAGACCGCCAGGTCTGGTTCACGAGTAAGGACGGCGGCAATGGTGGGGAACGGCCGTTGCCCCACCACCATCTCATACGCCATCACCCCCACCGCAAACAGGTCGCTGGCGCGGCTGTAAGGGCTTTGGCCGACCTTACCGCCGCGCATCACTTCTGGGGCCATGTACGCCCAGGTGCCGGCGCCGCCGGAGCTTTGCCCGGCAGCCGCCGAAAGGCCAAAATCGAGCAGCTTCACCTGCTCATCCACCACCAGCACATTGGCCGGTTTCAGGTCATTGTGCAAGACGCCGCGCCGGTGCAGGTAGGTGAGGGCTTGCAACATCTGGATGATGAGGGTGATCTGCGCTGAAAGGGGCAACCGGCGACCGGCCTCGACAACGGTTTGGGCGGCGGGCAGCAAGTCCATGGTGAAAAAGGGCATCCGGTCGGCGTCAAAGCCGTAGTCAAGCACGCTGATGATGTGCGGGTGGCGCAGCCCGGCCAATAGTTGGAACTCCTGCGCCAGGGCCAGGCGACGGGTGAAATAGCCGGTCTCGGCTATTTCCTCCCGCTCTATCACCCGTTTCAAGGCTACTTCTTGCCCGGCCAACCGGTCCAGGGCGCGGTACACCACCCCCATGCCGCCATGGCCAATGGGTTCCACAAGCTGGTAACGATTTTGCAGCAATGCCGACATAAACGGAGATTATACCCTGTTTGTAGCAGGCGATTTATCGCCGCCCGTCAACAAAAGGCGATAAATCGCCTACTACGAACGGTTGTGGATATAATGGGCGGCGGAAGGAGGAATAAGTGAATCCATGTACCCTGATTATGTGTACCGTATGTTAAGCGAAGCCCGCGCCCTGCTGGCAGAAGACGACTTCACCGCCCCGGACGCAGCGGCCATTTGTTATGAAATTTTAGGGCTGGTCCCTGACTGCCAGGAGGCCAGCGACCTGGTGCTGGAAGCGTTTAACGACCCCTGGGTGATTCGGGATAACCGCAAGGCCATTGGCCGCACCATTGATGAGTGGGATGACCGCGCCTGGCAGCAGCGGCGGCGGCTGGCGTTTTCTTTTCGGACGATGTGCCGCTGGGAAGGACAGTACCGGCAATATAACGACGAGATTGACCCGGAAGATGTATGCCCCTCGGATGTGAAGGAGATGCTGGAAGAGGGGGAATACCAACTGCTGCAAGATTATCTCTTGGGCGAGGCGCGGGGCAACGAAGCAGCCTGGTCTATTTTTCAGGAAGCAATTAAACGGACCAGCCGGCCGCGCGCGGCTATGTTATGGGTGGCGGACCAATATGCCGACCAGGGCTATTTTGCAGAGTCGGTGGAGGTGCTGGAGGAGTTGTTGGCCCATTATCCTCAGGATGAGGAGGCGCGCCGTTTGTGGGCGGAGGTGCGTTGGTGGCGCGACCATCAGGAGCGGATTCCCTGGATACCACCACGCGGCAAGGAAGACGGCCGTCGCTATCGCCACATGATGCGCCAGATAGACTCTGACTTTGCCGCCGATGAGGAAGCCTATATGCGCCCGCTGCCCTATGTGCCGCCAGACGCCGATAAACTGCCACCCGATTTTGAATTGCCGCCGCCGGTTCAGGCAGAATTGGTGGCGCGTGTGGAAGAAGCGCTGGCCGATTTGGAACCGGAGGAAGAAATCCTGGCTTCTGGTGTTGATTGGGGGTATCTGGATAAATTGGAACACGGCGATGTGTCTATCAGTGATTTTCCGGCCTGGGTGCAATACTTACTGCTGGAAATTGATGACCCGGATCATCTAGCCTGGTTGAAGCAGTATTTTTTACAGCGGTTTTCTAATCCGCCTATTGATGAAGAAGAACAGTAATTAGGAGATTAGGAGATTTAATCTCTCAATCTCTCAATCTCTCAATCTCTCAATCCCATACCCCCATGACTATGACCGTCAAACTCCCCCTTCAGGCACAGGTTTGTTTTTTGTTGGCGTTTCCTATGGACAAAGTTGATGCGGCCTGGGTACAGGCGCCACAGCAGCAGTTGAACAAAGCGCCCTACTTTCAGCCGGTTGATCTGGATATGCGGTTGTTGACGGCTACGGCCGTGCAGCTTGAAGGCATTCATATCTCGGTGCAGCCCCAACTTTTTGAGGAGAGCGTGCAGATCGTTGAATGTCATTTCCCCATCAGCGAGATATTAAGCGGCGCCACCCTACAACTGGTGGAGCGGCTGAAAGAATCACTGCGTAACCTGCTGCTGCCGCCCGATGTGCGCACCACCGACTTATGGGAAGAGTACTTTCTGCTGATGCTCCAGGAGGTAGGTACAACGCCGGATTTATTTATTGAGCAGGCCGCCAGTGAACTGGCGGGCTTGTTACGTTCGCAGCGCGAAAAGCTCAGCGCCGAAGACGCCGCCAGTTCCCTGATTTCCCGGCTGCACTATTCGGAACGTGACCTGACCATTGTGGACTGGGAAGGAGGCATCATCATTGCCCCTGATGGGGATTTTCAGTCTGACATTGAGGTGATCAAGGTTGCCATTTACCAGCTTTTGCGCTACCGGATGTTGGATAAACGAATTGATGAAAGGCTGGCGTATGTGCGGGAACGGTTTACGGCTGGCCGGCGCCGGATCATCAACCCGGTGCAGTTACGCCGCACCGTGCAGCAGGTGATACAGGATCGATTGGCGCTGCTGCTAGACTTTGAACGGGTGGACCAAAAGTTGCTGATGATTGGCGACTGGTATACCGCCCAATTATACCGCACCATGTCCGACGAACTGTACCTGAACGAATGGAAAACGAACGTGAAGCAAAAGCTGGAAAATATGGAATCTATTATGCAGGCGGTGCAGGATAATTTCTCGGTTTCCTGGGTGACGCTGCTAGACATTGTGCAGGTCATCGGCTGGCTCTTGCTGCTGTTGGGCTATATTTATTTGTTCTATTTAGACACCCTGGCTTACAACATTATCCCCTGAGCGGGATTTCTTCGTCAATGATGAATTGCAAACGGCCGTGCGCCAGCCGCAGCGCCTCTTCCACCATGTCCGGCCTCTGCCCGGTGGCAAAGATGAAACCCAGGTAACTTTCCCCTTCCGGCAGAGGAACCAATCGGTGGTGTTCGGGCACGGTGATACTGATTTCATCAATACCGGGCACGGCCTGGGCCGCTTCTAACCCTTCCACCCGGCGCAAAATACCGGGCCGGGGAATGGGGATCATCATCACACCGCTGGCCTGCGGCTGCCGCTGCAAACCACTCACGTCCAGCCCCATTACCTGGCGCAGCAGCAGTTCTTCCAACGACATGCCCATGTCAAAACGCAATGTCTGTGAGCAAAGGCCGCCAATGGAACGGCCGTTCACCTCCACAATCCACGCACCCTTCTCATTCAGCCGCAGTTCGGCATGGACGGAGCCGGTTTGCAGGCCAATGGCCCGCGCCCCCTGTGCCGCCATCTCGATCACGGCCGTTTGTGCTTCTACTGGTAAACGGGATGGCGTCACGTAAATCGTTTCCTCAAAAAAGGGGCCTTCCAACGGGTCCGGTTTGTCAAAGAGGGCCAGGGGTTGCAAACGGCCGTGATCCAGCACCGCCTCCAACGCCACTTCCACCCCCGGTAAATAGCCCTCCACCAGAAAACCGGCCCCGCCAATGGATTGCAGCAGGCGCTGCACCCGGCGCACGGCCGTGGCCAACTCGGCCGTGTCATCGGCGCGAATCACGCCCCGGCTGCCGTTTAGCGTGCGCGGTTTGACCACACAGGGAAAACCGATGTCAGCTTGTACAACGGCCGTGACCTGCTCCATTTCATCATCCAGGGCAAAACCATGAAACGGCGGCGTAGGCACACCACCGTCACACAAAAGCTGGCGCATCACCAGCTTGTCACGGGCGGCGATGGCCGCCGCTGGCTGGTTGTGCGGTAGCCCCAACACCTGGTTGGCGCGGGCGGCGATGAGGACGCCGCTGTCATCCACCGGCAGGATGGCCGCCAGGGGTGTGGTCTGGGCAAAATCGAGGATGGTTTGCACGGCCGTATCCGGCTGCCGGAAATCAAGCGCCAACTTGCCGGACCATTGACGCGCCAATTCCGGGGGCAGGTCTACGGCCGTGACCAGCGGCACAGCCAACCGCTGCGCCGCCGTCACAAACGCCTCGGCGCGATAGGTGTGGGGGGTAGTCAGGAGTAAGATAGCGCCTGGGGGAGACATGGGTTTCGGTTGGGAGTAATTGCGTAATTGGGTAATTGGGTAATTTCACAGGCATTTACCCAATTACCCAATTACTTAATTACCTATCTCATTCCGCAACCTCACGGCCGTGCCCTCATTAACCGCACGGATAATGAGCGTTTCCCGGCCCGTTTGAAAGAGACAAATGGTGTCGGCCGGCCCCTGCCAGCATTCACCGCCGCTGCCTTGAAGCTGACCGGTGGCATTAAACAGGGCGGTGGGGTAATTGGGGTAGAGAGCGGCAAATTCGGTGGCGTCCTTGTCCGTATCCCACAACAGCCGCAGCACCAGCGCCAGCGCGCCGCTGCTTTCGTGGGCATAGACAGCAAACCGGTCACCGCCCCAGCCGGTCACGGCCGTGTCCACCTGCTG
>CAADGU010000161.1 GCA_900696625.1 uncultured Chloroflexota bacterium | reverse complement strand
TTTTGGCGGAATGGGGGAGACGGCCGTGCCCAACCGCAAAAAGCCCCCCTCGCCCCCCGCCACAAACGGCACAGCCAGCCCTTCACCATTGTCAATTACATGGCCGCCAAGGCCCAGCCGGCTGACCAGGAAGTGGAGGTGATGGACAAAACCCAGACGTACAGCGACGCCGAACTACTGCAACAAAAGCTGTTTTCGGAGATGTCGCCGGAAGAGTTGGAAACGATTAAACGGTTGATTCAGGAATTGCGCTGGCAGGTGGTCTTGCGCCGAACCCGCCGCCGTGTGCCGGACAAAAACGGGGATATGTTGCGGCTGCGCCAGGCGATGCGTACGGCCGTGCGCACCGGCGGCGTCCCGCTGCACCTGTCGTGGCAAAGTCGCAAAATCAAACAACGGCCGTTTGTCCTGATAGCCGATATTAGCGGTTCGATGGAGAAGTACGGCCGTTTGCTGCTGCAATTTTTCTACAGCGTCTCCCACAGCGTCAGCCAGGTGGAATGTTTTGTCTTTGGCAGCCGGCTGACGCGCATCACCCACCAATTGAAGCTGAAAAACATAGACCGCGCCGTAGACGAGGCTGCCGGGGATGTGGTGGATTGGTCGGGTGGCACACGCATTGGCGAGAGCCTGCATACCTTCAACCGGCAGTGGAGCCGCCGCGTACTGCGGCGGGGGGCCATTGTCCTTATCATCAGCGATGGGTGGGAGCGGGGTGATGTGTCTGTGCTGCGCCAGGAAATGCGCTATTTGCAGGCGCGCAGCCACCGCCTCATCTGGCTCAACCCGCTGCTGGGGCTGTCCACTTACCAGCCATTGGTGGAAGGTATGGCCGCCGCCCTGCCCTACATTGACGACTTTCTGCCCGTTCACAACCTGCAAAGCCTCACCGAACTCTCGCACCACCTGGGCCGGCTGGGCCAGTACCGTTCTACCAGACCCGAAATGAGAATTAGGCATGTGGCTGACACGGTGACAGGGTGACAGGGTGACAAGGTGAAAATCAAAGATTACGCAGATTTCGCAGATAAAGAATCGGTGTAATCCTTCGGCAAGCTCAGGGCAAGTTCTGCGTAATCTTCGACGATGTACAGCTTTTTCTTTGCTTCTTACTCTTTGCGGACTTTGCCTCTTTGCATCTTTGCGTTGAAATAAAGGAGAAATGGATGATTGTTGAAGGAGAATATACATTTGATGCGCCGCAGGATTTGGTGTGGCAGGCGCTGCAAGACCCGGACGTGTTGTCCAGCGCTATGCCGGGTGGGGAAGGGTTCACGGTCGTAGCCGAAAACGAATACGAAGGCAACCTGAACGTCAAAGTGGGGCCGGTGCAGGGCAAATTTAAGGGCAATATCAAATTGACCGATATTGTCGCCCCGGAAAGCTACACCATGCAAGTGGATGGCAAAGGCGCGCCCGGTTTTGTGAAGGCCGTCGGCAGCCTGAAATTAACGCCAGATGGCGACCGCACCCACATTGCCTATCACGGCGATGCCCAGGTGGGTGGCCGAATCGCCAGCGTGGGGCAGCGTTTATTGGACACCTCGGCCAAATCCATCATCCGCCAAAGCCTGGATGGGCTGAACGAGTATTTGAAGGTGCAAGTCGCCGCCCGCGCCGCTGCCGAAGCTGCCGGCGCATCCGAAGAAGAGATCGCCGAGGCGGTGGCCCAGGCAGAAGTGCCTACCTACACGCCACCATCGCAAACGTCGGTGGCGCTCAATGTAGCTAAAGACGTGGCCGGCGATTTAGTACCGCCCCAATACCGCCCGCTGGTCATTGGTGGCGTGGTGCTGCTGGTACTGCTGATTTTGTATCGGATTTTGCGGTAGCTCACGGCCGTCACTCGTCACGGCCGTTTTTACTGGTTCATAATTCCTAATTTCCAAAAGGAGGTTCCCATGATCCCAGGTGAATTTGATTACCATTCACCCCGCACCCTGCAAGAGGCCGTTGGCCTGCTGCAACAGCACGGAGACGGCGCCAAGATTGTCGCTGGCGGGCAAAGTCTCATCCCCGCCATGCGCTTCCGGTTGGCGCTGCCCGAAGTCCTCATAGACATCAACACCATTGATGGGCTGGAGTACATCCGCGAGGACGACGGGCATTTGATGATTGGCGCGCTCACCCGTGAAGCCGACCTGGAAGAGTCGGCGCTGGTGCAGCAGAAGTACCACCTGCTGGCCGACGCTGCCCGTGTTATTGCTGACCCGGTGGTGCGCAACCGGGCCACCGTGGGCGGCAATCTGGCTCACGCCGACCCGGCCAACGACCATCCGGCGGTGATGCTGGCCTACAACGCCGAACTGATCGCCCTCGGCCCCAACGGTACCCGCGCCATCCCCATTGATGACTTCTTCGTAGACCTGTTTGAAAACGCCCTGGCTGACAATGAAATCTTGACCGAAATCCGCATCCCCACGCCTGGCCCCGGCAGCGGCGGCGCGTATTACAAAGTGGAGCGCAAGGTGGGGGATTATGCAATATCGGCAACGGCCGTACAACTCACCATAAACGGCAACACCTGCACCGCGGCCCGCATCGGTCTCACCAACGTCAGCGCCGTGCCCATGCGGGCCACCGGCGCGGAACAGGCGCTCATCGGCAAACAGATAACGGACGAGGTATTGGAAGCCGCCGGGCAGGCGGCTGCGGCTGAGTGCGATCCATCCCCCGATTTGCGTGGTTCTGTCGCTTATAAACGAGACCTGACGCGAGTCGTCATCAAACGCGCCATTCGTCAGGCTGTAGAACGGGCACAAGGAGGCTAAACATGAGCAAACACACAATCACCTTAACGGTAAATGGAGCGGAAGTTACCAAAGAAGTAGAGGCACGGACGCTGCTGGTGCATTTTATTCGCGAAGATTTAGACCTGACGGGCACACACATCGGCTGCGATACGACGAGTTGTGGCGCGTGTACGGTGATGATGAACGGCCGTACCGTCAAAAGCTGCACCGTCTTTGCTGTTCAGGCCAACGGCGCGGCCATCGAAACCATCGAAGGCGTGGCCAACGGGGCCATCCTGCACCCATTACAGGAAGGGTTCTGGGAAAAACATGGCCTGCAATGCGGCTACTGCACCCCCGGCATGATCATGAGCGCCAAACATCTGCTGGCCAAGAATCCCAACCCCACCGAAGAAGAAATCCGCTGGGGTATTTCCGGGAACCTGTGCCGCTGCACCGGCTATAACAAAATTGTCGAGGCCATTCAATATGCCGCTGCCAAAATGGCGGCGGCCGAGGAGGTACCCGCATGACCACCTTTCACGACCCCACCAAACCTAAACACGTTGCCGACCGCTTTGAAAACAAACATGATGCGCCGGCAGGCAGTTCGGCCGTAGTCGCCACCACCGAAGAAGTGCGCATTACCACCCCGCCGGAAATTTGCGGCATGGGCCACCGCATGAAGCGCAAAGAAGACCCACGCTTTATCCAGGGCAAAGGCAACTACGTGGATGACATCAAGCTGCCGGGAATGTTGTACATGGACATTGTGCGCAGCCCCTACGCTCACGCCAAAATCCTGAACATAGACGCCAGCGCCGCTTTAGCTATGCCCGGCGTGTTGGCCGTCATTACCGGCAAAGATTTGGCCGCGCACGGCCTCCACTGGATGCCCACGCTCATGTCCGACACGCAAATGGTGCTGCCCACCGAAAAAGTGGTCTACTACGCCCAGGAAGTGGCCTGCGTCATCGCCACCAGCCGCTACATCGCCGCCGACGCCATCGAGCAGGTGGTGGTGGATTACGAACCGCTGGACGTGGTGGTAGACCCGTACAAGGCGCTGGACGATGAGGTCATCATCCGCGATGACAAGGAACTGAAAACCAACCGCATCTGGCATTGGGAAGTGGGTGATAAAGACGCCACCGATGCCATTTTTGCCAACGCCGCCCACGTGGTTAAACAATACATGCACATCCCGCGCATTCATGTCGCCTCGATTGAAACGTGTGGCATGGTCGCCAATTACAACCCGGCCACCGGCAAGATGCAGCTCTACATGACCACCCAGGCCCCCCACGCTATTCGCACCGTGTTTGCGCTGGTTAGCGGCCTGCCGGAACAGAAGATTCAGGTGATTTCGCCGGACATCGGCGGTGGGTTTGGCGGCAAAGTGCCGGTTTATCCCGGCTATGTGGTTTGCGCCGTGGCCAGCCTGCTCATTGGCAAGCCGGTGAAGTGGATTGAAGACCGCAGCGAGAATTTGCAGGCGGACAGTTTTGCCCGCGACTACCACCTGGAAGCGGAACTGGCAGCCGACGCCAACGGTAAAATTGTGGGGCTGCGGGTCAATGGGCTGGCCGATCATGGCTGCGCCGACGCCGCCGCCAATCCGTCCAAATTCCCCGCCGGGCTGTTTAGCATTTGCACCGGCTCCTACGATTTGCAGGCAGCGCACGTCAACTTTGACGCCGTGTACACCAACAAACCGCCGGGCGGCGTGGCCTATCGCTGCTCGTTCCGCGTCACGGAAGCGGTGCAGATGATTGAGCGCATGACCGACATGATGGCCCACGATCTGAACATTGATCCGGCCGAGTACCGCATGAACAACTTCATCAAGGCCGACGCCTTCCCCTACATGTCGCCCACCGGTTGGGAGTATGACAGTGGCAATTACCACGCCGCCCTGCGCAAAGCGATGGATATGATTGGTTACGAAGAACTGCGCAAGGAGCAGGCCGAAAAACGGGCGCGAGGTGAGTTGATGGGCATTGGCATCTCCAGCTTTACGGAGGTGGTAGGCGCGGGGCCGTCGCGCGATTATGACATTTTGGGCATCAAGATGTTTGATTCGGCCGAGATCCGCATCCACCCCACCGGCAAGGCGATTGCCCGCTTTGGCACCAAGTCGCAGGGGCAGGGGCACGAAACGACCTACGCCCAGATTATCGCGGAAGAGTTGGGGCTGCCGGCTAATGACATTGAGGTGGAAGAAGGCGACACGGACACTGCGCCCTATGGCCTGGGCACGTATGCCAGCCGTTCCACACCCACAGCCGGGGCCGCGGCAGCGATGGCGGCGCGCAAAATCAAGGCCAAGGCGAAGAAGATTGCCGCGCACCTGCTGGAAGTGAACGAGGATGACCTGGAATGGGATGTGAACAAGTGGCAGGTGAAGGGGTCGCCGGAGCAGGCGAAAACGATTCAGGAGATCGCCTTTGCTGCCTACACCAATCACCCGCAGGGCATGGAAGCGGGGTTGGAAGCGACCGACTATTACGACCCGCCCAACCTGACATTCCCGTTTGGCAGCTATATCTGTGTGGTGGATATTGACAGCGGCACGGGTGAGGTGAAGGTACGCCGCTTTGTGGCGGTGGATGATTGCGGCAACATTATCAATCCGCTGGTGGTGGAAGGACAGATTCACGGCGGGCTGACGATGGGGCTGGCCCCGGCGTTGTACGAGGAGATTGTATATGACGAGAATGGGCAATGTTTGACGGGGACGTTGGCGGATTATTTGCTGCCGACGGCTGTAGAGTCCCCCAAATGGGAAACCGGCCACACCATCACCCCCTCACCGCACCATCCGATTGGCGCCAAGGGGGTGGGCGAGTCGCCAACGGTGGGCGCGCCCCCGGCCATTGCGAACGCGGTGGTGGACGCGCTGTGGCATCTGGGTGTGCGCCACATTGACATTCCCATTACGCCGGAGAAGGTGTGGCAGGCGCTGCGGGATGCGGGGGTGACGGAGTAATTGGGTAATTGGGTAATTGGGTAACTGGACCAATTACCCAATTACCCTGAAGGCTGAATTTCATAATTCATAATTCATAATTCATAATTTCCAGAGGAGGTTGGGTGTTGATGGAAGCAAGAATGATAGAAGCAGGCGGGCAGCGGGTGGCGGTTTATGAGAGCGGGGGGACGGGCACGGCCGTGATGTTGATTCATGGCAATTCGGCGTCCAGCGAGACGTTCAAGGCGCAGTTGACCGGCGATTTTGGGCAGAAGTACCGGGTGGTGGCCATGGATTTGCCGGGTCACGGCCGTTCCGAACCGGCGGCGGACCCGGCCAAAACGTACCACATGCCGGGCTATGCGGCCGTAGTGGCGGAGGTGGCCCGGCAGTTGGGCGTGACAGACGGCGTGTTTGTCGGTTGGAGTCTGGGCGGGCATATCGTTTTGGAAGCACATAATCTGCTGCCCGATGCGGCCGGCTTTGTCATTTATGGCGCGCCGCCGCTGGCCTTCCCGCCGGACATGGCCAATGCCTTTTTGCCAAACCCGGCCATGGGCGCGGCTTTTGCCGAAACCTTGACGGATGAGCAGATGGCCGGTTTTGCCGCCGCCTGCCTGGCCCCAGATTCGCCGCTCGACCTGGCCCCGTTTATCGCCGATATTGTCCGCACCGACGGCCGGGCGCGGGCGACACTGGCGGCGAGCATTGCCCCGGACGGGTATCAGGACGAGGTGGCGATTGTGCAGGGGTTGACACGGCCGTTGGCCATTTTGCACGGCGCGCAGGAGCAGTTGGTGAACCCGGCCTATATCAGCGCCCTGGAAATGCCCACCTTGTGGCGCGGCGCGGTGCAGATGATTGCTGGGGCCGGGCACACGCCACAGGTGGAAGCACCGGAGGCGTTTAACTCTCTGTTGAGCGCATTTGTGGAGGAGGTAACTGGGTAATTTGGTAATTGGGTAGTCGGAATGAACGAATCTGAACGGGATATTGGGCAAGAGATTTTGGATGCGGTAATTGAAATCAAAAGTCGCCGTTTTGATTCTGTCCTTCTTGAAGATTTCATGAGCCGGTTTTATGGCTATGGCAACTACCTGGGCGATTACTGGTTTGTAGGTATGGAAGAAGGAGGGGGGAACTCTTTTACCGATATTGAGCGAAGATTAAATACATGGAACGAAAGAGGCGGGCAAGAACTGGAAGATGTAGCTGAATATCACGTCGTCATGGGCGTCACTTCTCTTTTTAGTGAACGGCCGAAGATTCAACCAACGTGGGGAAAACTCATTCGGGTTATTTTGGCTATAAAAAGATACTCGCCGACGTTAAACCAGATACGTGACTATCAGCGTGATTGGTTAGGCAGGGTAGCCAGTGAGACCTGTTTGTTGGAGTTACTACCGCTTCCATCTCCCTCAACCGGCCACTGGATTTATGGCGAGTATTCGGAGCTTCCCTATCTATTGGATCGAAATACTTATCGCCGGGCATTACTCGACGGCCGTATGAAACATCTGCAACAACGCATTAAACAGTACCGCCCGAAAGTTGTGCTCTTTTACAGTTTCAGCTACCGCGAACAATGGCAGACGATCGCTGATGCTGACTTTTTACCGGTTGATGAGGGGGAGTTCTATATCAGCAGTAATGACACATCGGTTTTCGTCATAACTAAACACCCGGCCGCAACCGGGTTAAGTAATGAATATTGGCATCGAGTTGGTCGTGTGATTGCGACTAAATTGGCTGGACAGAAGCGTTAGGTTTCAGAAGGGGGCATAGAAGTGAGCAAGCAAGTTTGGCGACCTGGGCCATCTAACAAGACTTTGAGGTGGCGTAAGAAGTTGCGGCCAATTAAAAATCGGGTGTTATCGGCAAAGGTCTGGACAATAACAGGATAAACATGTCCGGTTTGAGGAATGACGATCTCGGCTTCAGCTTCAACAAATTGAATGATCTGGCCTGTAATTGTCGAACCATGTGAACTGGCTTGATGAGACAGACTCCACAAATGCAAATTCAGACTGACAAACAGGTCGAAAGGGATCAGAATGTCACCACTATAACCGGTATCTAACTGGATCAATTCCTCGGTTTCCTGGTGAGATTGGCCCAATAAATTGCGCAGTTGGATACCAATCGTCAACCGGTCAGGTGACGGCCAACAGACTAATCGAACGATATCTGCCATCCCAGTTCGACCTCTTTTGGATAGTTGCGCCCGATTTGCATGACGATACGGTGTCTGGCATCCAGCACCAGATGATTGACTTCCTGAATAGAATCCCCGACGCCCTGTAAACGGCCGTGGGCAATCACTATCCATTTGCCGTTGTATTGTTGCTCTAGTTCGGCCTGTAATTTTTCAAAGGCTTCGTTGTTGAGTTTTTCTTCGATTTCAATGGCGCGTAAATGGTTTTCTGTCAACCACAGCTCGACCGCTTCTACGAGGGCGCGTTGGGTGTTGTCACGGCCGTAAATAGATTCGGCCGTTTGTACAAATTTTTCCTGTAATGGGGATGGAAGTTCTGAAATTAACATAGGGTCATCCTCCAGTTGATATAGTGGCATTATAACAAATAGTGCCAGAAATGAGGTGTGAGATGTACGACGATTTTTTTGCGAAGGCACATGAGTTGGTGCAGGCGGGGGTGCCGTTTGTCACGGCCGTAGTCGTGCGCTCGGAAAAGCCGACATCGGGCAAACCGGGTGACAAGGCGATTATCACCGCCGATGGCGTGATGCACGGCTGGATTGGCGGCAGTTGCGCCCAGCCGACGGTGGTAAAGGAGGCGATGAACGCGCTGAGGGCAGACGAAGCCCGCCTGATTCGCCTCTCCACCGAACCAGAAGCCCAAACGCCACGGGAAGGATTGCTAGACATGCCGATGACCTGCTTCAGCGGGGGTACCCTGGAAATATATCTGGAGCCGCAGCAGCCGCGACCGCGGCTGCTGGTGGTGGGGGCGCTGCCGGTGGCGCAGGCGTTGGTCATGTTAGGCAAGGCGATGAATTATCAGGTTATCGCGGTGGATTTAGAGGGCGGAGGCGAGGCTTTAGCCGACGCCGACGTGGTGCTGACGAGTCTGGATGCGGTGGTGGGGCAGATACGGCCGTTCACCTACATCGTCGTCGCCACACACGGCAATTACGACGAACTGGCGCTGGCGAAAATTTTGCCTCTGCAACCAACCTATGTCGGGCTGGTCGCCAGCTCCAAACGGGCAGAAGCGGTGCGTGATTATTTGCGGATGCAGGGGATCACGGAGACGGAACTGCTGCCGCTGAAAGCGCCTGCCGGTCTGGACATTCAGGCGCGGCGCGGCGATGAGATTGCCCTGAGCATTATGGCCGAAATTGTGCAGCGGCGGCGCAATGCGGAACTGTTGGATTGGGCGCTGTTTAGGGAAGAGACGGCCGTAGAAGCAACGGCCGTAGAAGCAACGGCCGTAGAAGCAACGGCCGTAGAAGCAACGGCCGTAGAAGCAATGGCCGTAGAAGAGGCAACGGAAGAAGAAGGCTGTTCGTGTGGCTGCGGCGAGGAGAGCAAAAGTGGTGAGGTGATTGAATTGGCTGTATTACAACCGGCAACGGCCGTACCCATCGCCCTTCATACAAAAGCAGCCACCGCCATTGACCCCATCTGCGGCATGACTGTAGACATCGCCACTGCCCGCTACACCTTCACCCATGAAGGCACAACCTACTATTTTTGCTGTGCCGGCTGCCAGGGTTCTTTTCAGAAGCAGGTAATCGGTAATCAGTAATCGGTTGACCGATTACCGTTCACCGATTACCTCTCTAATCTTCCAACCCTATCAATCCCTCTTTAATGGCATATTTCACCAGGTCTACCCGGCTGTGCAGGTTGAGTTTGCGCATGATATTTTCGCGGTGGCGGTCTACGGTTTTGGCGCTGATGACCAGTTTGTCGGCGATTTCCGGGTTCGTCAGCCCTTCGGCGATGTGGGTCAGCACTTCTTGTTCGCGGGGGGTGAGTTCTTCGGCTGATGGGGTGTTGGCGGCAGTGGGATCCCCCAGGTAACTTTGTACCAGTCGAGCGGCTAAGGAGGGGTAGAGGAAGACCTGCCCCTGGCTGACGGTGCGGATGGCGCTGACCAGTTCGTCCGGCGCGGCCCGTTTGGGCACATAACCGGAAGCGCCCGCCCGCAGCATTTCAAAGAAGTATTGGTCGTCTTCGTGCATGGTCAGGGCGAGTACGGCCGTACTCGCTGACATTTTTTTAATCTCTTTCGTCGCTTCAATCCCGTTCATGTCTGGCATTTGAATATCCATCAGCACCACATCGGGTCGGTGCAGCCGTACCTGGTGTATGGCCTCCGTGCCTGATTCGGCTTCACCAACAATGCGCATATCCGGCTGAGCTTGCAGCAGCATCCGTAAGCCGGAGCGCACCACGGCGTGGTCATCTACGAGGAGGAGGCGGATGGGAGTGGTCATTTTGAGAAAGTGAGCAGTGAGCAGTGAGCGGTTAACTACTTACCGCCAACTGCTTACTGCTTACTAATTCTTCTACCAAAGGGATGCTCACGTCAACGGCCGTGCCCTGGGCGGGCGAGGAGGTGATATGGCAGCTACCACCAACGAGCGCTACTCGTTCTTGCATCCCCAGCAGGCCCCAGGCATGGCGGGGTTGGCTGGTGGTAGCCAGGATTTGGTCTGTGTCAAAACCACGGCCGTCATCTTTCACTTGCAGTTGAATCATCTCCGGCATAAACGCTAACAGAACGGTCACATTTTTGGCGGCGGCGTGTTTGGTGATGTTGGTCAATGCTTCCTGGGCAATGCGGAAGACGATGGTTTCGATATCTGGCGGCAGGCGGCGGGCACGGCCGTGAACGGTTAATCTGGCATTGATGCCGCTGTGGCTCTGGAAGGTCTGTACCTGATTTTGCAGGGCCGGTACCAGACCCAAATCATCCAGGAGGGACGGCCGTAAATCCCGAATCAAGTCGCGCAGGTCAGTCAGGGCTTGTGTACTCATTTGCTTCAATTCTACCAGTTGTTGCGCCGCCAGGGTGGGATTGCTTTTCACCGTTTCAGACACGGCGGCAAAACCCAGCCCCAATGCCGTTAGCGCCTGCCCCGCGCCATCGTGCAGATCACGGGCGATGCGCTGCCGTTCCCGCTCCTGCACGGAGACAACCTGATGCAGCAGTTCGCCGCGTAGCACTTCCCGCGCCTGGCTTTCTTCGTAGCGGGTGGCGTTTTCAATGGCAATGCTGAGCAGCCCGGCAACGGTGCTGAGCAAGGACAGGTCGCGGCCGGTGAGCGCCGCCACCTCTGGTTGAATGTGCAACACCAGGCTGCCAATCACCTGATCCTGTACCGACAGCGGCCATCCGATGGCGCTGTCACCATTCACCGCCAGGATGGTGTCATCCTGAGGCGGCGTGTTTTGGGGCAGGGGAGTCAGATCGCCATTTTGGGTGAAGATGGGCACGGCCGTCGCCTCAATTTCACGGGTAATGGCGCGGGCCTGCACACAGGGTTGGTTGGCCTGACAGTCCAGGTGACCGGGGCAGGCGGCACATTCTAAGGGGCGGCCTGATTTTTGCCGCAGCACAATAATGCCACGTGCAAACCGGGGCAGGCTGGCGCTAATCTGGCTGATGGCCTGGGCCAACAATGTTTTCTTGTCCAGGCTGGCAGCCAGGGTGCGGGAGAGGGTAAAGAGCAGGGTGAGGTCTTGCACGGCCGTTTGTAATTCCTGGTTTAGCAGTTCCATTTCCTGGCGCGATTGTTCCTGCACGGTCAACGCCTGCCGCTGCGCGGCCAGCCGTTCCTCGTTGGCCCGCGCCAGGTTGCGCTGCCGTTCTGTCTCAAAGGCGCGCAGAGCGCGAATGACAAAAAAGGCAACCAGGGCGGCCATGATTGCCCGAAACAACTGTACCGGGATACCAAACCATTGCAGAAAAAGTTCCGTGTTCACCACGTTGGCCGGAAAGAAAAAGCTGGGCGCGGTAAAAATCTGCCCTACCAGTCCGTACAATACCAATGCTAACGCTGCCCGGAGCAAGTCACGGCTGGTTTCATGCAGATCATTGGCGCGGAAGGTGCGTTGTTCCAGCACAATGGCCCAGGCCGCCAGCACCGCGCCAGGAATGCCCAGGGTGTAGCGGGCGAGAACGTCTACGGCCGTCAACAACTCCTCACGCGCCGGTTGGTAAAGCCATTGGGTAATGAGGACGCTGATAAGCCAGACGGCCGTTAATATCCCCGCTACCGTATAAGCCAGCAGCCGCTCGCGGCTGTGATTCTGGCGGGTAGCAAAAATGAGTTGGACGCCAAAAATAACCAGGCAGATGAAGGAAAGTACCAGGTGGCCCAACCGCAGTTCATTGGACAGCAGCCAGGCGGGAATATCGGTGGCCCCGGCAGCGCCCAATCGCTGGAACATTTCAAACCACTCATGCAGGCCGTGCAAAATGCCAAACGCGGCCAGAAACCCCAAGGCCCGCGCCAGCCGCAGCGTGGACGCCCGCCGCGTCTCCAGCCAGACGATCAGCCCCAGGCAGAAAAAGGCCAGGCCGTAGAAGAAATACACAACGATGATGTTGTGTTGGAAGAAGGAAGTGATAGCTTGCATTTGCCGGTAATCGGTAAACGGTAATCGGTAATCGGTACCGATCACCGATTACCGTTTACCTCTACTAGACATGCACAATAGACGCTTTTACAGGGCGCAGACAGTAGGCATTGGCACAAATCCGAGGTGAGGATTGTCACGTTTTGGGCTATGCGGCTAAGAGGCAAAATCTGAAAGTAGCTGTAGCAAGAAAGGCTTTATGCGTGGAATGTCATTTTGCACAACATTCCAAACGATGGTCAGATCAACATCGTCATACCCATGAATAATCCGGTCACGCATACCAGCCATGCCTTTCCAGGGAATGTCGGGGTATTGATCTCGTACTGTTTCTGGTACATGCTTGGTAGCCTCGCCAATAATTTCCAGTGCGCGCATCACCGCGAAATTGATACGAAAATCTGCTTCAAATTCTGCGACTGAAATCCCTGCGACCAACATCTCGGCCTTCTGCATGGCATCGAGAATGTCATCAATGTAATCGAGGAACTCGTTACTCATACGGGTTCCATTTCACGCAAGATGTGTCGGCCTATGCGAGGCTTGAGATTGGTTTTCAGGGCGACATCTACTTCTGTATTTAGCTGTTCAGAGAGATAGGCTTCCAATTCTACGAGATCGATCAGGCTGATCTTCGGCGGCCGTTCTACATCAATTAATACGTCAAGATCGCTGTTGGCTTGCTGCTCGCCACGAACGTAAGAGCCAAACACGGCCAATTCTACAACGCCATAACGTTCGGCCAGGTATGGTTTTTGCGCTTTCAGGATTTCTTTGATTTCTGCCAGCGTCATCATGGCAAAATTATACCACACAACCAGTGACCGATTACCGACCACCGATTACCGATTGCCGCCCCACGCCTGCCACCACATGAGCTGACCATCGGTGATGACCTCTATGGTGCCTAATTCGTCAGTGCGGAGTACGGCCGTGCCCATTTCTGCGGCGCGTTGTAACACTTCCGGGTGGGGGTGGCCGAAGCGGTTGTCGGCCCCGGCAGAAATGATAAGGATGTGTGGCTGTACGGCTTGCAAAAAAGGGGTGGTGCTGGATGTTTGGGAGCCGTGATGCCCGGCTTTGAAGACCAGGGATTGCAGCGGATACCCTTTTTGCAGCATCTGCGCCTCGCCTTTTTCCTCGGTGTCGCCGGTTAACATCACAGAAAAGTCGCCATACACCAGCCGGAAGGAGACGGAATTGTCGTTGCGGTTTTCCTCGTCCAGTTCGGCGCCGGGATGCACCATTTCCAGGCGGACGCCATCACTGATTTCGATCACTTCCCCGGCCATTGCCCGGTGCAGCGGTGTTTGCTGTGCTGTGGCCGCTTGCAGCAGCGCGTCGTAAACAGACGATGCACCCATCCCTTCGCCGTCGGTGATGAGTTGGCCGATCTGGTAACGGCCGTACAACTCCACCA
>CAADGU010000160.1 GCA_900696625.1 uncultured Chloroflexota bacterium | reverse complement strand
GGTCTGACCTGTTTCCAGGGTCAGGCGTAATGCTTCGGCGTTCATCCAGGCCACCATCAGGACTTGATGGGTGGTGGCATGTTGGACGACGGCCGTCACCAACCCCCGCTCATCAAACTTTAGATTCCCAATCATACCCGCACCGGTATCCCTTGATTAACCAGATATGCTTTCACCTCGGCAATGGTCAGTTGTTTGTAATGGAACAATGAAGCCGCCAGGGCCGCATCCGCGCCGCCAACGGTGAGCGCCTGGGCAAAGTGGGCCACTGTACCCGCCCCACCAGAGGCAATGACGGGGATATTCACGGCCGTGGCCACCGCCCGCGTCAATTCCAGATCATACCCCTCCTGTGTGCCGTCGGCATCCATACTGGTGAGCAAAATTTCGCCCGCGCCACGCCGCTCCGCCTCCACCGCCCACTCCACCACATCCAGCCCGGTGGCGGTACGCCCGCCGCTCACATACACCTCCCAGTGGGGAATTATGAATTGTGAATTATGAATTATGAAGGAAGAATCAGGAGCGTCTACTCGTTTACCACTCACTGCTAACTGCTCACTGCTCACCGCTAACTTATTACCAACCCGCCGGGCATCAATAGCGACAACAATGGCCTGGCTGCCAAACGCCTCCGCCCCCTGACTGATCAACTCCGGTTGGCGCACGGCGGCGGAGTTGATACTGATTTTGTCCGCCCCGGCGCGCAGGATGCCGCGCATGTCGTCCACAGTGCGGATGCCGCCGCCAATGGTAAAGGGGATGAAGACCTGCTCGGCCACGGCCCGCGCCAGGTCAATGACTGTCTGGCGGGCTTCGTGGGTGGCGGTAATGTCCAGGAACACCAGTTCATCCGCCCCCGCCTGGTCATACACTTTGGCCTGCTCTACCGGATCACCGGCGTCACGCAGTTCCACAAAGTTAATGCCTTTGACGACACGGCCGTCTTTCACATCTAAACAGGGAATGATACGTTTCGCTAACATGCGCTTGCAAGGTGGCAAGTAGCAGGTTGCAAGTGGCACGTCTTTACCTGCCACCTGCGACCTGCTACTTGCCGCTCTTCATCCTACTTCCAATTCCACAAACCATACGCCGTTTTGTTATCCAGGGCAAACCCGGCGTGTCCCAAGATAAGGCCGATTTCGCCATGATGGTAACTTTCGTGGGCCACCAGGTAGCCGAAAAAGGAAGCCGCCTGGCCGCCAAATCCTTTCACTTTGCCACCGGCAGCCAGACTGCGGGTGAGCAGGGCCGCGATGGCATCGGCGGAGGTTGGCAAGGCGGTGAGCAGCACAGCCGTATCCACCATCCCCTCTTTGTCCACCTTTGCCACTCCTGCCATCAAATCGGGCGCAGCCGGCTCCAGCCAGGCCAGCCGGTTGTGGTGCAGGTGCGCCAGAATCGCGCCCACGCTGCGCCCCTTGCCGTTCAATTTGGCCGTTAATGCTTCGGTTGGGATGGCCTTGATATAGTCAGTTTGCAAACGGCCGTGTGTTTGCCAGGCCGTCACAATGGGATCATTCATAATCTTTTCTCCTACTACAAACCTTTTTCGCAAATAATGGTGAGCAGGCAAACTTCTGATTCAATCACGGCCGTGTCCCCGCACTGCTGCCTCTCCCGTTCAATGGCCGCCAGCCCGGCGGTGTAATCGGCGTCGGCCATCGCTATAAATTGCGAGGTGCGATGCCGCGCCGAGGCATACGCCTGGAAATCGGCCAACGAAGTGGGCACAGCGAGGTGGCGGCGGCTGAAAGTGACACGGCCGTAACCCACCTCTTCTAACATCGCCACCAACCGTTCCACCGGTAAAAAATCTTGCTCATCCAGCGCCCACGCCGCCGGGAAGTACCGGTAAATGGCCCAACCGGGCATTGACCAGGGATCAATGTTGGTTAACACAAAACGGCCGTCCGGTTGCAACAGCCGGACCGTTTCCGTAAAAAAGCGCCGCTTGTTTTGCACATGTGGGTAGGAAAATTGATTGGTGACGTAATGGAAACTACCGGCGGCAAAAGGGGCCGCCGCATTGTCGCCCTGTACCCAGGCCACCGTCTGGCAGCGTAACTGTGCCTGCCGCAGCATCCCGGCGAACAAATCCAGCCCGACCATCAGCGCACCGGGAAAATGGGGCCGGTTGGCAGCTAACTGCTTGCCCGTGCCACAACCCATGTCCAGAATATGCACGGGGGAGAAAGACGGCCGTGCCGCCAAAAAGCGCGCCAGGTTCTCATCCACCGCATGATCGCGTATGGGTTCGTCATACAGGTGGGCGATGGTATCGTAATTCACCCGTTGTTGGCTCAGGTCTGTATTCATAGAGCAAGCGCCAAGTGGCAAGTTGCAGGTAGCAAGTTACTTGCCACCTGCAACTTGCAACATGCAACCTCATTCATTCACCTGTGTGAGGACAATGGCTTCCTGCAGATTGACACGGCCGTCATAAATCGCCCGCCCCAAAATCACCCCCACCACGCCCTTATCCGCCAGGTCAACACATCGCTGCACATCAGCCAGCGCCGCCACGCCGCCAGAGGCGATGACCCCTAATCCGGTGGCCTGGGCCAGTTCCGCGGTGGCAGCAGCATTGACGCCGGTCAGTACACCGTCACGGTTGATGTCGGTATAAACGGCCGTTTTCACCCCCAAGGCTCGCGCCCTTCTGCCCAGATCAATGGGGGTGACGGCCGTGTCTTGCAACCAACCGCGCGTCTGCACACGGCCGTCGCGGGCATCAATCCCCACCACAATCCGTTTTGCGCCAAAATGGGCCACCGCCTGCCCCAGCAACGCCGGTTTTTCAATGGCCGTCGTGCCCAGGATCACCCGCGCCGCGCCGGCTTCAATCACTCGTTCAATATCATCCAACGTGCGCACGCCGCCGCCAAACTGCACCTGCACCGGCAGCGCCGTCAGGTGTGGCAGCATGGCCCAATTGGCCGCGCCCGCCTCATCAAACGCGCCATCCAGATTCACCACATGCAGCCATTCCGCCCCCGCAGCCAGCCACTTTTCGGCCATCGCCACCGGATCATCACTAAACACTGTTTGCTGGTTGGGGTCGCCATATTGTAAGCGCACCACACGGCCGTTACGCAAATCAATCGCCGGATAAATCGTAAACATAGCTTCTTTCTCCTACAGCCTCAGATTATAACGAGATATTGAGAGATTGAGAGATAGCCAATATCTCAATACCCCAATAAAGATTGAAAGATATAATCCGGCGCATGTGGATTCGTTTATGGCATCTGGTCGTGTGGCTGTTACCCGCTTTGGCGTTGGGGCTGTTCAGCGGTCGTGTGGCCAGCGAAACCTGGGCAAACGTTTATGAACCTCGTGCAATTGTCGCCATGACCTTCACTGCGTTGACAACCGTGCTGGCGCTGCTGATGGTACGGCCGCACCCTCTGTCTGAAACATGGCCGCTGCTGATGATGTGGGGTTACGCCTTGTATCCGCACCCGGATCCGCTGGTCTGGACGGCCGTCGCCCTGCTCACGGCCGTCTGTTTTGCCCAGATGATCCCCCTGCCCGCGCTGCCGGAACGGTGGCTGGCGCGCGGGGGGCTGGTGGGTACGGCCGTCTTCTTTGGCGCTCTCTACTTGCTCACCATTGCTCCTGGTTTGCTGCCCGCCGACAACGGCGAATTCCAACTCATTGCCGCGCAGTTGGGCGTGGCCCATCCACCCGGTTTTCCCCTCTACACCCTGCTGGCGCACCTGATGACCCGGCTGCCCATCGGCGATACAGCCGCTTACCGGGTGAATTTGCTATCGGTGATGACGAGTACGGCCGTGCTGCTGCTGGTTTACCAGACAGTGTGGGATATGACGAAGCGGGTGTGGGCGTCGGCGACGGCCGT
>CAADGU010000159.1 GCA_900696625.1 uncultured Chloroflexota bacterium | reverse complement strand
ATTATGATTTTTGGCGGGCTGCTGGTGGTGGAAGGGCGGCTGAATGTGGGCGTATATAGCGTGCTGGTCTTTATGACCCAACGCTTGTTGTGGCCGCTCACTCGCCTGGGGCAAACACTCGATTTGTACCAACGGGCCATGGCTTCCACGAACCGGGTGTTTGATCTGCTGGACACACGGCCGTCCATCCCCGATGGACTTGAACCCTTACCCCTGGCCGACGTGCGCGGGGAGGTCGCCTTTGAGGCGGTCAATTTCCGCTACAAATGGCGCGACTATGAAGGGTACAGTGATAACCAGCCGCATGTGATCAAAGAACTGTCGCTGCACATTCCGGCGGGGGAAACGGCGGCCATTGTCGGCCCCACCGGCTCCGGCAAGAGTACGCTCATCAAGCTGCTGCTGCGCTTTTATGATGTGAGCCAAGGAAAGGTGTGTCTGGACGGCCGTGACATCCGCACCCTGCACACCCACGACCTGCGCCGGGCCATTGGGCTGGTCAGCCAGGACGTCTTCCTCTTTCATGGCACCGTGCGCGAAAACATCGCCTACGGCACATTCGACGCCACCCTGGACGAGATTGTAGAGGCGGCCAAAGTAGCCGAAGCCCACGAATTCATCACCCAACTGCCCAACGGCTATGACACCGTTGTCGGCGAACGCGGCCAGAAGCTGTCCGGCGGGCAGCGGCAGCGCATTTCCATCGCCCGCGCCGTACTCAAAGACCCGCCGGTGCTGATTTTGGACGAGGCCACTTCTTCGGTAGACAACGAAACGGAAGCGGCCATCCAGCGTTCGATGGAGCGCATTTCGGTGGGGCGCACCATGATCGTCATTGCCCATCGCCTGTCCACCATCCGCAACGCCGACCGCATCTTTGTGCTGGAAAATGGCGCCCTGCGCGAACAGGGGACGCACAACGAACTGGCTGGGCAAGATACGGGGATTTATGCAGGGCTGTGGCGGGTGCAGACGGGGGAGAGGTGAGCAGTAAGCAGTGAGCAGTAAGCAGTAAGCAGTGAGCGGTGAGCAGTGGGCAGTGAGCAGTGGGCAGTGAGCAGTTTCACCCCTTCACCCCCTCACCAACTGGCGGCGGCGTAGATTTCGTGGAGGAAGCGGCTGGGGTAGGTGGCTAACTGTTCGGTGTGGCGGAAGCCGGTTTGCTGTGCCAGTTTGCGCCACGTCTGGTAGGAGAAGGGGTAGGGAACCCAGTGGTTGCCCTGGTCGCTGTTGTATTCGACGATGAGCAGACGGCCGTCTCCTTCCCGCAAATATCCCTTCACCTGCTGCAAAACCGGCCCCTTGTTGGCTACAAAATGAAGTGAATTCGCCATCACCACGCCATCCAGCGGTGGCAGGGAAAGCGGACGAGTAAAGTCTGCCTGAAGGGAGTGCAAGGTGATGTGGGGAAAGGAGCGGCGCATCTGTTTTTGGAGCGATTGCAGGGCACGGCCGTCTCGGTCCACCGCATAAATCACACCAAGCACCGGCCCAATCAACTCCGCCAGCGCCAGCGTAAACGCCCCCTCGCCCGCCCCCAGATCAGCCCACACCCCACCGGGATGCGGTATGCCATTCTGCAATAATCTGACGTGGTCGTTGTGGTTCATGGTGACAAGTGACGAGTGATGCGTAAACCGATTAACGATTACGGATTGCCGATTACCGCCACCTCCCCAATCCGGCTGTGGCGCAGGGCACGGGAGGAGAGGGCATACACGGCCGTGAGCAAATACCCCGCCGCCGCCAGCATGTAAATGGCGCGAATGGGCACGCCCACGTCAACCAATGCCGCATAAGTCAGGCCAGACAGCAAAAAGACCACATTCCAGCCCATCTCGCGCAAGGAGTAAACCCGCCCCAGTTTATCCTCATCCACACTTGTCTGGAGCAATGTATTCTGGGCCACATCCCGCAGGGCAAACGTTGGCCCATACATGATGGAGATAACGATGGTGACGGTCACACTGGCCGTCTGCGCGTAAACAATCGTCAACAAACCCATCAAAAAGGCATTGATGATGATGATGCGCCCCGGCCAACGCATGATGATGCCGGACACGGCCGTAGCCAGCACCGCCCCCAACATCACCCCCGTGTAAAACGCCCCATTTTGCAGCCCCCACACCTGTGCCTCCGCATTCAGCGCCTGCTCCACAAACACCAACATCAACGCCGATGTCCACACGCCATGCGGCACATGTTCCAACCACTCCATTGTCACCAGCGTGCGCGCCAATTCGTGATGGCGCAAATACCGCGCGCCATCTTTCACCGATTGCCACAACGGGACATCGGGCGCTTGCTGCGTGCGCCGTTCCCGCTCTGTTACGCCCAGATGAACGGCGCTAATCAAGGCCGCCGACGCCAAAAAGGTGAGTAAATCCAGTAATATCAGCGCCTGCAAGCTGACCCACACCACCAGAAAGCCACCCAAAATATAACCAAACGCCTGGGTGCCCTGCACCGTGCCAGACATGACCCCATTCGCCCGCGCCAGTTCATCCCGGCGGACAATCGCCGGTAAAATCGCCATACGCGCCGGTGTATAGAACGCTGTCATCGCCCCCAACCCGGCCACCACCAGGTAAATGAGCCACAAGTTCAAGCGGTCGCCCTGGGCAAAAATCAGCAGCAGCGTTACCAGCGCGGCCCGCACCAGGTCGGCCGTCACCATCACCGCCCGGCGCGAATGGCGGTCTACAATCGCCCCGGCTACCGGACTGAGCAGGAAGATGGGCAGCAACGTGGCGGCCATCACCCCCGCCGTTTGCAGCGCCGACCCACTCGTTTGAAAAATAGTGACCATAATGCCGACGGTGTACAATACATCACCCACGCCGGAAATGAGTACGGCCGTCCACAACAATGCAAAATTACGATTCTTCAATAATTTACCCATGTACGCCTCATCAGAAATCCTTCCCTTTCATCCGTTTCGGTTTATACCTGAATCCGGCACGTAAATATACGATCCTTTGATCAATTGTATTGATCCTTTGGGCAGGTTAAAGAGTTTGGTTTGTAGTAACAGATTCAGTTAGATCATCCCACCCCAATAGACTACTACCTCAACAAACTAAATTTGTGGGGTGAGGAGAGCAGAACGCCCTCGTACTGCTCGTTCGCACGTGGGCGTGCGAGTTCCTCAAATTCAGGTTGGTCGGGTACTACCTTGTTTTGCCTGCTACAAAACTGTGGTGTACCCTCTTTATAGATTGGTTCAATCTTGTAGACTGAACCAATCTGATTACCGATCAAAAGGAGTTTTCATGGATTCATTTTCCGCAGCGTCGCATCACGATGTGCTTGTTTTGTTAGTTCAAATCACCATTCTGCTCTTCACCGCCAGGGCGTTGGGCGAAATTGCGCAGCGATTAGGCCAGCCTTCCGTCGTCGGCGAGATTTTGGCCGGTATCATCCTGGGGCCATCCCTGTTAAGCAGCCTGTTCCCGGTATTGGGCGAGTGGATTGTGCCGCAAACGGCCGTGCAAGGCTACCTGCTCGAAGTTATCAGCCTGTTAGGGGCCATGTTTCTGCTGCTCATCACCGGTCTGGAAACCGACCTTACCCTCATCAAGCGTCATGCGCGCACGGCCGTTGGCGTCTCCTTTGGCGGCATCGCCGTCACCTTTTGCACCGGCTTCCTGCTGGGCCAATATCTGCCTGACTTTCTATTGGCCGACCCCACGCAGCGGCTTGTGTTTTCCCTCTTTGTGGCTACCGCCATGTCCATCTCCGCCATCCCCGTCATCGCCAAAGTCCTGATGGACATGAACCTGATGCGGCGTGACATCGGCCAGACCATCATCGCCGCCGGCATGAGCGATGACACCATTGGCTGGATGCTGCTCTCGGTGGTAGCCGGGCTGGCCACCGGCGAAGCCATTAGCGCCGGTTCCGTTTTGCAAACAGTCGGCAGCGTCCTGGCTTTTATGGTACTCAGCTTCACCGTTGGCCGCTGGCTTGTTAAAAAATCGCTGGACTTTGTCCAAGACGAAGTCATCAGCCGGGACAAATTGTTGACCCTGGTCATGGTCTTCACCTTTGCCTGGGGCGCACTCACCCAGGCGTTCAATTTAGAAGCGGTGTTGGGTGCATTTGTGATCGGCATCTTGTTTGGACAAATGCCCCGCCTGCCAGAAACCGTGCATCACAAATTGGAAAGCATGGCCCTGGGCATCTTTTCACCCATCTTTTTCGCCGTCGCCGGCCTCAAAGTTAATATCCAAAACCTGTTCGACCCGCAACTGATCTTGATCACCCTGCTGGTCATTGCCGTAGCCACCGGCGGCAAGGTCGTCGGCACCTATCTAGGGGCGCGGCTCATCGGCCGGCGGGATCATTGGACGTCCCTCAGCTTTGGCGCGGGCCTCAATGCGCGGGGAGCGATGGAAATTATCATCGCCACCATTGGCCTGAATCTGGGCATTCTCTCGCAAGATATGTTTTCCATCATCGTCATCATGGCCATGGCTACTTCGCTAATGGCCCCACCTGCCCTGCGTTGGGTCCTCAGACGGGTCATACCAGAGGAGCAAGAACTCAAACGACTGCGCCAGGAAGAGATGGCGGTGGGCAGCCTGATTGCCAACATCCATCGCGTGTTGCTGCCAGTGCGCCAGCGGCCAGGCGGTGGTGTCGCCCAAACCATCGAAGCACAACTGCTCCGGAAATTGGGGCAAAATCTTAACCTATCGGTGACGCTGCTCAATATCGCGGCCAAAGGGCAGCGGGCTGGAGGCCACACCTATCTAAACGAACTGTCGCCCCTGTTTGATGAACATGAACTGGTGAAAAAGGTGTTTGAGGGCAGCCACGCCGCTGAGTTTATCCTGGATGAAGCCCGCAAAGATTATGATCTGATGGTGTTAGGCGCCTCAGAGGAAAATCGGGGAACCGATGTTTTGTTTACGCCGCTGGTGGATTACCTGGTGCGGCTCGCCCCTTGTCCTACAATGATCGTGCAGGGACAGCGTGTCCAAAAGGAGTGGCGGCCCCGACGTATACTTATCCCCACCAATGGCAGCCAGGCAGCCCGGCAAGCAGCCGATCTCGGTTTTGCTCTGGCGACGAATGGGGAAGAGGTGGTTATTCTGCACGTGGTGGTGGAAGGCAAGAGCAATTACAGCCCGGATGCCAGCGGCGAGATGCTAGAGCGACAGCTGGCGATTGGCTGGCACATGGTGGAAGAGCTGCGGCAGCGGGCAGAAGCGCGTGAAGTTAGAGCAGATACCGAGGTGCGCTTAGGGCCGGATCCGGAAACGATGATTATGGCCGTCGCCAGAGAGAAAGAGGCAGACCTCATCATTCTGGGCACGGATGTGCGCCCCGGCACCGACCGCTTGTTCCTGGGACCGGGCGTTGACCGCATCCTGAAAGGTTCACCCTGCCCGGTGGTTGTTTTGAATAACTAACGCCGTCCTCAACCCACCACTAAATAGAGCAGCATGGTCACGGCCGTGCGCGCAACCACGCTGTGCGGCAATTTGGCCGGCATATGAATCCAGGTACCGGGCACGGCCGTTGCCTTTTCATCGCCCAATTGCAAATCCGCCTCACCGCTCAAAAAGTGCAGGATGGCGGGATAGGCGGCCGTATGCTCCGTCAGTTCTTCGCCGGCAGCAAAGCCAAACAGCGTCACCTTCACATGGTCACCGCTCAACACCTTGCGGCTGACAATCGTTTCCACCGGTATCTCCGGCAGCAGTTCGGATAATTGTTGGATGACTGTTTCGTTCATAACAAACTCCATCTGGTAATTGGGTAATTGGGTAATTACCCAATTACCCAATTACTCAATTACTTTTCTTCCCCGCGCCAGCCCCACCGCCACCATGCCAAAAAAGAGCAGGATGGCGATGGCATTCAGCAGGCCGCCCCACTGCCGCAGCGCCGGGTTATGCATAGTCCAATCCGCCGCCACCCGCAGCAGCAGCGACGCCTGCAACAGCAGCGCCGGGATGTAAAACCTGGCGTGGTAGGCCACCGGCAAACCGGTAACGGCCGGGAAAATGATGAGGGCATGGGCAAAAATCATGCTAAAAGCAAAACCCAGGAAGAGGGCGTGCAGCCACAAATCGTAACGCGGCCCGGCTACCAACTGCCCCCAGGCCAGCCCGGCCAACCCGCTGACCACCAGCCAGCCATACCCGGCCAATAAATTGCGGCCAATGTAACCGGTGATGGCCGGTTGGCGCGCCGTGCGCCGGGCAATGTCATAGCGCAGCAGCCAGGCCGCCAGCGCCAGCGCCCCCAGGCTGTTCAGCCGGACGCCCGCATCGGCCGCTGCCAGCGACAACAGCAGCCCCGCGCCAAACACGGCCGTTGCCGCCCCAAACAGCCAAAAACTCATCCGGCTCAACCGCTGCACCCGGCTCAATTCCAGCCGCTCGCCCACAATGGTCAAGACGAGAAAGGCCGCCCACCAGACCACCAGGCGATGCACCGGCCAACCGGCCAGCCACAGCCCATTGCCCACCAGCCAACTGAGCGCGCCCAATCCCATCACGGCCGTGTACAGCGTCCGGTGCTGGCGATAGATGTAGAGGGAGACGGCCGTAAGCCACCCACTACCCAACAAAACCAACACCTGCCCCACCGTCACCGGCAGCCCCATCACCAGCCACAACGCCCCCACCCCCGTCGCCGCCGCCCCCACATAATAAAACGGCTTACGGACGTTGCGTCCGTCGCTCACTGCTAACTGCTTACCGCTCACTGCTAACTGCTTACCGCCCACTGCTAACTGCTTACCGCTCACTGCTAACTGCTTACCGCCCACTGTCCCCAACGCCACCGCCCGCTCCAGACAAATAAGCGTGCCCAAAAAGCCAGAAACCATGAGCGGGCCATGCAGGGAGGGCAGCAACGGCCGTAGCACCGGCCATGCCCACCCCAACCGCAGCAGCCCGGCCCACAAACCGGCCAGCAGCGCTGCCATCACCAGCGCCATAATCGGAAATCGCCAACCCCTTTCCATGCCCCAAGTGTACTCCCCCAAAACAAAAAAGCCACCACCTGAACAGGTGGTGGCTTTTCCATTTGTAGCGCGATTTGGCAAAGCGGGTTACAGCTAAAATTCCCAGACAGTTCTGAACTTATCTGACTCTGGTTGCGCCCGCAGCGGCGCGGTGTGGCCGGACGCAACCGGCGTTGGCAGCGGCAGGCGGTCACTTTTTGGCTCAATGGCAAAAGGCGGCTCGTCCGGTTCGCGCAGGGCCTGCGCCAATACCTCGCTGAGGTGGCTCACCGGGATCAACGTCAGGTCGGCGCGAATGCTGTCCGGCAGTTCCGGTATATCTTTGGCGTTTTCCTTCGGCAGAATCACGGTCTTGATGCCGGCGCGGTGGGCGGCAATCGTCTTGGACTTCAGGCCACCAATCGCCAGCACCTTGCCGCGCAGCGTTACTTCACCGGTCATGGCCACATCGCGGCGCACCGGGCGGCGGGTGAAGGCAGAGATAATGGCCGTCGCCATGCCAATGCCCGCGCTGGGGCCATCTTTAGGGGTCGCACCATCCGGCACATGGACGTGTAGGTTTACATGGTCAAAGACTGTTGGCTCCAGCCCGAGAGACCGCGCATTAGCCCGCGCATACGTCAATGCTGCCTGGATGGATTCGCGCATCACATCCCCTAACGAACCTGTTAATGTAATCTTGCCGTTGCCTTCACTCAGGCTCACTTCAATGGGCAAGGTATCGCCGCCAAAACCGCTCACCGCCAGACCGGTGACGACGCCAATCTCATCATTTTCTTCGGCCGTACCGTAGCGGTATATCTCCGGCCCCAAATAGTCGGCCACATCTTTTGGTGTAATCACAAACGGCCCCTGCGCCCCACCGGCCACCTGCACCGCCACCTTGCGGGCAATGCGGCCAATGTGCCGTTCCAGGCTGCGCACCCCCGCCTCCCGCGTGTAATGGCGCACCAGATGGCGCAGCGCCTCGTCGGTAAAGGAGACATCCTCACCGGCAATGCCACTGCCTTCCAACTGCTTGCGCAGCAGATAACCGGTGGCAATGCTCGCTTTTTCTTCTTCAATGTAGCCGGGCATGGTGATCGTTTCCATGCGATCCAGCAGCGGGCCGGGGATGGTGTTTAGCTGGTTTGATGTCGTGATAAAGATGACCTGGCTGAGATCAAAGGGCGCTTCCAGGTAATGGTCGGTAAATTTGTCATTCTGCTCCGGGTCCAGCACTTCCAGCAGCGCCGACGCCGGGTCGCCGCGCCAATCCGCGCCCACCTTGTCAATTTCATCCAGCACAACCACCGGGTTGTTTGTGCCCGCATCACGCAGCGCGCGAATGATGCGCCCCGGCATGGCGCCAATGTAGGTGCGCCGATGGCCGCGAATTTCGGCCTCGTCACGCACACCGCCCAGGCTGATGCGCACCACTTTGCGCCCCATGGCGTGGGCCACAGAGGTGGCAATGGAGGTTTTGCCCACGCCGGGTGGGCCATACAGGTTGAT
>CAADGU010000158.1 GCA_900696625.1 uncultured Chloroflexota bacterium | reverse complement strand
CGGATCACGGTAGAAAACGTGTTGGAACTGGTGCGCGATGGCGTCACGTTCACCGAGATTATCGAAAATTGTTACCCTGAGTTAACAGCAGAAGATATTCAGGCGTGTATTCAGTATGCGATGGATGTTGTTGCCTAAGGACTATGCCTTTACTCCCTGGAGAATTGCTGCAAAAACGGTATCGCATTATCAACCTGTTGGCCGAGGGGCCGTATGGGGCGGTGTATCGCGCCTGGGATGTGGTGGATGGGGTGGACACGGCCGTTAAAGAATACCTCGACCCCGCCGTTGACATTCAAAAACGGTTTCGCCAGCAGGCGCGCCAACTGAGCCGACTGCAACATCCGCAGTTACCCCGGCTGTTGGACCATTTTGCCCTGGAAGAAGTGGGGCAATACCTGGTGTGGACGTATGTGGATGGGGTGGATTTGCGGGCGTTGGGGCAGCAGTACGGCCGTCTGCCCTCTGACCTCATCATCACCTGGCTGCAAGAAGCCAGCAAACCGCTGGCCTATTTGCATGAACAGGGGCAGCTGCATCTGAACATCAAACCGGCCAACATCCGTCTGACGGCCACCGGTCAGATTTTCCTGGTAGACAGCGGCCTGCCTGATTTGGGTATCCGGCCCCATACCGACGGATACGGCGCACCGGAGCAGCAGGCGCAATTGGAAGTGACCGCTGCCAGCGATATTTACAGCCTGGGGGCCACCCTCTACACGCTGTTGACGGGCAAGATACCGCCCGGCGCGTTGAAGCGGGAAAGTGGCCTGGCCGATTTGGTCCCCGCCCGCGAAATCAACCCCGATGTGGAGCCTTATCTTTCCCTGGTGGCAAATCGGGCGATGTCCATTGACCCGGAGGCGCGGTGTGCGTCGGCGGCGGAATTTGCGGCAGCGTTGGCCCGGCCTTACGGCCGTAGTGAACCCGAACCACTCCCCTTGCGCCGCACCGCGCCTGCCACCCAATTCGGCCAGCCCGCCCAACCCCGGCTGACGCCCCAGGTACGCCGCCAGATTGAAATGCGCACTATCTACGGCCTGGTGGGGCTGCTGCTCTTCCTCTTGTTGGCCGGTTATGCTCTGGCGCGCAGCAATATCAACCAGCCAACCGTCACCAGCGTAGAAGCCACCGCCACTGTGGAAACGGCCGTGATCGCTGCCATGACCGCCCTCGCGCCCACCCCTTCGCCGCTGCCCATTCCCACCGAGCCGCCTACACCTACCCCCGAACCGCTCATCACCGGCACCGGAGCGCGCATGATTTACATGCCCGGCGGCATTTTCAGCATGGGCATTGAAGAGGGCGAACGGGATGAGCGCCCCATGCATCTGGTAAATCTGTCGCCGTTTTTCATAGATGAGACCGAAGTGACCAATGGACAGTACCAACTTTGTGTGGAAGCGGGCGGCTGTACCGCTCCTTCTCGCGCCAACCCCACCACGCACCCGGCGTATTATGGCGACCCGGCCTTTGCCGATTACCCGGTGGTGTTTGTGAACTGGTACATGGCGCGGGCCTTTTGTGAATGGCGTGGGGCGCGGCTGCCCACCGAGGCGGAATGGGAGATGGCCGCTGCGTTTGACCCGGTGCAAGAGATCAAACTGCGTTACCCCTGGGGTGATGCCTTTGATGGCACCAAGCTCAATTATTGTGACCAGAACTGCTCTTCCAATAACCGAGACACGGCGTTTAATGATGGGCACCGAGATACCGCGCCGGTGGGTAGTTACCCCGACGGCCGTTCCCCCGCTGGCGTGTATGATATGGCCGGCAATGTGATGGAGTGGGTAGCCGACTGGTATGACTTTCGTTATTATACGAGTTCAACAGATACCAACCCGATGGGGCCAACGGATGGGGAGTTTAAATCCCTGCGCGGCGGCTCCTGGTTATCGCCACGGGACGAGGTACGGGCGGCGGCGCGTGGCTCGTTTGACCCGCGTGTGATTCAGGCCAATCTGGGCTTTCGCTGTGCGCTGACCGGCGGCGCCGAGTAATTTGAGAGATTGGGAGATTAGGAGATTGGGAGATTCAATCTCTTAATCTCCTAATCTCCCAATCTCATTTTTATGCAGGCAATTGTTATTGCTCATAACCAGGAAGAGCGGGAGTTTTTGAGTTATGTACTGCGCCATGCCGGGCTGTCGGTAGCGCGCACGGCTGCCGTTAAGCTGATTTTGAACTCCCTACACGCCCATCCGGTAGATTTGATCTTGTTTGCGCCGGGAGATATGGCGTCTCTGGTGGCGGAAGCACAGGCGATACGAGAGTTTTCGCAGGCGCCGCTGTTGGTGCTGGTGGATCCACTGACAGAAGATACGCATTGTGCCATATTGGATGCGGGGGTAGATTTGGTGTTGGTACGGCCGTTGTCCCCTCGCATTCTCTCCCGCTACGTTAAAGTCTTCTTACAGCGCGCCGGTTCTGTGCCCTTGTCTATCCTGGCCCCCATTGAAATTGAAGGGCTATCACTAGACCCCAGTCTGCGAGCGGTGACGCTGCCAGATGGCAAGCGGCAACATCTGACGCCACTGGAGTTTCGTTTGCTCTATATCTTGATGACCAACCCGGAACAAGTGATTCCGGCCGATGTGATTGTGGAGCGGGTATGGGGCTACAGCGCCGAGGGCAGCCGGGAGTTAGTGCGCGGCCTGGTGCGCCGCCTGCGCCGCAAAATTGAGCCGGACACGGCCGTCTCTCATTATATTCACACCCATCCTGGCATCGGTTACCGCTTCTCCATTTCTGATCACCCCTCTTTTTAGCCAGTTTTGGCACAAAATTCACACAGAACGTTCAGTTTTGACACGTTGTTGTCACGGCCGTGTGCCTGCTTTTTACACGGCGCTCTTCTATATTTAGCCGCATGAACTATAGTCATCAGTACATGCATATTGATGCACAGGATGAAAAAATATGACGGCTGTGTCCAAAAATATCGCCATATGCCCTGATTGCGGGTCAGAAGTTCGCTTAAAAAAACCACCATACCTCGGACAATTGATTACTTGTCATCACTGTGACTCCGTCTTAGAAGTAATCAACCGCTCTCCATTGGAGCTAGATTGGGCAGAAGCAGCCTGGGATGATGACGTAAGTTCTAATTTTGACGCTGGTAGAAATGGCCGGCGCAGAAACGGCCGTTAACAAACAAATGCTACGCCACTGTGCCGGCTGTCAGGCCGTGCCATAGCGTGTATAGCAATCAATCATAAAAGGAGATCAGGTCATGGCAGAAAATTCAACTGCACAGGTAAGAATTGGTATTTGTCCTGGTTGTGGCGCCCGCATTCGTTTTCAGCAATTTGAACTGGGCGAATTTGTGGTATGTGAAGAATGTGGTGACGAATTGGAGGTGGTGCAAACCAATCCCATCAAGTTGGATTGGGCCTATTCCGAACCATACGAAAATGATGATTGGGGTGATGACGAAGATGACTTTGACGATGGTTGGGACGATTATGATGACGATGATGACGGGGAGGATTAGCCATCACCCCTGACCGGTGGCTGGTGGCTGGCTCCTTGCACCAGCTACCAGCCACCAGCCACCAGCTACCAGCCACCAGCCCCCGTTTTCATCACTTCCTTAAAACCTTAAAAGCCATATCTTCCTCAAAATCAGGCAGGGGGACCACACAAGGTTCGTTAACCGCACACTCAACCGTATAAGCATCAAGATAAGTACCCCGCCAGGTGTGGTACGGCCGTATCTCATACACCCCCGCTGCCATCCCCGCAATAGACACAGAGACGCCTTGCCGCACCGTTTCATCAGCCCGCACCTCTTCAATGGGTGCGCCTGCCAGGGCAAAATCCTGCACCCAAAACAGCCCCCCGTCTGCGCCAATGACACCCCAGCCCCGCACGTCCGGATCGCTGCTGCTGAGGGTCACGGCCGTTGGTTTTAACTGCGCCAGTGGCAAGTCGGAGACGAACACGCCCAGCCGGGCCAGGTCGGCCAGCATCTCCGGCGACATGCGCATCCAACTGCCGCCGCTGTTCCATTCCGCCGGCGTCATTGCCGCCCCGGTAGCCAGCGCCGCCCAAATGGAATGGTGGAACAATTCCGGGTAATAGCTGTTGCCCGTTACGCCAAATTCCCCTACCCAATTTGGCTTCTCCGCCCGGTTAAACATCAGGCTGGTCCAATCGGCCAATACTTGCGCTGCGCCCACCGCGTCGTTGTCAAAGTCATACAAATGCACCTGTGGCGCATCCATGGCCAGATGCCCGGCCTCCCAATCCACATCCCCGGAGCGGCTGGCGGTGGTGGGGTGACGATAGGGGTCGTTGGCTACAAAAAAGGCGTTGACCTTCTCATGCCAGGAGTCGGTCTGGTCATAGGCGTTCGTGCCGTTAATTTCGGAGACGGTTTGCCACAGGCCAATGGCCGGGCTGTACCCCCAGCGGGCGATAATGTACCGGTATAAATTTTCCTGCCAGGCCCACGCTTCCGGGTCGGTAAAAAAGGCGTCAATGTCTGTCAGCTTGCTAAAGCCATTGCCGCCCCAATTGCCAGTACCCCAGGCATGGGTATTGTCGCGCAATTGGGGATGATCCCAGATGGTGAAGATGAGGAAAATTCCTTTGGCCTGGGCGTCTTTGACTACCACGTCTATCAGGTTGAGATTGGAAACGGTGTAGTTGTCATAGCGGCTGGACACCGGCGATGAGGTGTAAAAAGGCCACCAGACGACGTAGTTTTCGCCCGCTTCCACCATGTTGTTAAACAGCCCCACACCGCGCTCCACCGAGAAACCGTCAATGAGAATGTTCAAGGCGTCGGCGTGACCCAGGCCGTAAAACGGTGTGCCGTCGTGATGCACCAGGTAATGGCCGCTGTAGTCGGGGTTGACCCAATGACCCGCTTGCAGCCAGCCGTGATGGTCGGAGGGAGTGACGGTGAACGTGCCCCCGGCGGGCTGGCTGACGCCGTTGGCGTCGGTGAGGCGAAGCTGGTAGCGCCATTCACCCTCCTGGGAAGGGGTAAAGCGCAGCCGCCACGCTTCTTGCCCATCCCAAAAGCCGGGCACACGCATTTCTGAGCCATCGGGAGCGGTGAAGAGACCATCCAGAGTTACTTCGCGGGCATCGTAGGGGTTGGTGTACACGGCCGTCACATCCACCACCATCTCCAACGATTCATATCGGGGTAAGGTGGGGCGGTCGAGGGTCACGGCCGTAATCGCCGGTAAATTACCGGTCGGCAAATTTTCAGCGATTGTTGGTGTCGGTGCAGTGGTAACGGTCGGCACGGCCGTTGCCGTTTCCGCCCCCTCACCACAAGCAGCCAACAATACGGCCGTGACCACCAAAAAATAAACAACTCTCCTGTAACTATTCAGCATCTCCATTTCTCCTCAAAAACCGGGTTCTTACTGTTCGTAGTAGGCGATTTATCGCCTGCAAACGGCGATAAATCGCCTACTACGAACAGTTATCATTCAAAAATCTCGGCCAGAAAAGCGTTGATGATCTCGTTAATTTCCGCTTGGGTGGGGCTGGCGTTCGCCCCGCCCAGGCTGTGGTCACCATTTTGCACAATGACCAGAGTGGCCGGGACACCAACGGCCGTCAGCCGTTCGTGCAAAATCTTGCTCTGCGCCACCGGGGCCACCCCATCACGGTCCCCATGCAAAATCAGGAAAGGGGGATCGTCGGCCGTGACGTATGTTACCGGGCTGGCCGCCGCCATTTCCGGCGAACCATCTCCGGCCAGCCCACCAAAAGCATAATAAACCGCGGAGTTGATGCCGCTGGGCAGATTAACGGTGAAATCAAACAGCCCGGCCATCGTAATCACCGCCTGCACCCGGCTGGATTGCTCGGCATATTCGCTTTGGTTCCACACGGCCGTGTCGTCTGCCGTACCCAACAGCGCCACCAGGTGCCCACCGGCGCTGGCCCCCACCGCCGCCATGCGATTCGGGTCAAGGTTGTAATCGGCGCTGTGCGCCCGCAAATACCGCACCGCGCACTGCACATCTTCGATCATCACCGGGAATTTGCCCTCGGCCGCCATGCGGTAGTTGACCGAAACGACCAATATCCCCTGCTCATTCAGGCCGCGCCAGCCCGCGCCTTCGGCTTTGTCCCCTTCGCGCCAACTGCCGCCATGCACATAGAGCAGCACGGGCCAGGGACCACCGGCTGACGGATAGTAGATGTCCAGCTTTTGGGCACGGCCGTCTGGCGAACAGTAGGTCACATCCAGTTCCGCGCTGCCCAATTTGGCGGCATCAAACGTCGGCGTCGGAATTGGAGTCGGCGTAGGTGTGGGTACGAGCGTGACCGTTGGCGTGGGTGTCGTCTCCACCTGACTGCACGCCGCCAGCAACGACAAAATCACAATCCAGGGTGCATATTTCATACTCTTCCTCTTCCAAGACCTGACAGGTTTTCAAAAACCTGTCAGGTCTGATACGTGGTCATTCGTGGGAAATTTCGCTATCATCCCCCTCCATCAGTCAGGGAGATTGATTCAACATGAGCGAAGCAAAATTTGTACCCCATACCGACTATCAAGAGGTTCCCGTAGCGGAAATGCAGCAGCGGGCGGCGGAATTTTACACCACCATGCGGCGGCGGCGTACTGTGCGTGACTATGCCCGCCGCGACGTACCCCGCGAGGTGATCGAACAATGTCTGCTCGCCGCCGGCACGGCCCCAAACGGGGCCAATTTGCAGCCCTGGCACTTTGTGGTCGTCTCTGATCCGGCCATTAAGAAACAAATCCGGGAAGCGGCCGAAGAAGAAGAGCGCGATTTTTATGAACGGCGCGCCCCCAAAGAGTGGCTGGCAGCCCTGGAACCGTTGGGTACCGACTGGCGCAAACCTTTTCTGGAAACAGCCCCTTTCCTCATTGCCATTTTTGCCCAGAGTTACTCCGTAAACGCGGATGGGACACATGTAAAAAACTATTATGTGCAAGAGTCGGTGGGCATTGCCACCGGCTTTTTAATCGCCGCCTGCCACCTGGCGGGGTTAGCCACCCTGACGCACACCCCCAGCCCCATGGGCTTTTTGAACGAGATATTGGGCCGGCCGAAAAACGAACGGCCGTACCTCATCCTCGTCGCCGGCTACCCGGTGGAAAACGTACAGGTCCCCGCCATCACCAAAAAAAACCTGGAACAGATCACGACATTTTTGTAGAAACAGATTGGTGACTTTGACCCGGAAGAACTGCGCGGCCGTATGGGCACGGTGTTTCAGGACTTCGGCCGTTACGCTTTCACGGCGCAGGAAAACATTTCAGCACCGTCCGTATGGCCGACGTGATCGCGGTTTTGGAAGTTGGGCGGATAACGGAGTACGGCCGTCACGATGAATTGCGGCAACACAACGGCCGTTACGCCCGGCTCTACCAGATGCAGGCTGAACGATATCAATGAACCGCTTTACCTGCGGCCAGCTACTACGGCAATGGCCGGATATTGTTGGTAAGGCTGCCAGTATTCAGGGGGATACAGCGCCAGCCCCTCGGCCGAAATCTGCATGGGATACCAGACAACCGAATGGAAACCGGCCTGCCGGAAAACCCGCGCATAGGCCGCTTTTGTCCAGTGATGGTTGGTAAATTTCACCGCCCCCTCCGGCACAAAAATGGTGGTGTCAATGCTGACGCCATCGGCCAACGGGCCTTGTGGCTCGATGATTACCTCGTAATGCCTTTGCGCCGCCAGGTGCGCTTCGGTCAGGTCTGGCTGCCCTGTGACCATCACCACCCGCCCGCCCGGTTTCAGATTGGCGTAGATGGCATTGACCATACCTTGCAGTTCACTTTCGGTGGCGGCATATTGCAGCAGGTACACGGCCGTGACCACATCAAACGCGCCCACCGCCCCCATCTGCGCCACATCGCCCACCCGGTAGGTAATGCCCAACGGCCCGGCCGCCTCCGCCGCCTCTGCCTGCCGGATCATCTCCGGCGACAGGTCTATGCCCACGACCGGCGCTGCTCCCTGGCGGCGCACCGCCCGCGTGTAATAGCCGTCGCCGCAAGCCAGGTCTAACACCGACTGCTGGCGCACATCCCCCAACGCCTGAAAAAAGGTGAACTCCTCGCTGTACTTCTTAATCGGATTCACCTTCGTTTGTAGATATTCATCTGCAATGTCGTCGTAATTGGTTGCCATGTGTGCTCCTCCGAAAACTATGAATGATGAAGGATGAATGATGAATTTTCATTCATTATGGTGCGGCTGCTGGCGGCGGGCCGCTAATGTCAATGGTAAAACACGGCCGTCCGTGTAAATACTGCGCGCACTGGGCCGGAGACAACGGCCGTGCCAGCCGCCCCCACGCCTGCGCCAACAACACATCAACCGTCGTCAACGGCGTGATGCGGGCGGTGCTGTCCAGGCTGGCCGAGGCCAACGTGGCGTCATCCGGGCTAAAGGCTACGGCCGTCACCGCCGCCGTATGTCCCAAAATGGTGCGCAGTACATTCCCCGACGCCACATCCCATAACCGCACCGTGCGATCCACGCTCGCCGTGGCCAGTTGTGAGCCATCGCTGTTAAAGGCCACCCATAACACCGGCCCGCTGTGCCCGGAATAGGTACGCACCAATTCGCCGCTTTGCAAATCCCACAATTTCACCAGCCCATCCGCCCCGGCTGTGGCCAACCGCTGCCCATCCGGGCTGAAGATGGCGTGGTGAATCAAGCCGTTGTGGCCGGAAATGGGTGGGGCGCTTTCATCGCTGGTCAAATCCCAGATAACGGCCGTGTCGCCGCTGGCGGCCACCAACCGCGCCCCAGCAGCATCAAATACCACCGTGGCTACCGGTGCGCCGGTAGCCAGTTCCATCACCACTTGCTCGCTGGTTGTGTCCCACAGCCGGGCGACGCCATCCTGCCCGGCCGTGGCCAGCCAGGCCCCATTTGGGCTAAAGGCCAGATCATTGACCGTAGCGGGGTGAATGTAGGGGCGTAGTTGCTCGCCGGTGGTCAGGTTAAACAGGCGCACCACCGTATCCTGAGCAGCGGTGGCCACCAGGGGTTGTGTGGGATGGAAATCGGCCACGTTCACGGCGCTGTTAAACGCCGTCAACACCTGCTGCACTTCACCGTTGGCGCTGTCCCACACCCGCACCGATTGATCATTGCTGGCGGTGATTACGGCCGTGCCCGCCTCATCAAACCGCACACTGTTTACCCCGCCGCGATGCGCCGTCAGCACCAGCGGTTCCAGCCCTGTTTCCGCATTCCAGATGCGGGCGGTGCCATCGGTACCCGCTGTCACCAACCGCTCGCCATCGGGGTAAAAGGCCACGGCCGTCAGCGCCCCATTGTGCCCAGAGAGCGTCAGAATGGCCCGCCCCGTCTCCACATCCCACACTTTGGCCGAACTATCCGCGCCTGCCGTGGCCAGCCGCAAACCATCAGCCGTGAAGTCTACGGCCGTAACCGGCCCATTGTGCCCGGAGAGCGTGGTAAACAGATCTTCCCCTTCCCAGACACGGGCAATACCATTCGCTTTGGCTGCGGCAATCAAACGGCCGTCGGCGCTGGCGGCAATATCATTCACTGCCACCGGCTGCCCTTCGCTGTCAAATTCAGCCACAAAGGAAAAAATAGGGACGCCGGTGTTGCTGTTTTGCACCACCACAATGCCATCTTCCCCGGACGTGGCCAGCCGCGTGCCGTCCCCCAAAAACAGCACATCATTCACCGGGCCGCGATGTTCAAACTGGCGCAGCAGCGAGTTACCGGTAGCAAAATCCCACACCCGCGCCGTGCCCGCCTGGTAGCCGGCTGCCACCCGCTCCCCATCGGGGTGAAAGGCCACCGCCCGTACCGCGCCATCGTCCTCGCCGCGCATGGCCCGCAGCAGCGTCCCCGCCAGCACGTCCCACACAATCACTTGCCCGCCCGTGCTGCCGGTTGCCAGATGCGCGCCATTGGCGGAAAAGGCCAGGCTGGTAATGGGGGATTGGTGCCCGGTGAGGGTTTGCACTTCCTGGCCGGTAACGGCGTTCCAGATTTTGACGGTGGTATCATCGCTGACGGTGGCTACCCAACGGCCGTCTGGACTGACGGCCGTGTCATTCACCCCACCCGTATGCCCGGCCAACGTCGAGACCAACTGCGACGCCTGCACCGCCCGGTACAGCGTATCGGTGGCTTCCGGCGGCGGCGGGTCGCCCGCGCTCAGCGTCGTTTGCACCGCTTCCAATGCCAGCAGCAGGCTTAACTGCGGGTCGCTGCCCAATTGGGAGACGGCCGCCGCCGCCAGTTCGCGCGCCGCCGCCAGCCGGAAATTGGCCTGGGCCAGTTCTTCGTTGGCTTCGGCGGTGGCGCGGGCGTCAATGGCGGCCTGGGCGTTAATTTCCGCCTGGTCTCGTTCACTTTCGGCAATCTGGCGCTGCTGGTTGGCTTCGGCCTCGGCAGCGGCAGCCAGGTCTGCATTGGTTTCGGCCAGGGATTGGGCGGCTTCGGCGGTGGCCTGGTTTTGGGCGGCGATGTTGGCGTTGGCAACGGCCGTGCCCTGGGCATTTTGGGCGGCCTGTTCGTTGGCGACGGCCGTAGCCGCGTTATCCTGGGCAATCTGCGCGTTTTGTTCCGCTTCAATAGCATTCTGGCGGGCCAGCACGGCCAGACCGAGGGCAACCAAAAAGACAAAGGCCAGCGCCACCACCAGCAGCGACAGCCGCCGGGCAAACTGGCGCGCCTGGTCTAGCTCCCGTTGGCGGGCGGCTTCACGGGCGATCTCTTCTTGTTTCACGGCCGTGACGCTGGCGGCCACAAACGCCTTTTCCAGTTCATTCAAATCCAGATATTGCTGTGCTTCTTCCAGCACCAGCCCCCGCAATAAGGCGCTTTCATCCTGACCCAACACATCCCACTGCTCGGCCATCTCCGTCAGGCGCAGGCGATGGCGCAGCGCCACCCGGTCTTCTTCCAGCCAGCCAATCAGGCGCGGCCAGTTGCGTACCAGCGCCTCATGGGCAATCTCCAACTGGTCTGTTTCCGGGGTTTCACCCGGCGTCAGGCGAATGAGCCGCTCTCTGATAAAATGGCTGACTACATAATCTACTCGCGCCTGACCCAATGTGGGTTCATACAACTGCTGTCGCTGGATGCGGTTGCGCACCACATCTAGTCCCTGGGTGGGACGCACCATTTTCAGCAAAACGCGCCGGGCAATGCGTTGTTCGGCCGGGTTCAGATTGTTGTAGAGGCGGTCGGCGCTGTTCGCCAGGGCATCTCGCCCGCCGCCTAATTCGGTGTAAGCCTGCCAGGTGACGCGGTTGCGGTCACGTTTTTCCCACAGTTTCAGCAGTGTAAATTGCAGCAGCGGCAAGGCCGCCGGTTCCCCCAACACATCGCTGACCAACTGTTCCACCAGGCCGTCTTCAAATTTCAGCCCCACCAGTTCCGCCGGCTGTTGGATGGCCTGGCGCAGTTCGGCGGCGTTCATGGTGGTGACGCGCAGTTGCGCCGCGACGTAGGCGGCGTGGAAATCGGCCATGCGCAGCAGGTTGCTTTCCAGGTCGGTGCGCATGGTCAGGACGAGCAGGTGGTTATTTTCCGGCGATTGCACCAGGTGAAGCAAGGCATCCATCAATGCCTGCCGCCGCGCCTGATCCTGGCAAAGGGTAAAAATTTCCTCGAATTGGTCTACAAAAAAGAGCGCCCGCCGCCCTTGCGCCCGCCGGTTAATGAGGTCGGTCAGCGTGGCCGGGTTGTTTAATAACTGGTTGCTGGTTTCTGTTACCCAACCGGCGGTGTTGTCGGCGGTGCGCAGCAGGCGAATGAGGCTGGCGATGGGGTCAGAGCCGGGTATCAGCGGTGGCAAGTAGAGCCATTCCTGGCTGCCAGCCAGCCCACCGGCCTGCAAAGCGGGCAGCAGCCCGGCCAGCACCAGCGAGGTTTTGCCGCTGCCGGAAGGGCCGGACAGCGCCAGGAAACGGTTATTTTCCAGCCGTTCCACCATGCTTTTGATGAGTGGTTCGCGGCCAAAAAAGAGGTTGTGTACGGCCGTGTCAAACGGATCCAGCCCAATGTAAGGGCACAAGGCGTCATCCAGTTCGGGCGCCTGCGCCGGGTCATATTCCACCAGGGTAGCGGCGATGTCTTCCTGGGTCAGGTGGTATATTTCATTCGACCAGAAGTCCAGCAGGTTTTGCGCTTCCCAGCGTTCATCTTCGCCTGGCAGGTAAACACCGGTGGCCTGTCCCCGTTCAATGAACGTCTTGATCTGTTCCAACAGCAGGGAATGGTTCACATTCTCATTGCGGCGCTCTTGCAGCAGGTCACGATGCGCCGTCCGCAGTTCGGTTAAGGTGGCGAAGGGGGTGATAGGTTGGGTCACTACACGTCCTTAACTTTAGACCCTAAGGGTTTTTGAAACCCTTAGGGTCTTGAGGGTTTAATTATTCGCATCTTGGGCGCAGCGGAAGCCGACGCCGGCATACGCTGTATTGCTGACCGTTTGCACGGCCGGGGCCAGATGGCCGCGATTGGTGGTGCGCAGTTCGCCGGCCGGGTCTAACCAGGAACCGCCACGCACGACGCGCTCACCGGAGGCGCTGTTTTCATTGGGTAGATGGGAAGTGGACCGACCCTGGTAATAATCTGTCTGATACCAGTCAGCTACCCACTCGGTCGCGCCGCCGGCCATGCCAAAGATACCAAAGGGGCTGGCGCCCTGGGGCAGCGCGTCTACCGGCCGGAAGGCAGTGGGAAAATTTTGTAATTGATTGCCAAAGACGGCGTTTTCATAAGCGACCGGTGGATCGTTACCCCAGGGGTAGGTACGGCCGTCTAACCCCCTGGCTGCATATTCCCATTCTGCTTCCGTGGGCAGCCGCCGCCCGATGGAACGGCAGTAGCTGTCTGCGCCATACCAGCTGACCCAGGTGATGGGAAAACTGGCGGTGCCGGGGCGCGGCTCAAAGACGCCAAAGTTGTTGAGCAGGTTGGCCCACTGCGTGTCTACCAATGTCTTGACACAATCAAAACCGCCACACATGCCCCGGTTGCCACCCTGCCGGTTCAGAAAATCGGCATATTGCTGAATGCTCACCTCAAAACGATCCAGATAAAAACCGGGCACGACGACCTCATGGGGCGGCTGTTCGTCCAGATTGTTGGCGTCTGCGTTGACGCCCATGATAAAGGAGCCACCCGTGATGTACAGCATGGGCATGTTGTCTTGTTCGCGTACAAATGCCCGTAACTGCGCATCCAGGCCGAGGGCAGCGGCGTCGGGTGTGCTGGTGGGTTGGGCGCCGCTGCCGGTGTTGGCGCTGGTGGGGCTGGCGGGGGCGAGGGCCGCCTGGGTTGCCGTGGCTACAGCACTCTCAAAGTCGGCGGTGGCGGTGGCGGCAACGGCCGTGCTTGTCCCCCGATTTTGCTCCACCGCCCGTTCGGCGGCTACTGTCTGCTGCAACACTGCCTCTGCGGTGGCGGTGGCATTACTGGCCGACGCTTCCTGGTATTGCGCCGTACCGGCTACAGCTACCGCCTGGGCCGTCACGGCAATGATCTGGGCTTCTAAGGCGGATTGGGTAGCCGAGGCTTGATTTTCGGCGGCAATGCGGGCGCTTTCTTCGGCGGCGGCGTTAGCCTGCACCGAACGCACAATAGCCGCCGCGCCAATGATGACCAACACCAGGATGGCTACCAGAGCAATGGTGAAATTGCGGGCGCGTTGGGCGGCTACCGCCTGGGCTTCGGCGCGTAAACGTTGCTCTTCGGCCAACTGTTTTTGCTCGCGGGCCAGGCGGCTTTGTTCGGCGGCTAAGGCCCGCGCCTGTTCCAGTTCGCGGCGGCGAATGGCTTCTTTTTCTTCTTCTTCGCGCTGCAGCGCTGCCTGACTGTCTTTTACAAAATCGGTTTCTAGCGGGCTGAGGTCGTCGTATTGCAATGCTTCTTGCAACAGGGCGCCGCGCAGCAGCGCGCCTTCATCCCGGTTGAGGGCGTCCCACTGTTCGGCCTGGTCAGTCAGGCGCAGGCGGTGGCGCAGGCGCAGCCGCTCTTCATCCAGCCAATCTACCAGGCGTGGCCAGTTGCGCACCAGCGCTTCGTGGGCTACCTCGATTTGATCATCTTCTTCGGTGTGCCCTTTGGTGCGGCGTACCAGCCGCGACTGGATCAGCTTTTCTAGCACCCGGTCTACCCGGTCGTGCGCTTCGCCGGCCTGGTAAATCTGGTGAATGGGCACCCGGCGGCGGGTGAATTCCAGCCCTTCACCGGGGCGCACCAATCGCAGCAAGATGCGCCGCGCCGTTACCTGGTCTTCTGGCAGCAGGTTGTTATAGATACCGTTGGCGGTGTTGGCCAATGCCTGCATCACGCCGCCTAACCGGCGGTAGGTTTCCCAGGTGACGCGGTTGCGTTCGCGGTTGTCCCACAGTTGCAGCAGGGCAAATTGCAGCAGAGGCAGCGCCGCCGGTTCGCCCACAATCTCGCGGACGACAGCGTCTACCAGCCCGTCTTCAAATTTCAGGCCCACGGCCGTTGCCGGTTTTTCGATGGCGTCGTGTAGTTCGGCCGTGTTCATGGCGCTGACACGCACTTGCCCTTGCTCCACTAAGGAGTGAAAGAGGGGCACTTTGGTCAGATAACTTTCGTAGTCCACACGCATGGTCAGGATGACCACATGGCGGGCATCGCGGCTGCGCACCAGGTTGAGCAGGTTTTCCAGGAAGGCGTTGCGCTCTTCTTCGTCGTGGCACAGGGTGAAGGTTTCTTCAAACTGGTCAATGAGCAAAACGGAGGCTTCCTCGCTGTACGCTTCTACCAGGGCGGTGAGATGATCGGTATCATCGCGTAGTTTTTCGGTGGTTTCCACTATCCAGGTGGCGGGGTCGGCGTCTTCTGGCTGGAGCAGGCGGGCCAGGGCGGTGAGGGGGGCGGAACCGGGTACCATGACGGGGAAGTAGTTCCACAGGGCGCTGCCGGGCAGTTCACCGGCCTTGAGGCGGGGCAGCAGCCCGGCCAGGACGACGGAGGATTTACCACTGCCAGAAGGGCCAATGGCGGTGACGAGGCGGCTGACCAGAACTTGATTGAGCAGTTCGCCGATGAGTTGGTCACGGCCGTAAAACTGGTGCTGGTTGTTCACGTCAAAGGCATCCAGACCGACGTAGGGGCAGCGGTCATCGGGAATTTCCGGTTGCAGATCGGGGTTGAATTCGGCCAGGATCATATCGGGAATGTCCTGGCCGGCGTGGAAAAGCTGTGTCTCCCAGTAATCGAGCAGATTTTGAGCGGCTTCGCGGTCGCTGTCTTCGTCCAGGAAAGCGCCGGCGGCGCGGCCCCGTTGCAGGAATTCGTCTACGGCCGTCCAGAAGTCAGGCGTTTCCTCACCATGCTCTTTTTTCTCCTCGCGGCGGCGTTTCAGCAAATCCCGGTGGGTATCCCGGAACGAAACAAAAGACATAAAAGGGATGATTTCATCTTCTGAAAAGGAATGGTTTGGGAAGTCGCTCATTTTTCAAACTGCCTTAACAACAAATCCAGCGATTCGCCCACCCGCTGCAAATCCTGACACAACGTCAACAACTCTAAATCCACCTGCCGGAAACGACGGCGCACCTGGCTTTGGAAACGACGGAATAAGCGGCGCACCGTGACTACCACCTTGTCACGCAGCGCCTCATCCAGCTTATCCACCACATCGTTTAGCTCCGTCGCCCACTCAGCCGTCTGATTAGCCGCCAAATCACGGGCCATCGGTTCCAGGTCAAACCAGGCATCATCCAGTTCATCTATGCTCTGGTTGAGGGTGCCTTCTACCCGGCGCAGTTCATCATCAATTTCTTGCCAGGCGTTATGTTCTTTTACCAAAACGGCTAATCGTGCATCTAGCCCGCCTAAGGCTGCCACCCCGTTGGCAATCTCTTCTACCATGTTGTCCCGCCCCAGATCGCTGGCGGACAGATTGGTATTGATTGTTTGCATGGCCTGTTCCAGCGCATCCAGGCGCAGCGCGGTGGCGGTAGAGACCAGTTGGGCGTTGATGCGGGAAGGGGTGCGGTTTAACACTCGATAGAGCAGGCTGGTGCCCCGTTTCAGTTCATCCAGATCAAACTGCTCCACGCCCACGCGAATGCTGTCGCTTACTTTTTCTAACTGCGCCATCCAGCGGGCTTCGTCAGCGGCAAAAGTGGGCCGTTGGGTAACGACCCGTAAATCACTGATTTTCCCTTGTAGTTCCGGTTCGTTGATGGCAATACTGTCCCAGGCCAGATCGTCGGCAGGTAGACGGCGCTCGTCATTTTGGATGAGGAAGTACCGGTTTTCTAATTCCTGAAACAAGTCATGCGCCATCTTGAAATCGTTCATCTGATCAATCTGGCTGGAGGCTGCCTGAAAATCGGTCTGGAAGGCCACGACGGCGGCGCGCATGTCGGGGCGGGCCAACAGGCGCAGCAAAGACACCAGGCTTTTGCTCACGAGCATGGTGTTTGACATGTCTTCAGGGGCGGAAGGCAGGGTGGTGGGCAGCCCAGGCAGCGCAGCGACATGATCAGCCTCACCTTGTTTCAGAAGAAGGTCTTCCGGGGTGATGTGCGGGCGCTGTTCCCGCAACACGGTGATCAGGACGTTGAGACGGCGACGACGATGGAAGTAGTTGACCATCTCCCGTGCTTTGTCAACTTTATATATCGCTTTTAGATTTTCGGGGTCCAGGCGCAGTTCATAACACAGTTCATTCAGTTCATTGTCACTGAACAGATCGATCAGAGTTTGTACCAGTTTATTGGTATCTACTGGTTGTTCGCCATCGGTAAGGGGCGTCACCTGGTCAGTCATGCAGCTCTCTTCAGTGAATGACAATAGGGCTAAAGATGGCGAAATTATATGTCAAGTACCGGGATTTGTAAAACGGCCGTGTCCCCCTGAGAATTGGAGATTGGAGATTGATCAATCTCCAATCTCCAATTCTCTAATCTCTACTCACGTTCCGCCATCGGCACAAAGTCGCGGGTGGGGGAACCCAGGTAGACCTGGCGCGGCCGGGCGATTTTTTGCTCGGAATCGGCCAGCATTTCCTGCCACTGCGCCAGCCAGCCTACCGTGCGCGGAATGGCAAACAGCACCGGGAACATGGCAATGGGGAAGCGCATCGCCTGGTAAATGATTCCGGAATAGAAGTCCACGTTCGGATACAGGTTGCGCTGCACAAAAAAGTCATCTTCCAGGGCGATCCGTTCCAATTCCAGGGCAATATCCAGCAGCGGGTTGTGCCCGGTGACGGCAAACACCTGGTCGGCCACCTGTTTGATGATGCGGGCGCGGGGGTCGTAATTTTTGTATACACGATGCCCAAAACCCATCAACAGCCGCTCACGGTTCTTGACCGCTTTGATGAATTCGGGTATATGCTTCACATCGCCTATCTCCATCAACATGCGCAGCACTTCCTCGTTGGCGCCGCCGTGCAAGGGGCCATACAGCGCCGCCGCCGCCCCGGCCATGGCCGTGTAGGGGTCGGTGTGGCTGGAGCCGATGACGCGCATGGCGGCCGTGCCACAATTTTGCTCGTGGTCGGCATGAAGGATAAACAAAACATCTAGCGCATGGGCCAGCACCGGGTCTGGCTCGTATTTTTCCTGCGTCATCTGGTCCAACATGCGCAGGAAGTTACCGGTATAACTCAGGTCATTGTCCGGGTAAACGTAAGGCAGGCCGCGGCTGTGCCGATAAGAGAAAGCGGCCACGGTGGGCACTTTGGCGATGAGGCGCTTGATTTGCTTGAGACGGGCATTGGCGTCGTCAATGCGCCGCCCTTCGGGGTAGTAGGTGGACATGGCGGCCACGGTGGCGATGAACATACCCATCGGGTGCGCGTCATGGCGAAAGGCGTGCATCAGTTGTTTGATGTTTTCGTGGACGAAGGTGTGATGCAAAATGTCATACTCCCATTCGTCGTACTGCTCTTTGGTCGGTAGTTCCCCAAAGAGGATGAGATAGGCGACTTCCAGGAAGTTGGACTGCTCGGCCAGTTGTTCAATGGGGTAGCCGCGATATTCCAGAATGCCTTTGTCGCCGTCTATGTAGGTGATGGTGCTTTTGGTGGACGCGGTGTTGGTGAAAGCGGGGTCATAGCTCATCATGCCAAAATCGTCGTCATTGACTTTGATCTGGCGTAAACTGATAGCTTTGATAGTGTCGTTTTCGATGGGGACTTCGTAGGTACGGCCGGTGCGGTTATCGGTGATGGTTAATGTCTCTTTGCTCATGTGGACCTCCAATTTGTATTGTTTGCTGAAAATCCGCGAAGGACGCGAAGGGCGCGATTTTTTTATTTTCTCTGCGCCTCTGCGCTGCCTATTCCGGGGATTGGTTGATAAGTGGTACTGATGCGGGAGTATACCGTTTTTGAGGTAGAGGGGGTAGTTACAGGTGGCATGGTAACGGGGTGACATCTGGCATTGGGGGCGTGACGAGTGATGCGTGACGAGTGAGGCGTGACCCGTAATCCGTAATCCAGGTGTGTGAGGTGTTACCGTGATTATTGGCTCAGGCTCTTGGAGAATTCAGGGGGTTGACAGCCCGTGATGCGTGATGTGTAACGGATGTATTTGGATGGGTTTGGGACTCAAGTGATGCTGGCACAGGGCAAAATCGCCTGGATTTATCCACACGCTGGCGCCCTGTGCCTGGCACTGTATGACGAGACCAGGCAACTGTATAGCCTTTATGCAAAATTAATCGTTGACGGCCGTACCCCACCCCGCTACAATCCCATCCAAGTTGTGTGGAGCCGCCGGTCAGCCAACCGGAGCCACCCGACGAAGAGCGTGAACGGTAATCGGTGGTCAAGTGACCGATAACCAATAACCGATAACCGGTTACGAATCACCGGCAACTAACTCAGGAGGAAAACAAGATGTCGCGTCGTCAGTTTTTTGTCATTGGCTGGCCGTAACCT
>CAADGU010000157.1 GCA_900696625.1 uncultured Chloroflexota bacterium | reverse complement strand
TAGATCTCAGTGTAGCGAACGCCACCCCAGACGGGCACGTTGGCCTGCCATTCCGCCGGGTCGGCGCCGCGGAAATAGGAGAGGGTGGTGGTCAGAGGCTGGAAAGCCTCTAACGCAGGCTGCGGGTTAGCGCCGGGAAAAGTCAACCTGAGATGGACGCCATGTAGTGTGTTATCTTCCAGTTGCATGGCATCCGGTTGCGCCGGGAAATCGGGCTCTGCGGCCAGAGATGGCGCGGCCGGTTCCAGAATAGTTATCCAGAGAGCGTCATCGGCCAGCCAGAGGGTGTGGTTGCCCCCACGCACCTGGAAACGCGCCCCGGCAGCGAACTGGCCGGCGTTTTCAATGAACGTCAGGGGCGATTGCCCCACAGCCACCGTTGTCTGTCCTGGCGCAGGCGGCAATCCCGGCTGCGGCTGGTTGTCCAACTGCGCCCTGGCCGTGGCGAATTGCGCCGCCAGGAGTAAGATGATAAAGACAAACGAAAATAATCCTGGTTTAATGAAACGTGTTTTCATATTATCTTCCTGATTTACGCTGGCACAATAAGGTGTAGGCTCCTATGAACTAACCCTAAGGCAGTCGAAACGCAAAAAGCTGGTTGCTATCATTGAGGTGGATCACAACCAGATTATTTTGAACAACGAGATCAATATAGTAAGCAGCTAATTTGTCGCCATCGAATTCAACAAAGGCCAGAATATCTTTGGTAGTGCCATTCAAGACATTGAGCCGATTACCATCGGTAATGAAACAGTATCTTTTATCTCTGGCGCAACTCAAGTTGTATTCCTCCTGATTATTGATAGAAGTTGGGGTAAAAGAAGCCGACAGAGTACCAGGGTGACTATTTCTAGGTAAATAAGGAAGAGGGTTATTATCCCCAATTCTGGCGCATTGCTGATTCAGTATCATGCCGGAGCCAGTCTGTATACTTGCAATTAACTTGGATTGACCATTGTGTCCAGTACTCACTAAATGTACAAGGTCATCTATAAAAGTTAGCGAGCTGGAATTTATACCAAGATAATTGTAACCCCACACTCTTTGACCAGTGTTTATGTCATATGTTGATAAAGAACTCTTCTGTTGAAATGAACAATAAGGCAGTTTTTGGTTTCCCTGAATGGGCGCTTCCTCAAGAGATTTGTCCGATGACGACAAGATAAAAATCTTGCCATTATAAATCCTCATAGTAAATGCGTCAGGTACATCTGACTGCCATAGCACCTGCCCTGTGGTTATATCAATTGCTCGTAAGGCATGTGCAGATTGCGTCTCATTTATTGTGGGAAAGATTAAGCGGTTGCCATTTGTTGTGAAGAACCGCATATCATAGCTTTCCTCAGACAGAAAAACGCCATCTTTACTCCATAACTGCGAAATAGTCGTCATCCTGACGGACCTTACCGGAACTACTTGAGAGGTAAATTTGGCGGGATCATCATAACTGTCAGATAGCATGATATAAACAAATAGGATAAAGCCTGAGAGTACTACTAAACCAATCAAGTAATCAAGCAAAGTCAGTTTGCTTAATAGAAATATCTGACGCTTTTTTTTTATGTGTGACATCTTCTTAAATAGTTCAGTATAACCCTTTGAGGAAGAATCGCCTCTGACTGTGTGCTTTCTCAATACTGGAATGTGAGCCACTGAAAATCTTAACTATACAATCACGAAACACAGTGATCCAAGCTTATTTTGGGACTTAAAACTCTACTGCCCTATATAGCTGTCATAGTGTATTTGATTAAAAGCATCGACAAACTTTGACACCTTATCGACAATAAACAGGGTCCTAAGTGCTGAATCAGCCATTGCGAATCGAGCAATTTCCACTGCATTATCGTCATAAGGTACTGGCAACATACCAGGTAGAGATAACCATGGGGAATCAGTCCCATTCAAGATATCGGCCCAAACCCTAAATCCCTTAACCTCTCCATCAGAAGCATAGCCTACTACCGACTCCCTAATGGGATAGTAGGTGGTTAGTGCGACTACCCCCTCAAGCTTCAGAAAGGGAAATGGATCAGGATTTAATGACAAACCTGCCGCCGCATAATAGGCATACCCATTCACACTGGGGGCAGTGGGGCTTGCAAAAAAGCTTATCCCTCCGCTAATTGAAGGGCCCAATGCGAAATCGGGACTAAGTCCTATGCCCGCCGCTAAGACTGCAAATAGTCCACCGTAGTCTTCTTCAAATTGTTTGTCGGAATAACCGTGACCAAATTGAGACGTTCTTAGACCCCGTACCTCACCAATATAGGCGCTTATAGTGGTCCCAACACCATTCTGAAAGATTACGCCATTATATTCGAACCTTTCTCGTTGCATTGTGGCAAAATCATATACCACTTCCCGTCCATAGGTTTCTCCGGCGAATATAGCCCCACTACCGCTAGCTCCCTCAATATACCCTGGGGCGCGATAAGGTACCGGTCCATACCAGCACCAGGGGCCACCCAAGAAGGGGTAACCATGATCAGCATTTTCTAACCAACCTGTGTTAAGTCCATACACCTGGCGAACACAGTTAGCGTAGTCGTCGGGGTAGAAGAAAGCGGAATCAATGCAGTGCTGCGCCCGGAAGGGGGTACGGCCGCTGGGATCGGTCCAGTTGATGGGATTGTTGTCTACATAGCTCCAGCCATTCATGGATTGGGGTTTGCCCGGGTTGCCGGACCAGGGGTCTTTGCCCATGAAGGTGTGCAGGCCGGGGTTGTAATAGCGCGCCCGCAGGTAAAGCAGGCCGGTTACATCGTCAAACTGTTCGCCAGTATAACCGAAGGTGGTGCTGCTGTGTCCCCGTTCATCCAGCAGGTTGCCAAAGGGGTCATAGGTTGTGGCAGCCATGACTTCGCCGTTCACTATCTCGCTGCGGACGCTGCCCAAGCCGTCAGCCAGCAAGGTGCGGAAACCGCTGCCATCATCCTGGCCTACCAGGCCGGGGCCAAAGAGGTTTACCGTTTGTGTTTCGCCGTCTGTCATCACCAAAACCTGGGCCAGGCCGGCCACATCGTTGATATAACTCATCATCACCGGGGTTGCTCCCGTAAAGTCTGTCTGCTGCACCCGGTTGCCATCGCCATCATACAGATACTCGGCCTGCAATTGCGGGTTGTCCCCATTATAAGACAGGGTGTGCGTCAGCATCAGGTTACGCTGGTCATAGCCGGGTTCTGTTGCCATTTCGCTTTATACCTGGGAATGAAGAAAGTGAGGAAAATAAATCGGTAATCCTGAGATTGTCATTCCGCGCCGTCTTTGGCGAGGGATCTTCCGCGCTGCCGAGGCGAAAGATTCCTCGGTCCGAAGACTTCGTTCGGAATGACACGTTTCTAATGGGGGATTATAGTTCTTGCTGCTCAAACACGGCCGTACTCACCACAAACAGCACCACAATCAGCACAACCGTCATCACCAGCGCGCCGCCGTTGGCCGGGGGGGCCACTGTACTCAGTCCCAACTGACTCGCCCAGGCCACCAGGCCGCCGGGCATGAGCGGGCCGATGCGCGGCAGGCTGCCCGCCAGCAGCAAAATGACCGCCCCCACAAAAGCAATGCCCGCACCCGCTACCGTGCTGTCGGCAATGGTGCTGCCCAGCAGCGTCACCGCCGCCAGCGCCATCAGCCACAGCCAGAGCAGCAGATTCCCCAGCAAAAACGGGCCAAACGCCAGCCCGCCAAACAATACGTCGGTGTAATAATACGCCCCCACCGCCGCCAGCAGCAGCGCCAGCAAAAAGACCGCCCCCTGTGCCGCCAACTTGCTCAACAAAAACGACCAGCGGGTAAGTGGCTTGCTGAGTACCATCACGGCCGTGCCCTTTTCCTTCTCGCCCGCCACTGCCCCCATGCCCAAGACAATCACCAGGATGAAGCCAAACTGGGTGATGTTTTCGATGTATTGGGCGACGGCATCAACGGTTGTCGGTTCAGGAATGAGGGCGGCAAACTGCTCGGCCCCTTCAATGCTGGTCAGCAGCTGCGGCGTGAATTTTGCCAGCAGGGGGGACGTCAGGCCAAAGACCAGGAAGATGGCGGCGACCACCAACACCCGTTTTGTCCGCCACTGCTGCCCCATCTCTTTGGCTACGGCCGTGCCCAACAAGGCCAGGTCGGTACGCAGTGAATTCAACTGGCGCGCCGGCTGCGGCTCACGCGGCCAGATGCGCCATAACCAGAGCAGCCCCAGCCCCGCCAGCAGCACAAAAATCGCTTCTATCAGCCACACACTGTCCAGGTATTGCGGCAGCAGCACGGCCAACATATCAAAAAAGGTGTGGAATACGATAGCAACCACCACATACAACGGGTTGCGCCGCTTAAAGGCCAGCCAGACCAGCACGGAGGCCACCACATGCAGACTCATCGCCGCGCACCGCTCCACAAAAGGGGCGAACCCGATCAGCGGTGAACCCTGGAACATCGCTAGTTGTTTAGTCACGGCCGTGAACTGTTCCGCCGTTAATCCCAATGTGTTCAGGTCTACCCCTTCCAGCGCCAGCAGCGACGTCAGCCCGGCGGCGGTCAGCACCGCGCCAAACAGCATCGCCTCGATGCCACCATGCCCCAGCCCGACCATCACGCCATCGGTGAACTGTTCCGCCCGGTGGTAGCGGAACAAAACCCAGAAGGCGACCACCCGCGCCAATGTCTCACACAACGCCGCCGACAGTCCCAGGACAACGGCCGTGCGCCACAAATCCGGCGCATCGGCGCCAATGGGGCCAATCAGCCCCACATCGGCCAGCCACTCATTCAGCGGCAGGTGGTACACCTGTGAGGCCACAAACGCGGCCATGCCCACGCAAAACAAAAACCAGGCCACCACAACCCGCCGCCGCAGCCACGCCGCCAACGCCACCGGCAGGAAGATCATACCGAAAATGGAGAGGGAATAGATAAATAGAGTCATAGCTAAATGGGTTGCAAGTGGCAAGTGGCAGGTTGCAGGTCGTTACTTGCCACCTGCCACCTGCCACTTGCCACAAAATCACTCGCTTAGCGCCAGGAATATCTCCTCCAACGACGGCCGTACCCATTCATACCGCTCCAGGACCACCCCGTGCTGCACCAGCAGCGGCAGCAAGGTGTGTTTGGCGGTGTTTACGTCATTCACGCGTAGGCGGAGACGGCCGTTGGCCGGTGTTACATCTATCACCCAGGGCTGTTCGGCCAACAAAGCCGCCAGTTCCGCCGACCGGGCCGCATCGCTCAAGTCCAGTTCCACCACATCGGCCGCATACCGGTTGAGCAGTTCATCCCGCGCCGCCACCAGCAGCAGTTCACCCTGGCGAATAATGGCTATCGTGTCACAAATGCGCTCCACGTCGCCCAAAATATGGCTGGAAAAAAAGACCGTCACCCGGCCGCGCAAACTTTCAATCAGCGTCAGCAGTTCGTAGCGCCCGGCCGGGTCGAGGGCGCTGGTGGGTTCATCCAACAGCAGCACCGGCGGGTTATGCAGCAAGGCCTGGGCCACGCCCAACCGCTGCACCATACCGCCG
>CAADGU010000156.1 GCA_900696625.1 uncultured Chloroflexota bacterium | reverse complement strand
TAGGGTCCACGAAGCCGCCCGCCTCCGGTACCTGCGTCTCTTTACCCTCTACCGACCAGATAAACGGCCGTCCCTTTACATTCACCTTCCGCTTGCCTTTGGTATTAACCGCCATCATTCACCTCCAAATTAGCTACCAACGTCAACACGCGGCGCAGCCACCATTGCAGCCAGTTCTCCAACTGATTGCGGCTGTGTGGCTCCAAATGCGCCACTATCTGCCAATAACTGATGGCGTGATGCACCGCGCCCAGCACCTCCGCCAGCGACCAGGCTGCCAGCAACCGGGGCATGGGCGCAAAGCCCGTCCACTGCGCCAGATAGGCGTCACGCAATTGGCTTTGCACGGCCGTGTCCCGCTCCATAAAAATGTTCAACATATCAAAAAACGGGTGGCTGATACAGGCATCCGTCCAGTCAAAATAGATGAAGTCAGCGCCCTGCACGGCCACATTGCCGCCGTGCAAATCGCCATGCACCAGCGTTTCAGGAATGGCGAAGGCGGCCAACTCCTGGCACAATGTTTGCAGCCGGGGAATGGATGCCTGTAGCTGCGCCTGCTCTTCGGCCGTCAGATAGGATCGCGCCAGTTCATTGGTGATTAGCGGCTCAATTTGGGTTGCCAGCCACGCCAGACGGCGATCCAGGCAGCCCGCCGCCAGCAGTTCATCTACGTGGGTCACGGCCGTCACCTGCAACTGCCCGAACTGCTGCAAAAACGCCTGCCGTTGGGCTAAAGGCGCGCTCCATCCTACCATCTCCGCCAGTTCCGGCAGCAGCATCCAATCCCGTTCCCGGTCAACTGCCAGCGGCGTGACCACATGGCGTGGGTAAAGCTGCGCCAGTTTGCTGACCGTGCGGGCCTCATTCACAAACAAGGGCAAATCCGCCACCGTCTTGAAGTAAAAAGGGCCAACGGCCGTGTCCGCCCGCAGCACACAGGAGAGCGACCATTGGCGTACCGGCTGCAACGGGCCGTTTGGGGGATGGCCTGCCTGCGCCAGTTGCCGGGTAACCCAGCCCGCTGCCTCTTTGTGCCAGCCCCGCCTGGCCCAGGGTGGGCGCAATGGCGAGACATCGCCCGTTTCCCATTCACGCAGGCATTGGGCCATGATGGGCCGGTGGGCGGGCTGCGCCAGCGGCACATCCGGCAATTCCGCCAGGCTGACCCAACGGCCGTCCGCCACCGCCACCCCGTCATGATCCAGCACGAACACCGATTCCGCTGTTTGTGCCTCTTTATCTCCCTGAAAGTGAGCGCGGTAAAGCACCTGCACCTTGTCACCGAACCGGCGTTGTAACGGCCGTTGCACAGCCGCCTCTTCCGTATCCCACATGCCGCCCGCCATTGGCACATGCGGCAATGTGAACCCCTGATCGCCGGCTTGCAGCCACAGCCGCGCCTCCGTTTCATGGGGCAGGATGGCGTAAATGGTGGAGCGCCAGGCCACTTTTTCCAGGAAATCCAGCGCCAGGTTGTTGAAGGTGGACGGCCGTTCCATATTCGGCAGGTGCGCCGTATCCCGCATGATCTTGACAGTTTCGGCCATTGGCAGCCCGGCTTCCAGCACGTTGCCAATGGCCTGAATATCGGCCACATCATATTGGCCCACGATGATGCGCACCGGAACCTGAATCTCATCCAATCGCTCAATGGCCGGTGGCGCCAGGGGCAAGGGTCTGCCGCCGCCGTCTGGCAGCGCCAATGTGTGCCAACAGAGGTCATAAGCGCGTTGGCGGATGGCCGGGTCTACCTGGTCGGGCTTACGGCCGGGGCCATCAAACCAGATTTGTGTTTCCAGTTCGGCTGCCGCCGCCAGATCGCCCCGCGCGGCGGCAGCCTCCACCGCCGCGTCTTGGGCAGCCAGCCATTCATCCGTCCATTCATACCCGCCTAAGGCCGCGCCCACCAACATGAGGGCGTTGACCATCTCCGGGTAGGCCAGGGCAAAATCCAACGCCACTTTTCCGCCAAAAGAACAGCCGATGATGGCCGTTTGCTCAATCCCCACCTGCTGCAACAGCGCTCGCAAATCGTCATGATGGCTAAACGGCACATCGGGGCGGGGCGTTTCTCCCCAACCACGCATATCGTAGCGCAGCACCCGGAAATTTTTGCTCAACAGTTCCATCTGGTCATCCCACATGGTCAGGTTGGCAATCCCGGCGTGAATGAGGGTCACGGCCGTCCCGAAGCCGCTTTGGGTCGCACCCTCGCCCCGCACCTCGTAATGAATCTGTGTCCCATTGATCTCAGCAAATTGATAGGTCATGTTTTTACTCGTCCATACGTTTGAACCCGGCCTTCATGCACAGCTTTTCTGATGGCATGTTACCGGCAGTAATAATTGCCAGAATTTCAGCATAGCCCGCCGCAGCGGTGGCTTGCAGTGCCTGGTGGAGAGCGATTCTTGCCAGCCCTTGCCCTTTCCATTGGGCAGCAGTCATGATGTAGTAAAGCAACGGCCGTTGCCGTTCGTCCCACATCCCTATCAGACAGGCTGACGCCACTTTATCGTCTGCCAGTGCCAGCCGCGAGCAGTCCAGCAAGGGCATTCCCGATCTTCCCTGAAAGAAGCCATCTACCTCATGCCAGGCATCGCCCCAGGTTTCCGTACCGTCGAAGTCAATCGAGCCGGGGTAGGCATCCATCATCAGGTCAACCAGTACGGCCGTGTCTGCTGTCGTTGGTGTGCGGATAGTGACGTGGGTGGGTACGGCCGTTTCTGTATGTTCAACTTTATGTAAATCGAGAGTGTATTTGTAACGTTTCATTATCCAAGAGGTTTGCGGTAGGTCATAAACCGTTTGATTTCCTGAAAACCCATTTTGCGGTAGAGGTGCAGCGCGCCGCTCAGATTGTCGGCGTCCAGCCCCAACCCGGCTTCGGTCATACCGGCTTCTTTTAGCGCCACAAAACTGCGGGCGATGAGGGCTTTGGCCAACCCTTGCCCACGCCAGGGACGGCGCACAAAGATGGTTTCGGTATAGCCACGGAGACGGCCGTACTCCTCATTTTCCAGCGTATCAATATAGTTCAGCACACCACCCGCCACTTCATCCCCCGCCCAGGCAATCCGCCACAACGGAGGCGTAAAGGTGCGCTGTTCCTGCCGCAGGGTAAATTCGCTTTCCGGCCATTCGGCGTAGCCCCAATGATCGCGGAACGCTTCCCGCGCCGCTTCCCAAATAGCCCGCCACTGCTCCACCGTGCCGGGGCGAATGACAATGCCATCGGGCACGGGGCAGTCGGGAATGTCGTCCAGGTTCGGCCGTACCATTTCCAGGCCGTAGCGCACAATTTGATACCCTTCACTTTCCAAAAGCTGGCTGAAGTGGGTTTGGGTATCGCTGCTCCAGGCCTGGAAATAACGCGGCTGGTCGGCGGGATGCCCGGCCGCTATTTGCCGCAGCCGCCGTTCCAGTTGGCGCAAGATGGCGCGGCGGATGCCCCGGTTGCGCCAGGCCGGTTTAACATGGGCAAAGAACAGGTAGATGCGGCTGGTGTCTTGTTCCTGCCACCACCAGCAACGGCCGTGCCCCACCAGCTCACCCTCCACCTCGGCCATGACCATGTCGGTGTAGGGGTCGCAATTTTCCAGGTGTTCATAATCGCGGGCCACCTCTTCTACGGTCATCACCCATTCTGCGCCATCGGCCACCTTACTGCTTTCCACTACGGCAATCATCTTCGGAAAATCCGCCGCACCGCGAAAGCGCCGGAAAACCAGCCCTGGAATGGCCGGGGCGTCTTCCACAAATATCGTGTCTTCTACTATTTGATTCATAAGCTCTCCTGTTTTGTGTTTGTGTCCATGTTCGTAGTAGGCGATTTATCGCCGTTATACGCCGCTGAAGCGGCTACTACAAACGGTATTACCGATTGGACAAAATTCTGTGTTTCATGCAAATTATTCGTGGGCACGGCCGTTGGCC
>CAADGU010000155.1 GCA_900696625.1 uncultured Chloroflexota bacterium | reverse complement strand
GCCAGCCGATGATGGGATCATTCACGCTGTCCCAAATTTTAACGATGAGGAAAATGGCCGCCGCCCACTGTGGCGGCAGCCCGGCCACGTCCAGCAAAAACGCATTCAGGAAAAAACCTTGCAGCGTAGCCACCAGCGCCGGGCCAACATCACCCACGCCATACGCCAGCTTACGGCCGATGCTGAGAGAAGGGGTGGAAGTGGACACAGTCAATTAAGCCGGGCGGCTGCTATTTTTGCCTCAATGAGGGACTGCAAATCATTGTCTAATCCTGTGCCATTTTCATCGAGATCCCCCTCTTCAAGAATAGCATCAAACTCCTCATCAGAAACAACACCCAAGGAGGCGATCAATCTGTCTAGCTGCCGGTGTTGTCTGGCGATTTCATCTTGGGGCACCGGGATAGTCCTGTAAGCGCGGGCGACATTTTGGGTGAGGGAGTAAACAAGATACTGGTTGAGCGATATGCCTTCACTGTCTGCCAAAAGCTCTAAGCGATGAAATAACGTTTCTGGTAATCGTAAAGTTAATCTGCGCATGTGCGACTCCTTCATTTATCCACTTAATTGTACAAGAAACTCTTTAGGGGCAAGAACAACCAGACCTAACTCCAACCTGGCCAGGGTAAAATCGCGCACGTTGTAAGTAACAATCCACGCTTTGGCGTTCATAGCACAATCTATAACAAAGTCATCACCGGGGTCAGGAGAAATGGGACGCCAGAGAAAGTGCGGAACAACAGGCGTAGCCGTTCTCAATAACGTGCCAAGCGCCGGCTGGACACGCTGCCATCTTTGCGGTGAGAGTTTCCTTGATAGAACGTCATAATATTCATATTGCAGAGCCAATGAAACACAAGGTCGAAACAGGTTGCTTTGCCAGGTACGCAAAATCAGAGCGCCGGCGCTCTGACCTTTGGTCAGCCCTTCAAATACCACATTGGTATCAATAACAGCGCGGATCATGATGTCATTATAGCCTCACATATGACGCTATACCAGCCTTGACATCGCAGCCTGGCTTTTGGGGTTTGCTGGTACTGCCCCTTAGCGGACAAGCCAGAGGCGCACTGTACCGTCGGTGCTGCTGGAAGCCAGCCAGACGCCGTTCGGTGAAAATGCCAGGGTGGGCACGGTGTCGGTATGGCCTGGCAAAACCAGTGATTCGGCCGTCAGATCGCCCAAATTCCAGAGGCGGATGATGCCCGCCGAGCCGCTGGTGGCGATAGTTCGGCCATCAGGGGCAAAGGCGACGGTACGGCCGCCATTTTCGGCGATGAGCGTGGGTGGGGTGGCAGGCGCGGTTATATCCCACAGCAAAACATCCTCGTCAAAGCCGGCCGAAGCTAATTGGGTGCTATCTGGCGAAAAAGCGAGGGAAGTGACGATGTTGGGGTGGCCGGAGAGGATACGGGGGCGGGCAGACAGATCCGCCAGTTGCCACAAGCGGATGTTGCCGTCGCCGTTGCCCGTTGCCAGCCAACGGCCGTTCGCTGAAATAGCCAGCGCGTAGATGCCGTGGGGCAGCCGGGCCACGATGATGGGTTCATCGCTCCAGGCAGTCAGGTGCCACAGGCGGATAGTGCCATCCAGGCTGCCGGAAGCCAGCCATTGGCCGTCGGGGGTGAAACTAACGGCCGTCACATCATTGGTATGGCCGGGCAACTGAATGGGAGCGGCGTTTTGCTCGGTTACATCCCACAACCGCACCATATTATCCTGCCCACCTGAAGCCAGAAAAGCGCCATCCGGTGAAAAAGCCAGCGCCAAAATCCATTCCTGGTAGCCGCGTCTTGTGTCTGGTGTGGTATCAGGTTCCAGAAGTTCAAAGAGGCGGATGCTCTGGGTGTCACTGGCCGCGATCTGGTCGCTGCCTGGCGAGAAGGCGACGGGCCAGACGCCCCGGCCCAGATTGTACCGGGTGATCTGTTGGCCGACGGTGACAAGTTCGGCGTCAAACTGGTCGAGTACGGCCGTCATCCCTGCCCCTAAGGCCACATCTGCCGTATTGGCCCCTACAATGCCGATGGCGTAACCTTTGCCGTCCAGCACCAGCGCCCCTTCGTCGCCGGAACTCATGGGCCGGTCCAGGGCAAAATCGGCGTTCACGGTCAAGCTCTCGCCAATGGTCGCCCGGCAAGGGGCCACACAGCTGATTTGCCGCTCTACCAGGCCAGAGGTACGGCCGTACACCCACACCCCTTCCCCCAATACCGGCGGGCGCGCACCCACAATCGGGCCAATGCCCGGCACGGTTGTTTGAAAGGAGATGCCGGGTTCCAGGCGGGCAATGCCGATTAACCGGGCGGCGTCAATGGTAGACGAACCGGTGGTGGGGTTGCTTCTGGTGGTAAAGGCCACCGCATTTTCCGGCTGGCCGCCATCAATCGGGCTGGGCTGTAACACTGGCGCATCGGCTGCACCCAACGCAAAACTGGGGCCAAGCAGATAAAACACGCCCTGGGCATCCACCACAAACGCGCTGAGCGTGCCGGCCGTCACCGAGTTTTGGTTGCCGATGCTGATACCGGGCTGCAACGGCCGTACCGGTACCCGCAGCCGTTCCAATTCGGCAAACGTGCGGGTGGCTTCGGCGGCGGCGACCATCAGGTTTGCTTCCAGGGTTTGTTGGGCGATGGCCGTTTCGGCCACTGCCGTACCAAAGAGGGCCACCTCCATGGTGGCTGTGGCATTAAGCGCCTCCTGGTAGACGGCCGTTTGGGCCACGGCCGTGTCCCGGATGATAATGTCAGCGGTAGCAGTGGCGTTCAGGGCATCCTGGAAGACGGCCGTTTGGGCCACGGCCGTGTCTCGGATCATGGTTTCGGCGGTGGCCGTAGCCCAGGCTGCCGTCGCCGTCTCATTCATCTCTGCCTGCATCTCCTGAATCGCGGCCGTTGCCGGGTCACTATTGGGTGTTAGCAGTGAGAGGAAAGGCATCCCTAACCCAATGATCAGCACGATGGTCACAATGCCAATGGCAATCTGGCGGATGCGTTTGATGCGCGCTGCCTGCCGGGCGTCATGCCACCGCCGGTTAGCCTGTTGGATGGGTTCAATCAGCCGGTCATGGGTCAGTTCATACCAGCGGGAACCGGCGCGGATTTCGCCGCGAATGATGTGCATGTCTTCCAGAATTTGCACGGCCGTGTTATCAACCCCCGCCGTCTCCTTTACGCCCCGGTACACGGTGCCGCGTGTGCCCGCCGGGGTGATGAGCGCCGTTTCAAACCACTGCCGCAGTTCCTCCTCATCCAACCCCGCCAGCGGCAGCGCCCGGTTTACCGCCCGCGTGTAAAAATTGGAAAGCGCCTGATCCACATCCCCAAACTGGCGCAGGTGTTCGGCCGTAATCGTTGACACCTCTGGCGGCAAATCTTCCCACAAATTCTGGCACACCACTTGAAGCTGCACCGGTTCCACAAATTCGCCCGTGACCGTTTTTACGCCGCCGCCCGGTATTTCCGCGCGCACGGCGCGTAAATCTTCCACCAACTGCTCGGCCACGCCGGGGGCAAAATTGCGCTCCGTCTCCCGCAGCGGGCTGCGAATGGCCGCCAGCGCCGCTTCCGGGCGCATCCGCTCCAGCCGCAAGCGCACGCCCAGATTACGCGGCAGCAAATGAGCATACGGGTCTAGCTGCGCCAGATAATCTTCGCGCAGCGAAAAGACGACGCGCAGCAGGGGATCGTTGTCCAGGGCGCGGGCGATCTGGTTCAAGAACCCTTCGCGTTCTTGCCAGCGCGCCGGAAAGGCGGTGAATAACTCTTCCAACTGGTCAAAAATGAGGACACGCGGCTGGTCATACCCGGCTTTATCCTGAGTGTGGGGATGGGCTTGCAGGTAGGCGGGGATGGTCTGGCTGGCCCCTACGGCCGTCTCCCCCTCATGGCCCGCCCAGCTAAACAGCGCATAAAAGGCATAGATGTTTTGAATCTCTGCCGGATCCATGCTGCTGACGGCCGGCCCCTGCACCCGCGCCACCGGCCACACTTCAAACCCTTCAGCCTCCAACAGTGGCGCCACCTGCGCATTCAGCAGCGACGTTTTGCCCGCGCCAGACTGGGCATACAACACCACCGCGCGGTTGGCCACAATCAACGACAGCAGTTCCCGCGCTTCCTGGTCACGGCCAAAAAATCGGGCGCTATCTCTCCGCTCAAACGGCCGTGGGCCGACGTAGGGGTTTTTTGTGGCGTGTTCCATTTTGGGTAATCAGGTAATCAGGTAATTGGGTAATTGGGTAATTACGCAATTACAACCATTGAATATGCGGCCGTTCGCGTTGGCATACTTCCGCCAGTTCATACAGGCGACCGCGCCGCTGCATATATGTCACCAGGTGTAAAATAAAAGCCGGTTTGGTGTCCGGGAACGTCTCGTAATCAATGCGCAAGTCATATTGGGTCATTTGCTGTAGCTCTTGCAGGTTAAACGTATCGCTGAGATTGCTTTGCAGCCGCAGCAGGTCAATGGTGGGGGCGGCTGCGGCTGCCTGCGGCGTGGGCGTCGCCCCTTGCCGTCGCTGGCCTAATTCGCCAATAAACTGTTCGGCCGTGCCCCAATACACCCGCATTTGCCGGTCGGTCAGATCAATGTATTTATTAAGGTATTCCTGTACCTTTTCCTTCCTTGGTTCAGTCGCGTCATCCGGCAGCGGCGCCATCTGCACCGTCACGCTAATGCGGCGCAAATCCCCCTGAGCGGCGGCTACCAGGCCGCGAAACAGCACCCGGAAATCCCAATCCCCTGGCCGGTAGCCGATGAACAGCAGGGAGGAGTCGGTGAGTGACTGTTGGATGCGCGGCGGCAGGTTGTATTCATTGGAGGAGATGTTCACCAGAAAATCCAGGTAATCATCTTCGGTGAGTACCAGTGATTCGGGAGATTCGCTGTGCCCGTGCAGGTAATACACCAGCGGGTTGGCTGGGGTGGGCTGGTAACCGCTTTCCAGCATGGAGGGATGGGAACGCAGCAGGTATGGATTCCAGCGACACAGTTCACGGCGTGGCTCTTTTTGGCGCTGCGCCAGCGCGTCCAGCATCAGGTTGTCATAGTTGGTGGTGATAAAGATAGGCAGGGGCAAATCGGCCAGGGTGGCGTGTGGCTGGTTGGGCGCGCTGAAATCAGGTTTTTGCGCTGCTTCGATCTGCTTTTGCATTTCGTCGTGGGGGAAATAGCGGTGGTTTTCCACGGCCAGGTATTGGGCCACGCGGGCCAGGTCGCCATTTTCCAGGGGGTAGCCAAATTCATTAGCCCAACTGGTAGCCAGGGCGCGGCGGGTGGGTAAATAGGCATCGTTAATGGCCGGCCCGATGAAAGGGGTGCATTTGCCATCGGCGATGCGTTTTAGAAGCAGGTTCCAATCTCGTTCGTTCAGGCCGGTATCCACGCAGTCACTCCTCGTGTGGTTGCTCAGGTTGCCTGGGGATTATAGCGGGTGTGGGGGGAGAGGTAAAACGGTAATCGGTGAACGGTAATTGGTGAACGGTAATCGGTGGCCGACATAGCGATTACCGATTACTGATAACCGATTACCGCCTCACGCGGCATACTGCGCCGGGGCTTTGCCGTGGTTGTCAATCTGGCGGGGGTAGTTGCCGGCCTGCACCTGGGGGCGAATGGCGATGACTTCAATGTCAAACAGGTGATCGGCGGCATAGTCATAGTGGTAGAGAAAATGATGGCCTACCACCAGCCCTAGCTGGCCGATGATGGCTTCAAAGGCCCACGGGGGCCGGTCTTGTTCGTGGGCACAGGAGAAACGGTAACGGCCGTCATACTTATGCCCATTCATATAAAACGAAAACAGATGCCCGTTGTCCCACTGAAAAGCGTGCTGGATGAAACGCTGCAAGTCGCGCAGCGTTTGTTCGGAGCGGATAGCGATGGTGCGGTAGACACGCCGGTTGCGTAAGGGCGTCACTTTCAGGTCATACACGCCATCAGGGTTGTCCAAGGGGGCTGGTTCCCCGGCCACTTGCAAGATGCGCCGCGCCTGGAAACGGGGGGCGAAGGTGTCATCCTGCCGGGCGATAAGGGTCATGTCGTTGAGGATGGCGTCAGGAAACGGCCGTCCCACCTCTGTAAAAACACGCCCCAGGTAATGGACGGCCAGTTCGCGCACTTCTGACAGGGTGTGGTAAGTCAACTGACGCAGGACATCAACGGCGGCGGCGTCATCATGGCGAATGGCGATCAGCGCCAGGGCGGCAATGGCAATGGTGCGCCGTTCATAACGAAAAGGGTTGGTAAGGGGTGTAGTCGCGCCGGCAGTGTGCGGCAACCCTTGGTTGGCGGCCGAAATGGCCGTGTCGCGCCAGAAAGGGACCAACCGGGGATCGGCCGTGCCGCCAAAGGCCGCAAACTGCTGTACATCGTCCAGCACGGCCGTGTGTGAATAAGCCAATGGCTCTTTGCTCGGGGGCAGTGGCGTCTGCCACAGCCACGCTTCCAACGGATCGCTAAACATGGTTGATAGTGTAGCAGGTTTCGTTACCTGAATAAAGCCTATCTCTCACCCCATTACAGCCTTGAAAACGTACATTTTGTGTGTAATACATCCCATGTGGTTAACCTTGTAACAGATATGAGAATAAGAAAATATACTGCCAAAGGCCATAAAGTGTCATTTTGCCCGGCGAATGGAATTCGCGGCAACAATTGCAAAGACCGCCTGCGCGGTCTGGGAACCAGTCGGCGAAGGCCGACTTTGCCCTTGTAGGCGCGGT
>CAADGU010000154.1 GCA_900696625.1 uncultured Chloroflexota bacterium | reverse complement strand
TCCGGGCCATGTGCTGGTGGCTCCCGATGATCGCCATGTGGTGGTGAAGGGCGGGGGCACAGTGGCGCTGCTGCCGCCGGTCACAGGCGACCGTTACTGTCCGTCGGCCGACCGGTTGTTGGCGGCAGTGGCGCGGGTGTATGGGGACACGGCCGTGGGCGTGATCCTCACCGGCATGGGCGACGATGGGGCACAGGGGTTGGCGGCGCTGCGACAAACCGGCGCGCACACCATTGCCCAGGACGAAGCCACCAGCCTGATTTTTGGTATGCCCGCCAGCGCCATCCAACAAAACGCAGTGGAAATGGTGCTGCCGGTGGATAAAATTGCGGAGAGGATATGTACTTTGGTAATTGGGTAGTTACCCAATTACCAATATACAGCGGAGCGACATATGACAACCAACCCTGAACACAACGGCGGCGCGGCGATATTGTTGGTGGAGGACACGGCCGTACAGGCCATGCGATTCAAAGCCCATTTGGAAGAAAATGGATGTGAGGTGCGCTGGGTGGCGAACGGCCGTGAGGGGTTGCAAGCTGCCCACGAATCATTCTATGATCTAATCATTCTGGACATTGAACTGCCGGACATCAACGGGTTTGAAGTGTGCCGCCGTCTCAAAGCCGATCCCTCCGTCGCCGAAATCCCGGTGATTATGCTCACCACCCGCGACCGCGCCGAAGATGCCCTGATCGGTCTGAATACCGGCGCGGTGGATTACATTCCCAAAGATAACTTTGCCAATCTCGTCCTGTTGGAAACCATAAAACAGATGGGGCTGTTATGAAGCTCAGAGACCTGACAGGTTCTTAAAAACCTGTCAGGTCTGAACGGATATGCTATGAACAAGATGAACAGAACGGTGAGCGAACGCATTGTCATTAAGAGTGACCTGGACATTGTGACGGCCCGGCTGCGGGCGCGGGAAGTGGCCCGCGAGATGGGGTTTGGCACCATTGACCAGGCGCGCATCTCGTTGGCGGCGAGCGAACTGGCCCGCATTTTATCGCTGAAAATCAATACGCCTGGCGAAATCCTTATTGCCGGGGTTAACACACCAGAGCATGTGGGTATTCAAGTGACCAGTATTGACGTTAGTGACGAAAAATTGCTGGAGGCAGATGGGCAGGTGACACAGGCGCCCTTGCATGATTCCGCGCTCACCAACGCCATGGCGCTGGTGGATGAAGGGTTGGTGGAGCAGGTCGGCGCAAAAAACATACGGGTGACGTTGATGAAGTGGCTAGCTTGATAGTAGTGGTTCGATACCTATCGAACCACTACTATCAAGATCGTGGTTAACAAAATGGTGACAACAATGAAAGGAGGATGGGGTAGTTCGTCAAACATCCGTAAAGAGCTACAAAGAACACAAAAAGAGCTGGAAAATGCCCGCCTGAAAATGGAGCGGTATCGGGCCACGCTGCGGTTGGCGGGGGTGAACATTGAACGGCGCAACCGGGTGATTCGCGCCCTGACGTCGTTCCCGTACCAGGCCAGCCGCATGACGGAACCGGCGGCGCTGCTGAAGCTGGGGCTGTCGCAGGCGTTGGAGATGACCGAGGCGAAGGTGGGCGCGATTGTCATTATAGACCCGGCGACGAAGGAGCTATCGCTGGGGGCGCATGAGGGGCTGACGCCGGACCTGGTGCGCATCCTCACCGGCAAGCAGTTTGACGCCGGCGCGGCCACGCTGATGCCCCATCTGGTGGCGGGCACGGGGGCGCTGGTGGAAGAGTCGGAGAACGCCGATGAAGGGGAGCGCATGTTGTTAGCCGCGGCCGAGGTGAGCAGCCTGATGAGCCTGCCGCTTTTTGCCGGGGAGCAGTTGTTGGGTACGCTGGTGGCGGGCACGGTGGATGAATCCCGTTTTTCGCCCGCTTCCACACACTTTTTGATCGCCATTGCCCAGGGCATTGCCATTGCCTTGGAATCGCTGCGGCTGCGGGAGCGGCTGTGGTATATGGCCGAAATGTTCCTGAGCCAGGCGATGACGGGCGAGGGGTCTACGGCCGACACCCTGGAACCACCGCCGCCGCTGCTGCCGCCCTTGCAGGCCAAACTGGCCGACCTGGTGGCCAGCCTGGGCGGCACGATTGGCGCGATTTTCTTTGTGGATAAGTTGAAGGAAGATTTGCAGATTACGCTGGCGGCCGATTATGGCCTGTCGCCTATTTTTACCAGTGAGTATGCCCAGTTCCGCAATTCATACGCCTATTTTCCCTTCCACCAACTGCTGACCCATAATTTGCTGGTGAAGAATCTGGCGCAGGTGAATGCCCGCCAGCCCTTGCCGCTGCTGAAAAGTTTGCAGGAGGAGGGGGCGCGTTCACTGCTGGCAGCTTATTTCTCGGACCCGGAAGAGGAGAAGATGCGGGTGATTTTGGTGGCGTGTAATAAGGTGGGGGCGTTCACGGCCGTGCAGTTTGACCCTCTCATCACTATGAGCCAGTCGCTGCTGCCACTGCTGGAGGAGCCGCCGTCGGTGCCTACGCTGCCGACGCGCAGTGTGCATGTGCCCTCCATGACCCTGGAAGCCAAAGAAGGCGACCTGGAACTGCTGCTGGCGGCGATGATGGAAGCCGAAGAAGAGGTGCAGCGCCACAATGCCGATTTTGCCACCCTGAACGATATTTCCGAGATGCTGGTGCAGACGTTGGAATTGGGGCCGGTGCTGGAAGAGGTGTTGGGGCGGGTCAAAGAGATGTTGCAGACGGAAGCGGCCTGGCTCTATCTGATGGATGACCCGGACCAGGAACGCGCCGGCCTGCGGCTGGCGGCCCATGAAGCGTTGTCGGCGGCGTTTGTGGACGCGGTGCACCATTTACCCATTTTGGACACATTGGAAGGGGAGGTGGCCCACGAAAACAAGGCGCGCCATTTGAATGATGTGTCGCAGGCGATGGCGCTGTGCCGGACGATGCACGAGATGGAACAGATACAGGCGGTAGCGGCGGTGCCGTTGTCGTGCCCGGAAGTGATGATTGACGGCCGTGCCCATCGCCGGGTGGTTGGTGTCTTAGTCGTCGCCATGCGCCAGAGCCACACCTGGCAGCCGCGCCAGATTCGGCTGCTGAACACGGTGGCCAACCAGATGGGTTTTGCCATCAACAACGCCCTGCTGTATGCCCAGGTGAAGGAAGATATGGAAGCGTACTCCGTCAGCAACCAGTTCCTCAAACAGGTGAATGATGCGCTGATGGGTATATAGAACTATTGTGAAGTTGTTGCTGACCTTCTATACTTTGAAACGTCAGAGCAAATTGTCTCCAGTAAACAAAACATTTATCATGCACTTTTGCCGGATAAAATTCCAATTCTCATGGTTATACTGCAGGTTTTGCCGGTATGTACCCTGATTGAGGGGTTTATCCCGCAAAACACGCGGGATAAGACGAATTTAGGCAGGCAAAATGTGACTACCGTATGGCTTATGGGTTTCTGGACAAATAAAAGGACGACAGGCCACCTTACCACGTCTATCCTGAAGTTTGATAGACGGCTTGTCTCATCCCAACACGGATGATGAAAACATAAAAATATGGATGAGCAGATATTTGAGTTGGCAGTCAGAGTAACTAAACCTATTTCTTTAGCTTCGATTGTTGTGATAGCTCTATATTCGATATATAGAATCATTTTGGGTATGGCTATATTCACTACAATAGGAGAAGATAGCACTTTCAAATTGCTTGCTTCGATTGCAGACAAGGTGTTTTATTTGGCACTTGTGTCTCTGGTTTTAGGAATAACTTCGTTCATGATTTCACAACGATCAAAGGTTCTATCCGAACAGATTATTACTGGACATGTTTTTCAAAACAATCTAAGACCAATCAGAGGGGCAACGGTCTTTGTTGAAGGTGTGGATCGTAAGAAAGAAACTGACGAAACTGGATGGTTTTCAATTACAGTAAACAAACAAGAACGATGGACGATTCACGCTGGATACAATGAACAATTTGTTGAAGCCGTTGTTGACAGAGAAAGTATTCACAACCCCATACGTCTAATCATTCCGGATGAACGTTTCGAAGTCAGTGCAGATCATTCTGAAACAGAGGATAAAGAATTGCCTCCAGTGATTGTTACTGAATTGCTAAAAGATCCTACTCCTCTTTTGCGGCGCATTAAACAACACCTTAGTCAACAATCTGCCGGAAGAGATTACTTGGAGTCAATTGTCAGTGTTCTTGTTCCTCTTTGTCAAAACAATCAAGAAACAGCCCAATTGGTGCTTCGCCAGTTAATTTATGAACAATACTTAACCTGCGTTGCTGGTGACAGATGTGAACTGTCGTTAAAAGCCGTAAATTTATTGAGCAAAAGGAGATGATGATGGCCAGAAGAACGTTTGACTTACAGAAAAAAGTGACTCAGAATAAAGTGGGGAGTATTATGGATATCCCTCACCCAGCATTATTGCGTCACAGCGACCCTCACGCCTTGAGAAGCCAATTTCAAGAAGTCTGGGGAATTCCACCGGAAGCAGTGGTGTTACCCGTTACTGCCCAAGATGGATTATTGTTCAAAGTGGAGGGATTGGGCGAACCATTTTCACCCTATGCTACCGGATACTCGTCCAAACTAAGGGATTATCAGGATATTGTTCATGCCTTTGCTAAAGATGGGCTTGATATCTATTTGCTGATTGATCCAACACTGCAATTTGTTGGTACAGATGCGTTGCACATTGTAGATATTGTGGGAGATGGGTCTGCGCAATTGTGCATCAGTAACCCGCGAAGCCAGGATGTTATAGCGGCAATATTGGGTACGGGCATAGACATAGCTACCGAAGTTACTAAAAAAACTGAAGGAAAGCTGAAAGGGGTGGTGATGGACGCTGTCAATTTATGGCCTATGGGAGCACAAAACAAGCGTTTAGAACTCACCTGTTTTTGCCCATCATGTGAACGATATATGGAGGAACACAGACCTGGATTGATCCGACAATTCAAGACCTTTCCTAACCCCTGGAACTTATTGTTGAAAGATAGTGGGACAGGGATCAGCAGCATCAGTGAAATTCGTTCCACTTATACCGCTCATGACATTGTTGGTTTGAGTCGGCAAAAGGGGTTTGATGAAGTTTTTGAAGATCGCTCAATGCCTTTCCTGCTTGAACAGGCAGAGATTTTACTGAACTACATTGAAGTCCGGCATGACCAGACTATTGCTGCAATTTCCGACATCTTCGGGCAAGCTTTACATGATTTGGACACTTCTCCCAGGCGGATTATCTTGACTGAAGGTTCATATTACGATTGGACATCAGGGATTCAACTAGAACGTTTAGACTACCCATTGAGTGAAAGAACATCTCCTTATGATGAGATATGGTTTGATCCAGGCTCTACGGAGTTATTGTTGCATTATACTCCGTTCCGCTCATACATGTGGAGACGAGCACGGTATTATATTGATGCTTTTTTTAACACGATCGGCAATGCCACTGATCCGGTCAAGCGAGCAACCACGGGAATAGCACGTATGAAGATCCCGGAAGTGCGGGGGTTGCTCAAGTCTCGTCTAAGCCAGGCCGTGGGAACAGCTATGACCGGATACACATCCTTGGCATCGCTGCCCGATATTAAGTCTGACAGTTCCAATAGCGCACGCATAGGGTTTGTGGGGGTAGCGTTAGCACGAGAGAATGGAGAGAAGCTGATCGAAGGTCTAAATATCCCCCCAGGATTGGCCGACAATAGTCCGGCAGCAAAAGAAGACGATCCGCTACAAACCCTCTTACGCATGATGGCTTCCCAAGAAGAATAGTTGCTAACAGACATCCGATTTTCCCAAAAAAATCGGATGTCTGGCACGTATTAGAGAAAACCTCCCTGCTGAGGTTGGCATTCGAGGCCGTGTCACTCTCCTCTGCTGTGGCCGGTTTTCAAGACCGTGCCACCCTACCTTTGTCACCGGAGATAGGAAGTGGGGGTCACGGCCGTACTCTCACCCCAACCAACCAGCAGTAACAGTATCCGCATGTTGAGCAAGCGCTTTTGGCGGCTGTTCCAGAGTGATAGGAGTGGGTAGAGTACGGCCGTGGCGGCACAGCCAACAGTGGTGCTAAACAGCTATCATTACCTGAAAAGTGCCATGTGAGGGTGTCTTGATATTTTGATGGGGGGTGAATTAGAATGTGGTAACTGATGCGCTCACAAAGAAAAGGATCGGCTAATGGCGAAAATAACGATTACAAAAGAAAACTTGCTGACTCTGGCGGAATTCAAAGCTCTGCTGGAACAAACAGTAGCGCGAAGTTCAACATTAGATGACATGCTAGGTTTACTCCGAGAATTAATTGCCTATGAAGACAAATACAACATGGGCAGTGACGTGTTCTACGCTCGTTTCATGCGCGGCGAAATGGGGGATGATTTGCCCTTCATTATGTGGGCTGGACAATATGAATTGTACCTGGAGGCAAAGCAGGAAATTGCCAGTCAACTACCCAAAGTGCCTGTAGCCGTCTGATGCTAAACAACTATTTGCATCGCCTCTACGATACGATTATCTCCCGTGGCTACATTGAGGTTGAACAACTCACCTTTGACAACCGGTCAAACCGGCGTGGAACCATAAGTGGGCGACTGAAATTTCACGATGGCTCTTTGTTAGATTTCGGTGAAGTGCTTATCGTACAGAACAGACAAGTGGGGAAACTGCGGTATGCCTATCATTATCAAAATGCAGCGAGTGAAGTGATTTTCCGTTACGATAACGCCCCACATTATCCCAACCTTCCTACTCACCCGCATCATAAACATGTTGGCAGCACGGCCGTTGAGCCATCTCAAGTCCCTGATCTCAGCGAGGTTCTTCGTGAGATCGAACAGTTGATTTTTAAGACTGACGGATAACAAGTTTCCACCAAGCGACACGCCTGAACTGGAGAGAAACATGGTTCGTGTACCAACTAATCGAGTTCCTATCCATCCAGGAGAAATGTTATTAGAGGAATTCCTGAACCCCATGGGGTTAAGCCAGCGCGATCTGGCTGATAGTATTCATGTGCCCTATCAACGGATCAATGAAATCGTTAACGGCCGGCGGGGCATGACCCCAGGCACAGCCTTACGTCTGGCAAAGTATTTTGGCACATCGGCTGGCTTTTGGATGAATCTGCAACTGCGGTGGGATTTGTATCATGCGCAGCAATCTGAAGCGCCGTTATTGGAAACCATTCAGCCGTATCAGGTAGCATCAGGTGGTTGAGCAACCGGTCTGGTCCCCCTGCTGTGCCGGTCTTCAAGCCCCGGCCACTCAGCCTTTGCCCGGAGAGAGGAAGTGGAGGTCACGGCCGTACCCCCTCACTCTCACCCCCAACCAACCAGCAGCAACAGTTTCCGTATGTTGAGCCAGCGCTTTTGGCGGCTTGTTCCAGAGTGATAGGAGTGGGTGGGGGTACGGCCGTACCCCCACCTGTTCGTGGCAGCGGATAAACACCAATGACATCAGGGTTGGCGAATCACCACCGGTAGATAGACAGAAGCCTGGCTGGTAAATGGCACATCAGCCATCACTTCCGGCGCACTGCGTCCCGTCGCTTCCCATAAATCGTACAAAATCTGCCCATTGTTGTTGGGGTCGCCTATGTTTGGATTATTGTCGCGCAGAAACTCAATGTACTCTTTGGAAGAAGTCTGGTAGAGCAGACGGACACGGCCGTACACCACCCCCGCCGGCAGCGCATACACCACCTCATCCCAATACTGTCCATCTGCATACCGGGTCGGATCGGGCTGCCCATTGGTGCGCGGCTCCGCCCCCACCGCCGCAAACGCCGCATATTCATACCCCCGCGGCGGGATGCGGTTGTCCGTCAGGATGATGTTATTCAGCGCAAAGTGGAAGGATTCCCCCGGCGGCAGCCCCAACTGCGCCGCCAGGTCTGGCGTCAGCCCATGTTTGGATTCATAAATCTGGATATCGGCATCCTGCGTCAATTCGCCAGTTGCCGGATTATACGCGCCAGAGGTGTATACCAGATTACCGCCGGCGTCATAGCCCTCCACTTGCAGCCACATGCGCCGCCCTTCCACGTAGCCGGTGGGCAATTTATGGCCGGAATTATTGGTGATGCGCACGGTTAATTCGTTGGTGGGGGAAGAGAGTACGGCCGTGACCACCGCCGCGTTTTGCAGCATATACCGGGCGCGTTCAATACCCAGGGTCAGGGCTTCCAATCGTTTTGGCGCCACCACCGGGTCAATGGTCACGTCAAAAGTCTGGCTAAACACCGGGTGCAGCGGAATCATTTGCGGCGCCCAGGTATTCGCCCCCGTCAGGTCATGCAAGGGCAAATTCGTCCGCACCGGAATGTCGGCGATGTCACGGAAAATGGAGCCGCCCACACCCGTCACGTCCCGCATATGGCAATCCTGGCAGGTAGCCACATACTCCTTGTTGCCGCCAAACTCCGGTGCATACACACCCTCCGGCGTGTTGTATTGGCTCAACTGCCATTCACTAAAAGTCCGTTCAAGGGGGAACATCTTGCTGGTATCGGTAAACGGCTCACCTAATGGATTGAGTGCATACGTCTGGCTCATTTCATCCCAGGACAACAGCGGGTTGCCGATGTCATGGCAGGTAGCACAAATCAGCGCCTCCTGATGGTAGGTAGATTGCAGCGTACCCTTTGCCCCTTGCGCCACATGTGGGTCCAGCCCAATCGTCTGGGTAATCACGGAGAAATCAAACGGCCCACGCCGGTAATCTTCCGGGTCAAATACCATGGCCGCATTGCCATAGGTGATGGGAATCGTGGTGGTGATGGTCGTCAGCACAAAGAAATCGCGGGGATCATTTTCGGCCCCAGGCGTGGGATCAGACAGCCGGTGGCACACTTCACACTGCACCCCTTCCAGATCAATGTGATTTTGGGTGGGGTCTACAGCCAGCGTGCCACTGACGATGCGTCCTTCCAGCCAGGCGCGGGGCAGGTGGCAGCGCAGGCAAAACTCGCCGCTGAATTGGGCATCGGCCATGGCAATATCCAGCGCCGCATAAAAAATGGGGTCACGGCCGGCCTGGGCCATCATGCTGCCTTGCCAGCCAGTCCAGGGTTCATAGTCGGCCGGTTGGGGCACTTCATCACTGTATTCAGCGTGGCAGTGGAAACAGCCAGACGGGTCGGCAATGCTGTCTATGGTGGAAACAGGCTGCGAGCCAGGCGCAAAAAAGTCAGCCAGGGTACTGGGAACAAGCGCCGACCCCGTATAGCTGTCCGGCAGCGCTGGATGATTATCCGGCAGCGCCCGCGCCGCCTGCGGCCGAGGTGTCAGTGACAGCATCATAAACAAACCACCGGCAAAGAGCAGGGCCAATCCGGCGGGTAAGAAGATAGAAGATAGACGGTTCATACATTCTCCTGTGTAAATAGGGCATCCTTGCCCGATCATCTGACAATTTATGCCCCTTCTCTGGAAACAATACGCCCCCAGGCATGAGCGGCAAAAAACAAAACGGCCCCCACTTCCGCCAGCCGCCCGGTAAACAGTACCCACGCCCCGGCGCGAAATGTTGTGCCCGCCACTACCAGCCAGATGCCCAGGTTCAGCAGCACAAAGGCAATCAGGGCATATCCTTCATGGGGGCGCCGTGGCTGCTGCCAATAACGAGGCAATATCCAAAAAGCCACCCCTAATGTGAGCTGCACAATCCAGCCCATCAGTAAAAATTCAATGTGCGCCGGCAGCCAGACCCATAACACAGGCAAAAAAGGGGCTCCTTTGTGGGCCAGCAGCAGCGCGCCAATGGTAATACCTGATAACAGATAAATCAATGCGGCGCGGATAATCCATTGGCTCAAACGTGGCATCTCATCCTCCGCGATATTTCTCTTTGACACGTGGCCAGGCCAGGTAAACAAAGAACACAATGCCTAACCATTGCAATAACGCGGACACAACTAACAGCCAGCCCAGGCCGGCTGCTGATTGCGTGGCCACCAGCGGTTCGCCAATCATACGCAGCAGAAGGCCGGCGTTCAACAGGGCATAACTGAGCCAGCCGATCTGCACATTACCGCGCGGCTGGACGCGGGTGATAATGGGAAACATCCAGTAGATGACGCCAAAGATCATTTGCGTCACCCATCCCACCAGAAAGAGGTGGAAGTAAACCGGGGTCATAAACCGAATAAAGAGGGGCAGGTTGACGGTGGCTGGCAGCGCCAACAACAACGCCAATATCAAGGCGACGGCCAGATAAACCAGGGCGCTTTTGATGTACCATCGTGTCAGTGTGGGCATGGTTTATATGCAGACCCTAAGGGTTTCCCAAAACCCTTAGGGTCTTGCCAAAACGTTGGGTATAATCGCCCGCGTTTGCAAATTACAGGTGAGCATTGTAGAGAGGTTAACCTGATTTGCCAACATGGAGATTGGTGACTGGAGATTAGAAATTGGAGGTTGGTATCTTGAGACTATTTTCAACGCAGAGGCGCAACGGCGCAAAGGAAGAAACAAGGTTTTGCGTTTCCCGGCGTTTTTCGCGGATCGGATTGTTGTTATTGGTGATAATGGGATTGGTGCAGGTGGTTACGGCCGTACCCCCCTCCACTGCCGCCGCCTACACCCCCCCCCAACAAACGGCCGTTGACCCCCGCTTTGGCGCCATCGAGTCCTTTTGGGCGCCGGCCGAAGCCGCCGAATTAGGCGTCGGTTTTGAGCGCATCCTCTTCTACTGGAACGAAATCCAACCCACCGGCCCCAATGATTGGAATACGCTGCATGTCCACGAAGAATGGCTGGCCGAGGCGCGGGCGCACAACCGGCAGGTGCTGGGCCTGCTCAAAAATACACCGCGCTGGGCTACCGATGGCGAATTTGCCTCTGGCGTACCGCGTGGTCTCTATTTGCCCATTGACGATCCCGGCAATTTGTGGGCCAACTATGTGCGCCGCGTGGCACAGTATTACGGGCCGTTGGGGGTGCATAATTGGGTTGTGTGGAACGAGCCAGACATTGCCCCCAATGTGTACGGCCACGAGTTTGCCGGGTCAACTGAAGATTATTACCGGCTGGTCAAGGTGACGTATCAGGTGATGAAGCAGGCTGACCCGCAGGCCAAAATCCACATTGGTGGCATGACGCACTGGCATGATACCGGCTATTTGCGCCGCTTCTTGCAGGTGGTGGTGAATGACCCGGAAGCGGCCGAAAACAATTATTTCTTTGACGCCCTCACCTTTCACATTTACTTCCGGCCAGAGACCATTCCCGGTATTGTGGGCAATGCCTTTGGCGTACAGCAGCAGTTGGGCATCAGTCCCATGAAGCAGGTGTGGATCAATGAGACCAACGCCCGCCCCAGCCTGGACCCAGAGTGGCCGGTGCAGGTGCAGGCATTCCACCTGGATTTAGAGCAGCAGGCGTGGTATATCCCGCAGGCGTATGCCCTCGGTTTTTATGCCGGGGCCAGCCACATTGGTCTTTATAAATTGGTGGACATCAATATGAATCCGGGGGATGAAAGCTGGGGGTTGATACGGCCGTATGACTTCAGCAAGCGCCCCGCCTTTTACGCCTACAAACACACCATCCGCTACCTGGCCGGGTTCCAATATCCTATCCGCCGGGAGCAAAGCGCCACCCATTATCTCTTCAGTTTCACCCGGCCGCAGGGGGTGACGCGCATCATGTGGGCGCGCACCACCACGCCGGTGGATTTGCGCGTGCCGGCGCTGGCCGCTTCCGGCGTGTTGGTTGACCCCATCACCGGTGTGGAAACGGCCGTCACGCCCAGCGGCGGTTTTTACAACATTCGTCTGGAGGGGCAGCGTTGTCGCAATGGAGAATGTTTGATAGGCGGCCCGCCGGTTTTCCTGGTGGAAGCCGGTGTTGCCCCGGAAAGTATTCCCACCTCGCCGCCACCGGCCGCTGCCGCGACGGCCACGCCAGAAGGAACAGGGGCAGCAGGTGCTACGGTAGCGGCCACGACCGTTGTTACCGGTACGGTCTCAACCACTGCGACTGTGGCCGGCGCCAGTGTCACCGCGACGGATGCCACCGAGGCTCCGGTGACGGAAACGGCGACCGCCAGACCCACCAACACGCCACGCCCCACCCGCACACCCTCCCCAACGGCCGTGCCTACTGACACTCCCACGGCGACAGCTACCGATACGGCAACGGCCGTGCCCCCCACGTCCACCACCGCCGCCACCGAAGTGGCCGCCCTGCCCCCGCCGACCGTGATCCCGTTTGTTGTCGAGGAGACGGCCGTAGGTGGCGTCATTCCGGCCAATCAGGCATCCTATTGGTTCCTGGGTGTTGGTCTGGGCCTGGGTTTGCTGCTGGCAGGGGTAGCAATCTGGCGGCGGCGGTAGAATGGGATATTGGGATATTGACGAACCCCCATGTCCTCATATCCCAATACCCCAATACTCTTTATAGCATGATACCTGGACGACTCATCCGCCATATGGATTTTCCTTCTAACCATGTACCGGCGCGGCCGGTGGATGTGTGGCTGCCGCCGGGGTATGATGCGGCACGGCCGTATCCCGTCCTTTATATGCACGATGGGCAAAATTTGTTTGATCCGGCGCTGGCTTATACCGGCGTCACCTGGGGCGTGGCGGAAGCATTAACCCAATTGATTACTGATGGAGTTGTGCCGCCGGCAATTATCGTAGGGGTGTGGAATGCGGGGGAGCGGCGCTGGCAGGAGTATTTACCGCAACGGCCGTTTGCCAGCCCCGCCGGCCAGCAAGCCTTAGCCGCCATTGACCCCACGTTTTTGCCCGGCGCACCCGATTCAGACGCTTACCTGCGGTTTTTAGTAACAGAGGTAAAGCCATTTATTGACCACACCTACGCCACCCGGCCAGAGCGAGAACACACCTTTATCATGGGTTCCAGCATGGGTGGACTCATTTCGCTGTACGCCTTGTGTGAATATCCCCACCTGTTTGCCGGGGCGGGCTGCGTTTCTACGCATTGGCCGGCCGTGGCAGGAGTGCTTCCCGAACTGCTCAAACTGGCGTCCCCAGCCGGCCGTCACCGCCTCTATTTCGACTTTGGCACCGAGGAACTCGACGCCCAATACGAGCCATTCCAGCAGCAGGCGGATATTCTCATCGCCGCTGCCGGTTACACTCAGGGGCAGGATTGGGTCACGCACAAATTCCCCGGCGCCAACCACTCCGAACAAGCCTGGCGGCAGCGGGTGCACATCCCGCTCACCTTCTTATTGAGTAACTAACCTGCGTATAAAGCATCAGGCAGGCCAGTAGCATCCGTTTCCAACACAAGCAGACTGCCTGCCAGTGGTTGTTCGGCGCGTTCGGCGGCGGAGAGGCCGACGCTGGCGCTGGTGATGTACAACTGGTTGAGAGCGGGGCCGCCAAAGGTGCAGCTTGTCGGTCGCTGCACGGGCAGGGGGATTTCGCGGTCAACTGTGCCATCGGGAGCGTAGCGTACAATTTTCCAGCCATCCCATTTGGCGCTCCAGACGTAACCGGCGGCGTCCACCGTCAGGCCGTCCGGGAAGCCATCGCTGTCCTCGGCAAAGATACGCTCGTGGCTGATCTGGCCGGTTTCCCCATCAAAATCGTAAGCCACAATGTGGCGGGTGGGGGTGTCGGTGTAATACATGGTGCGGTTGTCCGGCGACCAGCCCAGGCCGTTGGAGCAGGTGACGTTGGGGCGCATGAGCTGGCAATTTCCCGCCCCATCCAGCCGATACAACGCCCCCACCGGCGCGGCCACTTTCAACTCCATCGTCCCGGCCCAGAAACGACCGTACCGGTCACACTTGCCATCATTAAAACGGGTGCCCCGCTCCGGTTCCGGGCGGCAAATGTTGTGCAACGCGCCGCTGTCCAGGTCAAAGGTATACAGCCCATCGCGCAGCGCCACCACTGCCCCGCCACTCTGCCGCAGGGCAAAACTACCAATCTGGGAGGGCATGGCCCAGGCCGTGTACGCACCCGTTTCCGGGTGGTACCGTTGCAGGCACGGCCGTTCAATATCCACCCAATACAACGCCTGCTCCCCTACCGACCAGACCGGCCCCTCGCCCAATTTATCCTCCGCTGCAAATGCCACTTTCAACTTCATCTTTTCTCTCCAACGGAACGCAGATGAACGCGGGTTTTGGGGATTTGCCAGATAAAAAAATCCGCCACAATCCTGTAAATCCGTGTCCTATTCCGGCAGCCACCGCCACAACAACAGCGCCGCCGCCAGCGCCAATACCCCACCAAATAAGAAGGGCGCGGCCATGCCAAAACCGGGCCAACTGCCCACCCCTTGCCACAACAAGCCGGCGATGAGGCTGGCCGGCAGGGCAGCCAACCCAATCGTACCATTAAACCAGCCATAGGCCGTACCCCGTTGATCTTTTTGCACCAGGTCGGCCACAAACGCTTTGGCAATGCCTTCGGCAAAACCATAATACACACCATAGGCCACAAAGAGGATCACCAGATGCCAGCTTTGCTGCGCCAGGGCAAACCCCAGATAAACGAGCGCATACAGCAGCCAGCCCGCCAACAGCACCCGCCGCCGCCCCCAACGGTCAGAAAGCGCCCCAATGGGGCCAGAGACGGTGGTGTATACCAGGTTAAACAGCAGCAGCAGCCCCAGAATGGGCAGCAGTGCCAGGCCGGTAGTCTGGGCGCGCAGGATGAGAAAGGCGTCGGCCGAGTTGCCCAGGGTGAACAGGAGCATGATGAAGAGGAATTGGTGAAACGGCCGTCCCAATGCTCCCCAACTCATGCGCGAAGATTCTGTTTTTTCCGTCTGCCGGGGCGTTTCCCGTACCCCTACCACTAACAAGATGACGGCCAACATCGCCGGGATCAGGCTCAGCCAGACCAGGGTATTAAAGGTGGCGTGGGTGAGGGTAGGTGCGTTCCCCTGCCACTGCCAGATGACCAGTATGGCTACCAGCAGCCCGAACACGGCCCCGGCGGTATCCCCGGCGCGGTGCAGGCCAAAAGCCAGACCACGCTGCCGGGCGTCTATGCTGTCGGCAATCAGCGCGTCACGGGGGGCGGTGCGGATGCCTTTACCGGTGCGCTCCACAAAACGAATGGCGAGTACGGCCGTCCAGCTGTTCGCCAGCGCCAGAAACGGTTTAGCCACGGTAGACAGCCCATACCCGGCTACCGTCAGCCACTTGCGCTGCCCCAACCGGTCAGAATATCGCCCGGAGAGCAGCTTTACCAGGCTGCTGGTTGTTTCCGCCACCCCTTCGATCAGGCCGATAGTCAGCGTGCGCGCCCCCAGCACGTTGGCCAGGAACAGAGGGAGCAAATGGACAACCATTTCGGAAGAGAGGTCGGTGAGGAAGGATACGGCCGTGAGGACCCACACATTACGCGGCAGGCGTCGCCAATGAGTTTTCTCCGGTTGCGGGGTTGTCTGGGGGACAGTCATGTTAGGAGTAATCGTGTCTTATCGAATGGCTGCCATTGCATTGTGTCATGGTGTTTCCAGTAAAGGGAAAGGCCACGCCGTTCAAGCTGGTTCACCAGATCACCAGGGGAAATCCAGGTGTGAATGGGTACGATGCCCGTATGGGGTAGACGGCCGTTTAGCAGCATCTCAATCGCTATTCCGGCGAGTACAGAAGGGATTAAACCACCATCCTGTTTTGCCATCAAGGCAACACGGTGTGTTTGCAACGTCTTATCTACCAAACCGCTCACTTCAAAAAAGACCCCACCTTCGTCCTTGCCAACTCGCCCGGCCAGCCAGGATAGAGCTTGCACAAACACCGTAAAATTCTCCCAGGCAGGATACCCTGTTTTCTGGCGAATGGTAGCGGCCAGGCCTAACATCCGGTTCAGGACCACGTGTTCCGTGCCCGCCTTAAACTCCACAGTTTCCACGCCAAATAAAGTTGGCAAATAATCCAGGTCAGCCATTTCTAACACCAGGTAGGTCAGCCGTTTGCCGATGGGAGGGGGAAATTCTACCCATTCCGGTTCAGTCCAGCCGGCGACTTGGGCCAGGTCGCCGCCGCGTGGTTGCCGAAACGGCCGTCCCACCCCAAACAACATGGTATGAAACATGGCCGCCCCGCGATGTTTACGTGTGTCAGGTGCGGCAAAGGTGCGCACGGCCGTCAGGCGGTCAAAACAGGGTCGCAGCATTTCCGCAAACAGTGCTTCCATAGCCGGCGCCACGGAAAAACCGCTGCATACCGTCATACCGGCTGCCTGAATTTCAGGCGCCAGCTTCTGCGCTTCACGCGCAAAGGCACGATCTTCGCTGATATCCACGAAATGCGTTCCGGCCTGGATGGCGGCTTTAAGGGGGTTGAGCGGCAGATAGTGGAAAGGCCCGGCACAATGAGCCACGATGTCACAACCTGCCGCTAATTTTTGTACAGTTGCCAGGTCGTTCAGGTCACAAACGGCCGTGTGTACGCGCTTTCCATCCGCCATATCTGAAGGCGGTTTACGGCTGGCGACTGTGATGTGGGCCTCGGTGTGTTGGAGCAGATCGTTGATGAGATAACGGCCGTAAAACCCACCCCCGCCAATCACCAATACTCGTCCTGCCATTTGTCTATTCTCCCCGCAGCAAAGTGACCAATCCCCGTTCTCTGGCTACGTCGCGCACATACAGCATGAACGACGGCCACCAGATCAGATCATTGGTCAAAATAATCCAGCCAAAAGCCAGCGGCAACTGCCCCCTGCTCACCGACCAGACAAACCCCATTGGCCCCAACATCTTGCCCGCCAAACCTATGAGGATCAGGTGCGGATGGCGTTCCGGGTAGCGGCCGGCCCACCAGTAAGCGGGCGCATACACCAGCACAAACATGCCCACCACCTGCCACAATGGTAAATACTCTGGCGGCGGCATCCCGATGCGCTGAAATACCCACTCTGGAAACAAGATATTGACGCTCCCCCACACCAGATTGTAAATAGCCGCCGCATAAAACCAGGGGCCATAACGTTGGAAGTTTGTAACTGGAGCCACTGCTGAAAGGTTGCTATTTTTTGATCAGGTCATAGCGATAGTCAAATGACATCCAGGCTAATTCAAACTCAGATATTGGTACAACAATTGGCGCATCGGTAAACATGGGATCGTTGATCAGCAAGTTGTTTTCATCATAGCCTCGCGCCAAAACTGCATGATCGGATGCATATGTCCAGTAAGGCAAATCGCCAGTTCTTACAAGGGCAATGCAAGGGTACCCATTTTGAAGATGCGTCTTCAACTCTTCTATAGTCCCTTCCCGATAAAGCACTTCCACACCCAAAGCGGTCAGGTATCTTAAATTTTGCCCCGCAGCGCCAAATGACCTGACCTTGAGAAGCCTTAAAAGCCGTTCATACGTAACATTCACGCCATAATATGCCAGCGCCATTGCTGCGCAGGCCGCCAGGCAATCAGCGCTATGTTGTTGTTTGATGTGCGGAACTGGAAGCAAGATATTCGGCACGATTTTCAATCTCTCGAATCAAATCACCAGAAACAAGTAGCTGTCCTGTTTCTACATCTACGTCAATAACCCCAACTTCTCCCCGGTCACCTGAGGGTGGCAAAGATAAAATGACGGGAACACGCCAGCAAATTTGTTCTCCCATCGTCAAAACCGGCTTGCCACCATGCAAATTTGTACTTATCTCATCAGCCACAAAGCCTGTTACTTTTTGCCTGGCGCCATAAGCTGTTATGTTTACCGTTGCTGAAAGTTGGATGTTTACAGACAGTTGCGCTGATTTTGATGTTAGTTTTTCGATTTCAATAGACATTTTCTCAACCCTTAGTATTCATAAACCGTGATGTCCGGCCAGTTGAATTCGTAATTGCATTTACCATAGTTCAAATATTTCCTCTTCAGTGAGTGGCGACGAGCCAATAATAGTAACGACACCGCCTAACGCCGGTTCGCTGAGCGGCTCATTATCAAAGGACACAGAATCGTTGAATAGATTAGATGAAAACAACCAATTGCGAATGACAGGATTGTGAAAAGGGCTATTGTCTATAGGCCGGTTTGACTCATTTTTACCGTTCATTGCAGTTTTCTCAAGGCTGCCGTTAACTCGTAGCATAGCCAGTATATTGCCGCAAGTGGGCTGGCCGAAAACCCAATACAATGTTCTCTTGTGGAATGCCGGCATTTGCCAGTTCTTCAGCTACACCGGGAGACGTACCATCTTGTTGTATCCAAACTTTGTCCTCAATCACATCAATGTGAATTAACACACCATGCACCCGTCGCTGCCCGTCCCACCCTACATGCAGTACCTCAAAATGGCCCTTGTCCCAATCAATAATGGCTTCCGTGTCAATCTCCCCATGAGAAGGCTTCAAGTTGGCATAGTCTAGTATCAGGTTCTCGACTGTCTTTTTATAAATCTCTATGGTATCCATTTTGTAATACTCCCTTCTGACTCATCAAAAACAAACAGTTTCAAGTTTTGTCTTTTGATAACCAGTTGACCTAATGGATCACTAAAAATTCCTGCGAAAACACGAACCGGAATTGCCAGATACAGGTTGCGTGCCGGTTCTACTTCAAAAAGCACATCACGGTATAAATTATACTGCCCTAATGCTATTTCAAGATCACGAACATCGGATGCACCGAGGAAGCTCTTAATCTCGACCGCAATCCTCGAATTGTTTTTCTCGGCCCCAATGGGATACTCTGCACCAAGATCTACATAGACATCTTTGTTCCCAAAGGACAAAACCAGAAGATCATCGGTAATCTCCCAGCCATCTTTTATCAAAGCCTTGATAACAATATCATGGTAAACATCTCTTGCAGGCATCGGGTTCTCCTCAGGTTGTGGAGCTTTGAGTCAACTGCCAAAGCTTGCCAGGGCTGAGAGGGATTTCGCGGATTTCCAGGTTGGGGTGGTGCAGGGCGTCCTCGACGGCCTGGGCAAAGAGAGCGCCGGTGGGGATAGCCCCGGCTTCACCCGCACCTTTAATGCCTAGCGGATTCAGCGGCGAGGGGGTGACTTCGTGGCCGATTTCAATGCGGGGCACGTCGGTGGCGGTGGGCAGCAGGTAATCCATGAAAGAGCCGGTGAGCAACTGCCCCTCTTCGTTGTAGATGATTTGCTCGTAAAAGGCGTTGCCGATCCCCTGGGCCACGCCGCCCTGAATTTGTCCGTCTAGTATGAGCGGGTTGATCACCCGGCCACAATCATGCACCACCACGTATTGCAAAATCTTGACGGTGCAGGTGTCCGGGTCTACTTCCACGATCATGGCGTGGACGCCGGCGGCGGTGGCCCCATATTCCGGGCCGAAGTAGTTGGTTGCTTCCAGCCCTGGTTCAGCGCCTGGTTTGACCGCGCCGCGCATGGGGTTGGCCCGCTGCGCTAACTGGCCGAGGGGGATAGCTTTGTCCGGTGTACCTTTGACGTGGACACGGCCGTCAGCCAACACCAGATCCTCCTCCGCCGCCTCCAAAAGATCGGCCGCCAGCTTGAGAATCTTATGGCGCACATCCCGCGCTGCCTCGTTGATGGCATTGCCCGCTACCACCGCCCCCCGGCTGGCAAACGTACCCGCGCCCCAATGAAACTGGTCGGTGTCCCCGGTGACAATGTCCACGTCGCTCACATTCACGCCCACCTGGTCGGCCACAATTTGGGCAAAGCTGGTGAAATGCCCCTGTCCCTGCGTGCCAATGCCGGTCGCCACGCTCACCCGGCCACTGCTCTGCACTTGCACCCGCGCCCCCTCATACGGCCCAATGCCCGTGCCTTCCACATAGGCCACCACACCTAACCCCAGATGCCGCCCCTCCGCCCGCGCCTGCGGCTGTATTTCGCGGGCGAATTTCTCATAGCCAATCATGTCTAACGCCTTGTCCAGGATGGGTTCATAGTTGCCGCTGTCGTAAGTGAGGGGGGCGAAGTCCTGGTAGATGATTTCGTTGTTGTAGGGAAATTTGTGCGGCGGAATGAAGTTGCGGCGGCGGATTTCGGCCTTGTCTATGCCTAGTTCGCGGGCGGCGATGTCCAGCAGCCGCTCGATGACAAAGACGCCGTGCTGCCGCCCCGCGCCGCGATAGGGGGTGACGAGGGTTTTGTTGGTGAACACGGCCGTAAATTCCGATTCATAATGGGCAATATCATACGGCCCCAGCAGCGTACACTGGCTGTTCAACGCCACCGTCAGGCCGTAGGGCGCGTAAGCTCCCTGGTCGTGCAGGAATACGTCGTGAATGCCCAGGATACGGCCGTCTTGCGTAAACGCCGCTTCCACATCATGGATTTGCCCGCGCTCGTGGGTGGTGGCTACAAAGTTCTCGGCGCGGTCTTCAATCCACTTGATCGGCCGATTCAGTCGCATCGCCGCCCAGGGAATGAGTACCTCCTCCGGGTAAAACATCATGATTTTCGGCCCAAAACCGCCGCCGATGAAGGGGGCAATGACGCGCACCTGGTTTTCCGACAGCCCCAACAGTGCCGCCATGCCGTTGCGGATGAAAACGGGCGCCTGCGTGGTGTCCCAAATGGTCAGCCGTTGGGCGCGGCGATCCCACTCCGCCACTACGCCCCGGTTTTCCATGGCGGCGGCTATGCCATGATCGTAATGGAAGCGGCGGTTGATGAGCAGATCAGCCTGTGTTTTGGCGGTGGTGTAGTCGCCTTTCATTTGCACCACATGGGCAGAGATGTTGCTGCCCAGGTCGTCGTGTACCAGCGAGGCATCGGGCTGTAAGGCTTGTTCCAGGTCGGTCACGGCCGTGAGCGGTTCATATTCCACAAACACCAATTCGGCCGCATCTTCGGCGATGTAACGGCTTTCGGCGATGACCAGCGCTACCGGTTCACCCACATGCCGCACCTTGTCCTTTGCCAGCGGTACCTGGGTGCGCTGGTTAAAGACTATATCTTTCACCGGCGGCGGTGGCACAAGCAGGGGGCCGGGCTGCCAGTAATCGCCCAGGTCTACGGCCGTGATCACCGCCAGCACCCCCTCTTTC
>CAADGU010000153.1 GCA_900696625.1 uncultured Chloroflexota bacterium | reverse complement strand
CATAAACAGTTCAAATTCGCTGTACGTGGGCACCTCTTTCCAGTCGAGAATAGCGATGTTTGGTTTGCCGGCGCCCCCCCACTGCCGGTAGGCGCGCATCAACACATGCAGCACGGAATGGCGCGTCGGCAACGGCCGTACCACATATTCCCGCATAAACATGCCCATTACCGGCAGCCCATAAAACACCTCAGTCAGCACATCACTGTAAGCCGAAGCCGCCGGCACTTCGGCGTTATACTCGGTGAATTTCAGTTCACCCGTATCCGTCACAAAAAAAGCGTCCAGCCGGGTCAGCGGCGTGTGGCCCTGGTAGCCGGGATCATGCCGGATCAACTCCTCCTCCCAGTCCACCAGCCCAAACTGTTGGCGGAAATCGGCATCCTGCACGGCCAGTTCGGAAATTTTGTCAAAGGCGCGCAGCAACGGCCGTATCGCCTTGCGCAAAAAAGTATATTGATCCGGCAGCACAAAACGGGGCCGCAGCACCGTACACAAGGGCCGGTTGCCAAAAAACAGCCCCCGCATCTGCATCTGCTCCGTCAACTGCCCCTGCGACTCCGCCGCCAGCTCCTCCGTCAACAAATCATGGTACGCGCGAATTGCCTCTCTCAACGCCATCTTTCCCTTCCTCTCCTGAGCGGGTGAGCAGGTGGAAGGGTGAGCAGGTGATTCACCCCTTCACCCCCTCACCCCCTCACCTGCTCAAAACAAACTGCTCCACCTTAACTCGCTCACCTGTGGCCGCGGCTCTTTTGCCAGCCGGATGCACAGGTCGGCCATATGCTCCACGCACCAACGATGAAATTCATAGCCCAACGAATTTACATCCATATCCGGCGCCGGGTTCATAAAATCAATGGCATAGGGCACCCCATCCCGCACCGCCCATTCGGCCGTATTCATGTCATAGCCAAAGGCGCGCACCAGCGTCAAACAGTCCGCATGAATCCGTTCATACAGTTCCGGCGACAGGTCATGGTGCATATAGCGGCGGCTGTTGGGGTCATACTTCATCACCAACACCTCTTCCTGCCCCAGGCACATACAGCGGATGTAATTGTCCCACTTGATAAACTCTTGCAGCACCATCGTCAGCAGCCCAGACTGGTTATAACTGTGCCACAAATCCTGATAGCTGTGGCAAATGTACACCTCTTTCCAGCCGCCGCCGTGGGCATCTTTCAGCACACAGGGAAAACCGCCCACATACTCCACCAACTCCTCCCAGGGGATGGGAAACAGCAGATTGCGCAGGCTTTTCTGGTGGTCAATGCCGGGGATGTAATCCTTATTGGGCAGCGCCACCGTCTTGGGGCTGGCAATGCCCAGCTTTGTCACCAGCGACGCGCCAAAAAATTTGTCATCGGCCGTCCACATAAAGGGGTTATTGATCACGTGTGTCCCCTGCAACAGGGCGTTTTTCAGGTAGGAACGGTAATAAGGCACCTCATGGGAAATGCGGTCAATGATCACCGCATACTCACCCGGCTCATTCATGCGCGTGCCGCCAATTTTCACAAACTCCGCCGTCACCCCCGCCTCTCGTTTATTCACCTCGTCAATAAACGCCGGCGGCCAGGACCATTCCATGCCCACCAAAAGACCAATTTTCAACGTCATCCCAACCTCCATATAGGGAATTAGGAATTATGAATTAGGAATTATGAAAAAGAGGCTCTTCTTCATAATTCATAATTCCTAATTCATAATTTTTCAATCGTGCCCGCCAATGTAAAGCCGGATCATCTGCATCCAATACGGCCAATCGTGCGACCAGCCGTCCCAGAGGCGCAGGGCATTGCCGATGCCCTTGCCCCACAGCAGCCCGGACAGATACTCGTTATTACCGCGCAAGCTGTCATCTCGCCCCACCGCCAGGATAATGTCCTGCCGCCGCAGGGCCGCCAGCCGCCCCCAATCATGTTCGTTGGGGATGTACCAGACCGGGTTGTGGTTGTAGACGTGTTCGCTGCTGTCGCCGTCAGCCCAACGGGAAATGTCGTAGATGCCGCTCATGCCGATGGTGCGCCCCACCAGGTGTGGGTGCCGCAGGGCAAAGTTGACGGCATGGTACGCGCCAAAGCTGGCGCCCACGGTGATGAGAAAGGGGTTACGGTTCTTTTGCCAGGAGAGGGGCAGCACTTCGTGGAGCAGGTAATTTTCATACTGCTGCTGCCGCCAGGCGCGGTCGCCGGGCCATTTCCACCAGGCGTACCAGCTTTCCGCGTCTACGCTGTCCACGCAGTACAGTTGAACCCATCCCCGCGCCAGGTGTTCCCACAACGCGCCCATCATGCCCCGGTCTTCCCATTCGTAATACTTGCCTTTAGAGGTGGGGAAAACCAACACCCGCGCCCCGGCGTGACCAAAGATAAGTAGCTCCATATCCCGCCCCAGTGAGGGGCTGTACCAACGATGATATTCTCGATTCATATGCTTCCCGTTTCTTGGGGGTGTGAGTTAATGCTGTAATTGTATCAGAAACCCGGTTTCTGCCAGAAACCGGGTTTCTGCCAAAACATAACCACAACCGTAACCAAAGTTAGAGGACGGCCGTACCCTTTTACCTTATGCTATCCCTAAAACAAGCGATGTGTCTTGTGCGTTTATACAAAAAGTTAGTATGGCGATTAGAGATTGGGGATTGGAGATTACCAGGGTCAATCTCCAATCCCCAATCTCTAATCTCCCGGAGGTTTAATCAAATGGACAAACAAAGTGATAAAACAGGATTGACCCGCGTTAACGCCGTTTTTGGCGTGGCGTTGATTGTGTTGGGGATTGTATTTCTCATTGGCGAACTGCTAGACATCACCATCGGGCAGTATATCTGGCCCTTTTTTGTGATTGTGCCCGGCATCATGTTGTTCCTGGGGGCGCTGATGCTTGACGAGGAAGTGGGGCAGGCGCTGGCCATGGTCAGCGGCATTGTGACGACGGTAGGGCTGATACTGCTGGCGCAAAGCCTCACCGATACCTGGGCCAGTTGGTCTTACGCCTGGGCGCTGGTCGCGCCCACCGGCGTAGGTGTTGGGCTGTGGTTGTTTGGCGCTGCCAAAGAACGCGCCGACATGGTGAAATCTGGCAAAGACCTGGTCAAGGTAGGGCTGAGCATCTTTGTGGTGGCGGCCATTTTCTTTGAACTGGTCATCGGCATCAACGGCTTTGGTCTGGGCACGTATGCCCTGCCACTGCTGCTCATTGGGTTAGGTTTTGTGCTGCTGCTGCGCAATTTCCGCGCTAACTGGCGCGGGGTGTAGAGGTGTCATGTGTTAAAGTGTCAGGTGTCAGGTGGTTAGGAACCTGACACCTGACACTTATGAGGAGGTTGGGATGACTGAGTTGAAACATGAAGAGCATCAGCACCGGTCGTTGTTTGGGCCGATTGTGTTGATTGCGATTGGGTTGTTTTTTCTGTTCAGCCAGTTGAATCCGGTGACGGATTTGCACTGGCTGGATGTGCTGCGCTTATGGCCGCTGATGCTGGTGTTTTTGGGGCTGAATATCTTGGTGCTGCAAGCGCCACGGCCGTACAGCGCCTATCTCAGCGGCTTGATTGCCGTGATTGCTGTGTTGGTTTTTGGGTATGTGCTGCTGAATGGGTTGGGCGGCCGGTGGTGGGGCAGCCGCAGCAGTCAGGCCATCGGTGATTGGCAAACCGATACCATTCAATTTGCCGCGCCGGGGGTGGAAACGGCCGTGTACAACATCACCATTGGCCCACCTGGCGCTGACTTGTACGCGCTGGAAGACAGCCGTAATTTGATCGAAGGCACAGTCTTTTATCAGGATGACTACCTGTTTGAAACCGGCGCCAGCGGCAGCAAAGCTACGGTGCGGTTGGCCCCGCAAGAAGATGCCGAGACCTGGGTGTTCTGGCCCAATTACTGGCGTGACTATGGCGAAGCTAATCGCTGGCAGGTGGGACTCAGCCCACGGGTGCTGGCGGCATTGACTGTGGAAACGGTAGCCGGGGTGGCCCACCTGGATTTGCAGGGTTTACAGTTGAGCAGTTTGACTGCCACCACCAACGCGGCCGAGTCAGAACTGCTGCTGCCGGGTGGGGATTACGACGCGACCCTGGTCAATAATGCCACCAGTACGGCGATCACGCTGCCGGCGGACGGCCGTCACGCTATGGATCTGCAAGTGAACGCCGGCGCCGTCACCCTGCACCTGCCGCCGGGTATGGCCGCGCGGGTGGAGGTAGACCACGCTTTAGGCAGCTTTACGGCCAGCAATCCCGCCTTGCAGCCGGTACCTGGTGAAGAGAATGTGTGGCAGACGGTGGGTTATGCCGCCGCTGTTGACCGTATTGACCTGACCATTCACATCAACGTCGGTTCAGTAGCAATGGATTAAATCCTTACCGTCTCCTTACACACCAAACGGCCGTTTCGACTACAATCTCATCAGTTTTATTTCAACGTGCATAAGACCTGACAGGTTTTGGGCCTGCTAAGTTTCAAGGCGAACTGGTAAGAAACCTGTCAGGTCTGAGTATACGGAGTGTAGTGATGATGAAGAGACTGGTGTTATTGATGGTGTTGTTAACGGCCGTGCTGCTGACGGCATGTGGCGGGTCGGCGACGACATCTGTGGTCAGTGCAGATGTGAACCCGGCCACGCTGCCCGCCACCGTAGACGTAAAAACCGTCGCTGCTGTAAAAGAGCGGGACGATGTGGTGCTGCTGGATGTGCGCGAACAGTGGGAATACGACGAAGGGCACATCCCCGGCGTGACCCTCATCCCCATGAATGAAGTGGCCTCCCGCCTGAGCGAAATCCCCACCGACAAAGAAGTGATTGTCACCTGCCGCAGCGGTAACCGCAGCGGACAGGTCGCCGACTTTTTGCGCGCGCAAGGGTTTGACAACGTTCACAATATGCAGGGTGGTATTCTCGCCTGGGAAGCTGCCGGATTACCGGTGGATCGGTAATTGTCTGGCAAGTAGCAGGTGGCAGGTGATTACTTGCCACCTGCCACTTGCTACCTGCTACCTCTCACCCATTGGCAATCATAGCATAGTCGTTTTATCATATATGGCATGGAAGAGTCTCCATTAGCCACCATTCTGGTAGTAGACGACAAGCCGGAAAATTTGCAGTTGTTGTCGCAAATTTTGGGGCGTGCCGGCTACCGGGTGCAGGTGGTGGGCGACGGCCGTGCCGCTCTCCATGCTTCCCAAATTGATCCCCCAGACCTGATCCTGCTGGACATTATGATGCCGGAAATGGACGGGTATGAATTATGTCGCCAGTTCAAAGCCGCTCCCCAAACCCGGAACGTCCCCATCATCTTCATCAGCGCCCTGAGTGGCCCGTTTGACAAAGCCCACGCCTTCGCCGCCGGTGGCATTGACTACATTACCCGCCCCTTTCAGACCGACGAAGTGCTGACCCATGTGCGAACTCATCTTACCATCCGCAATTTGCAGCAAGACCTGCTGGATCAAATTGCCGAACTGGATGCCTTTGCCCACACCGTCGCCCATGACCTGAAAAACCCCCTCTCCCTCATCACCGGCTTCACCGAACTGCTGGCGCTCGATCACGAGATTATGACGGCCGAGCAGCGCGCCGAACTGCTGCAAAATGTACTCAAGTCCGGCTACAAAGCCGTTAACATCATTGATGAACTGCTGCTGCTTTCCAGCGTGCGCAAACAAGACGTACCCTTGCAGCCGGTGGATATGGGGCGCATCGTGCAGAATGCCCAAAAACGGCTTACGCTGCTGGTGGCCGAGTCCAAAGCGATGATTGTCTTGCCAGATAAGTGGCCGCTGGCGTTGGGGCATGGCCCCTGGCTGGAAGAAGTGTGGGTGAATTATTTGAGCAATGCCATCAAGTATGGCGGGCAGCCGCCCCGCGCCGCACTGGGCGCAACCCGGCAGCCAGACGAGATGGTACGTTTTTGGGTGAAAGATAACGGCCCTGGCCTCACAGCCGAGCAGCAAACCCGCCTTTTTGCCGAATTTACCCGCCTGGACAAAATCCGCGCCGATGGCCACGGCCTGGGCCTTTCCATCGTGCGCCGCATCATGGACAAACTGGGAGGCGCCGTCGGCGTAGAAAGCGAACCCGGCGCCGGCAGCACCTTCTACTTCACCTTACCGGGTAGTCAATCGCCGGACAACTAAACCCACTCACGCATTTGGGCGATTTCAAGTAACACTTCGCTTAAGACTGGTGCATCAGCCTGGATAATGTCAGTATCACCTATGTGTTTGTGTTCCAAAAAGAGCAAGGCTGGTTTGTGTTGGGCGTTATCATAACGAAATAGTAGCTGATTGGCAGCATCCTGATAATGATAGGTGTACATTAATTTCTCAATTTTCCCGGCCGCCACATCCAGATATTCCCGAAAGAAAAAACGCGACTGATCCGTAAACACGACTGTCCCGTAAACGTATCCTTGATTGCCTGGGCGGGGTTCGAGGTGAATAGCTGATTCAAGAACAAAGCTAACGGCCGTAAACTGCGCAAATGCCGCCTCAAGTTGGTTGAAGTATGTTTGAATCACGATATTCTATGCCTTGTAATCGGTTTACCTTTTCTTGTAACCGCTGCCAAAGCTGATATTCACCCGCCCATTGCACATACTCATCATCCTGTCCCTCCAAATCTTCGGCAGATAGGGTCATCATAAATTTTTCAGAAGTGACCCCATATTTTTCCTCAAAAATAAGCAACCGCCGATGAGCTGCTTCCAGAGCCATCTCTAGCCGGATAATCTCGCCATCAATGGCAGATTTAACCAGTTGTTGGGTATCGCTGTGTTTTCCGGTGTCCATATAAATGGTAGTCATAACCTTAACTCCTCTGTAACTCTGGCAGAGAATGATGCCATTTCTCTACTTGATTGGGTACAGGTATTGTGCCAACATCTTATCAAACCACTCCATTATTGCATAGCCTTTTGGCGGGTACCATGAGTTGCCTCTCACGCATCACGAAAACGGCCGTCCTCACGTAAAATCCTTGCCAGCCCCTCTGCCAACCCGACCAACGGCCGAAAGCCCAACAACATTTTGGCGCGGCTGATGTCCGCCACCAGACGGGGCACACCGCCTGCTTTTTCTGGATTGTGAATACAATGTAGTTTGTGGCTGGTGACGGCTTCGATCTCGTCCGCCAGCGCGGCAATACTGGTTTCCACGCCCCGGCCAATGTTGATGATTTGCCGGTTGACACCGCTGGCAGTGGCGGCGCTGACCAACGCTTCCACCACATCAGAAACATAGACAAAATCGCGCGTCTGCTGCCCGCCGCCAAACAAAACCACCGAGCCGCCACTGATCGCCTGCCGCAAAAAGCGGGGCACAACCGGGGCGTGAGAGGCGGGCAGTGGTTGGCCTGGGCCATAGGCGTTAAAGATGCGCAGCGCCACCGTTTCCATCTGCCACAACTGGCCGATGGTGTGAACGTACTGCTCAGCCGCCCATTTGCTGACGGCGTAGGGGGAGTCTGGTTGGGGGTGGTCATTTTCGTGGACGGGCTGTTGGGGCTGACGGCCGTACACCGCCCCCGATGACGCCAACACTACCCGCCGTACCCCCGTATCGCGCATCGCTTCCATCAGGCTGACCGTGCCGCCCACATTCACCCGGCTGTATTCACGGGGATGCAAAATGGATTCGGCCACCGACACTCGCGCCGCCAGATGGTAAACACAGTCCACCCCGCGCAGCAGCGACCAGAGCAGGGGAACATTGTCTACATCGCCTTGCGTGAACTGCACGGCCGTGTCCAACCCCTCGGCATTACCCCGACTCAAATCATCCAGCACATGCACCTCATGCCCGCTGCGTGCCAGCCGGTTGGCCAATGCCGTGCCCAAAAAACCCGCGCCACCTGTTACCAAAAATCGCATAACACAATCATACCTGAAATGCATCCGGTAGGGGTGAGGCCGGTGGGAAAAGTTTTGTCTTGCAAGATAAGATAATGCCCACCTGCCTCGCCCCACAATTTCATGGTAAACTGTGGACGAGTGTTATTGAAAGGAGACAGAATAATGGAAGCATTGATTGACATTGGCACCCTGATTGTCTCTTCACCAGAAATACGGGGAGGGCGGCCACGTATCGCCGGGACGGGCGTAACTGTGCAACGGATTGTGGAGTGGTACAAGCTGGGGCTGATGCCGGAGGAAATTGCCGATGAAATCGGGCATTTGAGCCTGGCTCAGGTTCACGCAGCGTTGGCTTTTTACCATACTAACCAGGTTGAAATTGAAGCCGCCATAACAGCCGATGCCGAAGAATCGGCACAGCTTGAGCATCCCCATACCCTATGACGCTTCGCCTCTACATTGACGAAGACTCCATGAGGCGTGCCCTGGTACGTGCCTTACGGGCACGCGGTGTGGACGTATACCAACGAAGGGCATAATCTGACATTTTAGCCGGCGGTTGAAACCGCGCCTACAAGGGCAAAGTCGGCCTTCGCCGACTGGTTCCCAGACCGCGCAGGCGGTCTTTGCAATTGTTGCCGCGAAT
>CAADGU010000152.1 GCA_900696625.1 uncultured Chloroflexota bacterium | reverse complement strand
TAGGCAGTTCTCACAATCCCTATGCCGACGAGGATGTGGTATGATCCTGTAATCCGTAATCCGTTATCGGTAATCGGTGATCGGTAGGCATTCCTAATTCCTAATTCATAATTCCCCAAGGAGGTGAAGGCGTCTTATGTGATTGTTTACCCCCTGTTTTTACAAACGAACCTGGATAGCGGCCTAACACGATTCGCCAAATCGGGCCATATCCTAAAAAAGAGGAGAGAAAAAAATGAAACACCATACCCTTTGGAAATTGATGGCGCTGTTGCTGGCGTTTACGCTGGCATTAGCCGCCTGTAACAGCGGCGGCAGCGAAGAAGCCGAAGTAGACTGCAAAGCCGCCTCTGCTACCGAAACCCAGGGCAGTTACCAGATACCCGCCATCATTGAAGGCTGCCACAACGTCGGCTTTGTCTATGTTGGCCCCCACAATGACGGCGGCTGGACGCAGGCGCACGATGTGGGTCGCCAATACGTGCAAGATACCGTCGAAGGCGTCCACACCGCCTATGTAGAAAACGTGGCCGAAGGCGCGGACGCCGAACAAGTCATCCGTTCCCTGGCGCGTAAAGGTTTTAACACCATCTTCACCACCTCCTTCGGTTTCATGGACGCTTCCGAAGCGGTGGCCGAAGAGTTCCCCAATGTGGACATCATCCACATCAGCGGCTTCAAATCCAACGAAGACAACTTTGGCAACCTGTTTGGCGCCATGGAAGATATGAAATATCTGGCCGGGATGCTGGCCGGTTCCCGCGCCAAGATGGATGGCAACCCACGTCTGGGTTACATCGCCACCTTCCCCATCCCCGAAGAACTGCGTCTGGGTAATGCCTTTGCCCTGGGCGCGCAGGAAACCTGCCCCGAATGTACGGTGGATGTGCGTTGGATTTTCACCTGGCACGATCCCATTGTGGAAAAAGAAGCGGCTTCGTCGCTGTTTGACAGTGGTGTGCAAGTGGTAATGACCGGCGCGGACACCCCCGCCCCGGCCGAAGCCGCCCCTCCCGGCAAATGGGGTATCACCTACGATTACAAAGATAACTGCACCAATCCCCGCTGCCTTACCTCTATGTATTGGAATTGGGGCCCGGTCTATGCCCGCATCGTCGAAGGGTCGAAAGCCGGTACCTGGAAAGGTGGCTGGGAGTATTTTGATGCTGATTCCGGGGCCATGGGCCTGTTGGGCTTTATGGAAGGTGAAACCCTCATGCCGGGCACGGCCGAATTACCTGCCGCCGACCTGCAATTGATCCGCGACACGCTGGCAAAAATGTTGGCCGGAGAGTTCACTCGTTTTGACGTGTTCGCCGGACCCATTACCGACAACCAGGGCAATGTGGTGCTGGCCGAAGGTGAAAAGCTGGAACAGCTTGATCTGGATGGTTTCTCCCAGTTTGGCAGCGAATGTGAAACCTGCATGTACTGGTGGAATGAAAATGTAACGGCCGAACTGCCGAGTCTTGAGTAGTCATCTAATAGACCCTAAGGGTTTCAGAAAACCCTTAGGGTCTACTAAAAACCACATGCCAGAGACGCCCTACGCCGTGGAGATGGAGAACATTGTTGTTCGTTTCCCGGGTGTGTTAGCCAATAACCAGGTAAACCTGAAGCTGAAGCAGGGAGAGATTCACGCGCTGTTGGGCGAAAATGGGGCGGGCAAAAGTACGCTGATGAATGTGTTGGCCGGTTTGTACCGGCCCACATCAGGTACGCTGAAGGTGTATGGGGCGCCGGTCACTTTTCACTCGCCGAAAGATGCCATTGCCAGGGGTATTGGCATGGTTCACCAACATTTTATGCTGGCGCCTACGCTCACGGTGACGGAAAACATTTTGTTGGGGTTGAACCGGCCCCGTTTCCGGCTCAATCTCAAGCAGTTCGACGAGGAAATTGTGGCGCTGCAAGAGCAGTATGGGTTACGGGTGGACCCCAGGGCCAAAATCTGGCAGTTGTCGGTGGGGGAGCAGCAGCGGGTGGAGATTTTGAAGACGCTGTACCGGGGGGCCAGTATTTTGATTTTGGATGAACCAACGGCCGTGCTCGCCCCCGCCGAGATCGAAGAGTTTATGCACACCATGCGGACGATGGTGGCCCAGGGCAAATCCATTATTTTTATCAGCCACAAGTTGCAGGAGGTCACGGCCGTTGCCGACCGCATCACCGTCTTGCGCAAAGGCCAGGTCACGGCCGAAGGCCAGAGCATCGAGGGCATGACCCGTGAAAAGCTGGCGCAGCTGATGGTAGGGCGGGGCATTGTCTTTTCCGTGTATAAGGAAGCCCAGGAACCGGGTGAGGTCGTTCTTTCTTTGCAAGATGTTCACGCCGAAAATGACAAAGGGCTGCCCGCTCTGCGCGGTGTATCGCTGGCAGTGCGCAGCGGTGAGATTTTGGGTATTGCCGGGGTAGCCGGGAATGGGCAAAGTGAACTGGCAGAGGTGATTACGGGGCTACGGCCGTGTACCGGCCACATCATCATCAACGGCGAGGAATTGGGCAACCGCCCGCCCATCACCGCCATCCGCCAGGGGGTGTCCCACATTCCCGAAGACCGCACCCACGTTGGCAGCGCCCCCAACCTCTCCATCACCGACAACACCATGATGAAGAGCTATCGCCAGACGCCCATCAGCCAGGGCTGGCGCATCAACTACACGGTGGCCCATGACACGGCCGTGAAACTAAAAAGCGCCTATGACATTCTGGCTCCTAGTGTAGACACCCTGGCCCGCAAATTGTCCGGCGGTAATCTGCAAAAGGTGATTCTGGCGCGGGAAATTTCCGCCCAACCGCAGTTGATGGTGGCCGTCCAGCCCACGCGCGGCCTGGATGTGGGCGCGATTGAAGCGATTCAAACGTTGTTGTTAGAGCAAAGGAAGGCGGGTACGGCCGTGTTGCTCATCTCCGAAGAACTGGAAGAACTATTCGCCCTCAGCGACCGCATCGCCGTCATCTCCGAAGGGCGCATCATGGGCATCATGGACGCCGACGCCGCCGACGTGAACCAGATTGGCATGATGATGACCGGAGGAAAAGAGATGTAATTGGGTAATTACGTAATTACCCAATTACCCAATTACCTGCTATGACCACCAGCCCTGCCCCCAAACGCAAATTTTCGCTCCCCTACACTCTGATTGTCGAAAAACGAGTTGAAGACACGCCTCGCTGGCTGCCGGCGGCCACCTCCATCGGCTCTGTCCTCATCGCCTTCCTCATCGCTGGCATCATCCTGAAACAAATTGGCGGGCAACCGCTGGTTGTCATGCGCTTTTTCTTTCAGGCCACCTTTGGCAGTTGGGCCGTCATCTCCGATACCCTGGTCAAAGCCACTCCCCTCATCCTGGTGGGCCTGGGCTGCACCGTCGCCTTCAAGATGAAACTGTGGAACATCGGCGCGGAAGGGCAGTTTTATATGGGCGCTTTTTTCGCCAGCCTGGTGGTGCTGCTGCCGATGGTCAGCGCCGACGCCTCACGCTGGACGGTCATTCCCCTGATGATGGTCATGGGCATGATTGGCGGCGCACTGTGGGGTTTTATTCCCGGTTTCCTCAAAGCCCGCTTTGCCGTCAACGAAATTATCACCACCCTCATGCTCAACTATGTCGCCATTTTGTGGAACAATTTCTGGATATTTAATGCCTGGAGCGACGCCGGTTTCCAGATGACGCCCCAATTTATGCGCGCCGCCTGGCTGCCCCGCCTCACCGATTATGCCCGCCAATACCCCACTCTCTCCGGCATGACGCTGCACCTGGGCATCCTCATTGCCATCCTGGCCGCCGTTATCGTCTGGTGGATATTAGAGCGCAGCCGGTGGGGGTATGAAATCAAGTTGACCGGCGATAACAAAGAAGCAGCCCGTTATGCAGGCATCAACATCAGCCGCAACATCATTTTGGTGATGATGTTCTCCGGTGCGCTGGCCGGGTTGGCGGGTATGTCAGAAATCAGCGGCGTGGTACATCGCCTGCAAGAGCGTATTTCGCCCGGCTATGGCTTCACCGGCATCATCATCGCCTGGCTGGCCAAGCTGAATCCCATCGCCGTCATCCCCGTTTCCATCCTGTTTGGCGCGCTCATCGTCGCCGGCCGGGAAATTCAACCGGCCGGCCTGTCCAGCTTATTACAGGGCATCGTCCTGTTCATGGTCATCAGCAGCGATTTTCTGCTCCGTTACAAGGTTCGCGTGGCACATCGTTCGTAGTAGGCGATTTATCGCCATCCAATGGCGATAAATCGCCTACTACAAACAAACCTGGAGGTTGTTATGGATTTCACCATCATCATGCGCGCCGGGCTGGCGACGGGCACCATTTTGCTCTTTGCCGCTATTGGTGAAATTTACGCCGAACGTTCCGGCATTTTGAACCTGGGGGTGGAAGGCATGATGTTGTTGGGGGCGATGGCCGGGTTCAGCGCCTCGCTAGCGACAAATAATGTCTGGCTGGGGCTGGCGGCAGCGATGATTGCCGGCGGTGTCTTGAGCATGGCGCATGGGCTGGTGACAATCCATTTGCAGGCTGACCAGGTAGTCAGCGGTTTGTCGCTCACCTTTTTGGGCACCGGGCTGGCATTGGTATTGGGCGAAGGGTTAACGGGCAAGACGCCGCCGCTGGTGCCCACATTTGATTTGCCGCTGTTATCCCAAATCCCGTTCCTTGGTCCCATCTTTTTTACCAACCACAGCCTGCTGGTGTATGTGGGTTATCTGTTCATCCCGGCGGCCTGGTATTATATTTACCGCACCCGGCCAGGGATGCACCTGCGCGCCATCGGCGAAAAGCCGGAAGCGGCCGATACGATGGGGGTGAATGTGTACCGGCTGCGCTATTTTTATGTGTTTGTGGGCGGCTGCCTGGCGGGGCTGGCGGGCGCGACTATCAGCCTGTCCGTTTCGCCGGGCTGGTACAGCGCCCAGACGACTTCGGGGCAAGGGTGGATTGCCATTGGTCTGGTTATTTTTGCGCAGTGGGATCCCTGGCGGGCGGCGCTGGGGGCGTATCTGTTTGGGGCGCTGCGCCGGGCGATTCTGGATTTACAAGGCCCGGCCATCTTGCTTGGTTTTACCAACCCGCTGTATATCAATTCTAATTTTGGCTTCTTCCTGCAAATGACGCCGTACATCCTGACGATTCTGGCGCTGGTGATCGGCTCGCGGGCGGCCATCCGCAACCGGTTGGGCGCGCCGGCCGCATTAGGCATACCCTATATTCGCGGAGAACGAGGTTTATAAATTTGTCTTGCGGCTTCATGGGTAGTTTAGGGAATGACTAAATGAGCAAACATGATAAACTGTTACTTAAGATTCTTCGTGGAACGTCAGACGCAAATATACCCTTCCATGACCTTCGTCAATTACTTCATCATTTAGGGTTTGAAGAACGAATTCGTGGAAGTCACCATACTTTTAGGCGGGATGGTGTAGAAGAGAAGATCAATTTGCAGCAGGATGGCAATCATGCAAAACCGTATCAGGTTCGCCAGGTGAGGGCCATCATCATCAAGTACAGATTGGGAGACGGCAATAGCGATGCATAAATATGAGATTATCGTTTATTGGAGTGATGAAGATCAGGTTTTTATTGCTGAGGTACCTGAGTTGCCCGGTTGTATGGCACATGGGAAACTGCCGGAAACGGCCGTTATGAATGCAAAAGATGCCATTGACTTATGGTTGGAAACGGCGCAAGAGTTTAATGACCCTATTCCTGAACCAAAAGGTCGCCGCCTCATTTTTGCTTAAACAGCACTGGTTTATGTGGGAATAATCTGATTTCCTGGCGATCTATGACAAGAGTGTGGTTTATTCGACATGGGGAGAGTGTGTCCAACGCGGACTTGCCCACCAGACATCCGGCGGAGTCGGAGTTGACGGCGCGGGGGCATGAGGAGGCGGCGCTGATCGCCCAGGCGTTTACGGAAGCGCCGGATTTGATGGTGGTGTCATCGTATGTGCGGGCGCGGGAAACGGCCGTGCCCACCCTCGCTCGCTTTCCCAACGTACCGGTCGTCAGCTGGCCGGTTCACGAATTCAGCTACCTGGATCCGGAACGGTACAGCGGCACCACCGGCACGGAGCGTGGCCCCTTTGCCCAGGCATATTGGGAACGTAATGATCCCTGGGAAGAAGAGGGCGGCGGCGGTGAATCGTTTGCGGCGTTGCTGGCGCGGGTGCAGGAGACGCTTCAGCTTGTGCGGGCGCAAACGGCCGGGTTTGTGGTTGTATTTAGCCATGGACTGTTTTTGCGGGCGCTGCTCTGGTCGGCGCTGACCGGGGTGACGGAGGCATCGCCGGAAGCGATGCAGCGGTACAGCCACTTTGCCCGCGCGGTCTGGCTGAAGAATGGGGCGATTATGGAGGCGATGGTGCTGGCGGACGGCCGTCTCTTTTTCTCCGGCTTCCACACAGCACACATACAAGAAGGGACGTGATGCGTGAGACCTCTTTGGTCACGCATCACGGATTACTTGCCGTCTGGAGAACCGGCTCTACAAGGACTTCAGAGGTGAAATGGCTGACACGGCCGTGTATATCCAGCGCCGCCATACTCACCGCATAGGTTGCACCGGGATCAAACCCCGTCAAGGCGATATCCCCCGCTTCCCGTGACCTCACAAATCGAAAAGCCGGGTAGCGTTCCTGATTCACCGGGCGAAAGGCAATGACATAGCCTGCTGCTGCCGGGTCTACCGGCCAGTTCAGGCGATATTGCCCTGGTTCGTCCATGGCCCGAATCAGGGGTACCTCTGGCGTGGCCGGTGAGCCGGCCAGGTTGGCTACCACCGCCACATTCATCTGTACTACCTGTTGCAAATAGCGATAATCAATTTGTGACCAGCTATCACGGCGGGAGTTTAGCAAATCAGGGTTTTCAATGGATTGTGTCAGACGGATGGAGGGCATACCGGCGTTCAAAAACTCCCGTTGGTCGCCATAACGCCCTTCCCGATCCGCCGCGTTAATCAGGTGGATGGGGAAGGTGGGCACATACAGCCCGGCCACATATTCATAGTAGCGGGCCAGTTCACCGGCCGAGGATTGGTGTAGTTCTGGCGCAAACAGGCGGATGTTTTGGGGAATGCCCACTTCACCGCCCACGCCGTCATAGTTGATGGCGGCAATGACGTCCATGCCTCCCAAAAAAGCCTCTTGCACAAACAGGCGTGCGCCCTGTGTTTCTTGTTCTTCGGCAGCAGTAGCCAGGAAGATAATGGTCTGGTTCCATTCGCGGGAACTAAGCAGGCGGGCGGTTTCTAGCAGCAGGGCAATACCGCTGCCGTTGTCGTTGGCGCCGGGCGCCAGGCTAACGCCGTCCACGGCGCTGTCGGGGCGAGTGTCGTAGTGAGCCATAATGACAATGACGTCATTGCTGCCAGATGTACCCGGCAGGGTGGCGACTACATTCCAGCCTTCGGCGGCAAACCCGTAGTAATAAATGGGGAATTTTTGGAACTGTACCTGGAGACGGCCGTTGCCCACCCGCTGAAATTCGTTAAAAATCCACTGCCGGGCGGCGCCAATGCCAAAAGTGGGGTTATCGGTGGCGCTAAAGGTGTTACGTGTGCCAAAACTTTCCACCGCCTGCACATACCCCATGAGCTGTTGTTGGGAAACGGCCGTGACCAGACTGGCAATACCCGGGTCCACAGCCGGCACCACATCACTCACCGGATCAAATACCAGGCCGCCGGCGGGAGCAAGAGCCAGCGACCAGGGTTGAGCTGTCGCCACCGGCGGCGGCAAGGGCGCTTCTTCCAACATCTGGCCCAGCGAACAGGCGGATAAGAAAAATAACAACAGGCAGTAGAAGAGATGTTTCATGCCAACTTTCATGCTGGCGCGGATTATACGCGGTTTTGGTGCGGCGTGGCTGTGACTTTGATGAGGAAAAGAAAAAAGGGGGGGTGACGGCCGTCAAACTGGTCGTTTGGTCGTTTTTCCTGTTGACTCAATAGAACATTTGTGCTACTATTCTTGTCAGACATACAAACCCTCTTCCCTCTTCTCAACACATACCCTCTTCCCCTTTACAGCGCCGGCAAGATGCGACCCTTGCCGGCGCTACCCCTCTCTCTGGCACACATCACCACCGGCGGCAGAAGGTATCAGGGCGACAAAAAATATAGATCAGACCTGACAGGTTTCAGAAAACCTGTCAGGTCTAGATGGTTTCAGGAACATCTATCATGCGAAAACAGGGCGTATTTTTCCAGGGCGACGTTGGCAAAGAGCCACAGACACGTCTGCTGGCAAACTTAAATGTCTCACGCAAACTCATTGCCGGCATTATTTTGTTGGTGGCGTTGGTGGCGTTTGAGATATTCAACTTTGATACCACGCGCTATGCTTTGGACAATTTACTGGGCGAGGTGAGTTTTGCCGGGCTGCGGTGGGCCACTATTCTGGCGGTGGCTTTTTGTGCGATTGACTTTGCCGGGCTGGCCCGTTTGTTTACGCCGGAGCGTGGGCGGCAAGAGCCAACGGCCGTGTGGTATCTGATGGGCGCCTGGCTCATTGCCGCTACCATGAATGCCATGATGACCTGGTGGGCTGTCTCGGTAACATTGCTGACCCATGACTTTGGCAACGAAGTCCTCAGCCGCGAACAACTGCTGCGTTGGGTGCCGTTTTTTGTAGCCACATTAGTATGGTTGACGCGCATTTTGTTTATTGGCGCTTTTTCTGTGGCCGGTGAATATATTTTTGACGTGCGTGACCTGCGCCGCCCCCAGGCGGCATCTGCTGTGAAAGAGGAGACAGCCCAACCAGCGGTTGCACGCACAAGCCGCCCGGTTCGCCGGCCCCAAAACGATGAGCAGCCTACAGGCAGCGCGCCGCCAACGCCAACCTATGCCCGATCGGGGCCGCCTCGCCCCTCTACCCGCCCGGCGATGAGTGCCTCACCGCCTGAACACACATCGGGCAGGCCATGATGCGTGACGAGTGATGCGTGACCAGAGAGACCACACGCATCACTCGTCACTTGTCACGCCGAACCCCATGAAATCCTGTAGAGCCTTGCTGTGCAATCTTAATCCTGGTTGTCGCTTCATCTTGCCTGTGTTACCATCTTTTTGGATTGTTTTGGTTTCATCCTGACAATTGGTTTTTATTTATTTTTTTAACAGATTGATTGAGGCAAAAGGCATTGTGGCTGTTCTTGTGGTGAGGGTTTAGAGCACTTTTTTACTTGTTGGAAGTCCTTGCAATTGATAATCGGTTCAACCAGTTTCCACTCTCATGCACAAACGGCCATTGTTTGACGGCCGTCACACCAGATTTATATGACCATATTGCGGTGAATATACCGGAAGGTTATTTGCCCTTTTGCCATGACAGATACCGACGAAGAAGGTCATATTCTCATGCGAATTAGTACCGAATTTATTTCTCGTATTATTGGCGCCATCGCCGGCGCTTTTCTGGGCGCATATTTAGGGCAGCAGTTGTCAATTGTTTTCGAGGGGCCGACCGAAACATATGCGTATGTTTTTGCCCTCATTGGTTTTCTGGCCGGGTTCATTCTGACTCCTTATCTGACCATTCGGCCGCTCCGCTATGCCACCAATCAACTGATCACCATGCCGCCGGAACGACTGGTGGCCATTATCATTGGCCTGTTTGTGGGTCTCATGGCAGCCGCTTTGTTGGCGCTGCCCCTCTCCTTACTCGGTTCACCTTTCCGGCAGATATTGCCACTGACAACAGCGTTTGTGTTTTGTTATTTGAGCGTCATCATCATGGTTTCGCGCCAAAATGAGTTAAAAACGTTTCTTAGTGGGCTGCGTATTTCACAGCCAGGAAACGGAAATGGTGGCGACGGTGGCAGCAGCACACCCCCGGAGCAGTTTATTCTGTTGGATACCAGTGTGATTATTGACGGCCGTATCGCCGACATCAGCAAAACCGGTTTCGTTCGAGACACCCTGCTAGTGCCCAACTTCATCCTTTCCGAACTGCAACACATTGCCGACAGCCCAGACCCACTGCGCCGTGGGCGCGGCCGTTTAGGGCTGGATGTACTCACCAACCTGCAAAACGAAGCCCCCATTCCCACCAAAATCACCGACATGGATGTGTCTGAAGTGCGTGAAGCTGACAGCAAACTGGTGGCGCTGGCCAAACACCTGCACTGCCCCATTCTCACCAACGATTACAACCTGAACCGCGTGGCCGAACTACAAGGCGTGACCGTCCTCAACATCAACGATCTGGCCAACGCCGTCAAAGTCAATATGCTGCCGGGGGAATCATTAAACATCAAAATCATTCAAGAAGGGCGCGAGCCAGGGCAAGGCATCGGCTTTTTGCAGGATGGCACCATGGTGGTGGTGGAAGATGGCAGCCCCCTGATGAATAAAACCCTCAATGTTACCGTCACCAAAGTGCTGCAAACATCGGCCGGCCGCATGATTTTTGCCCGCACCTGAGATTGGTTCAATTTTCAAAATTGAACCAATCTACATGGAGTCTCTATGTCTCTCAAAATCTACAACGTCTTAACCCGCAAAAAAGAAGAATTTGTGCCCCTGGTGGAAGGCAAAGTTAGCATGTATGTTTGTGGCCCCACCGTGTACGACTACTCACACATCGGCCATGCTAAAACGTATGTCAGCTTTGATGTCATTGTTCGCTTTCTTCGTTACATCGGCAATGATGTTCTCTATGTGCAAAACATCACCGATGTGGGTCATATGCTGGATACGGGCGAAGACCGCATCCTCAAGAAAGCCCGACAGCTATCGGCCCGCCCCATGCAGGTGGTGGAAACCTATATGCGCGAATACTTTGCCGATATGGATGCGTTGGGCGTAGAGCGACCAGACATCAGCCCCCGCGCCAGCGGCCATATCCCTGAACAAATCGAGATGATCCAGGACCTCATTGAAAAGGGACATGCCTATGAGGTAGATGGCAATGTGTACTTTAGCGTGGTTTCTTTTGCCGAGTATGGCAAACTGAGCGGGCGGCGTGTGGAAGAGTTAGAGGAGGGTACCCGCGAAGCGGTGCGCGAAGACAAACGGCATCCACTCGATTTTGCCTTGTGGAAAAAGGCGGAGCCGGAACACATTATGCGCTGGTCTAGCCCCTGGGGTGAAGGGTTCCCCGGCTGGCACATTGAATGTTCGGCCATGGCCAACAGGTATTTGGGAACTACATTTGATATTCATGGTGGCGGCATTGACAATATCTTTCCGCACAATGAGTGTGAGATTGCCCAAAGCGAAGCGGCGCATGGCGAGCCGTTTGCCCGTTATTGGATGCTCACCGGTTCGCTGACGCTGGATGGCGTGAAGATGAGCAAGAGTCTGGGCAATACGCTCACCGTCAAGGAGGCATTGCGGCGTTGGCGACCTGAAGCGATTCGCGCGTTTATTCTGTCCAGTCATTACAGCAACCCCCTGGATTTTTCTGATGAAGCAATAGAGGCGGCGGCCAAAGGGTGGCAGCGGATTTGGGGCGCGGTGACATTGGTACGCGAACAACTGCGCCAGGCGGCTGATGGCGCGTTGTCGTCGGAAGCGGCGCTCATCGTGGACAATGCGAAGGCGGCGTTTATTGAAAAAATGAGTGATGATTTTAATGCTCCGGCGGCATTGGCCGTGCTGCAAGAGCTGACGCGGCAGGTGAATGTGCTGCTCAATGAGCAGGGACCACAGACGAAGGGTACGCTCACGGCCGTAGACCAACTCTACCGTGAATTGGGCGGGGCCGTCCTGGGCATTGTCCCCGACCAGGCCGAAAGCAGCGCCAATGCGGAACGGGAGGATGGTCTGGTGCGGCTGCTCATTCAACTGCGCAGCGAAGCCCGCCAGAAAAAAGATTGGGCCACCGCCGATGTGGTACGCAACCAGCTAAAAGCCCTGGGCATCGTCCTCGAAGACCGCGCCGATGGCACGATTTGGAAGGCAGAAACGTGATGCGTGATGGGTGATACGTGAATGGGCGTATCACGCATCACGCATCACGCATCACGGCGCTATGCGCGAATACCTGATCCGCCGCAACACCGTTTGGGAAGCACTGCGGGGCCGCCGCCGCGAACTCCACTGTTTGTGGTTGCAGCAGGGGTTGGAGGAGAAGGTGACACGGCCGTACCAGACCCTGGCCCACAACCGCCAACTCCCCATTCGTATAGCCGATAAAAACCACCTGAGCAAACTTGCCGGCGACAGCTCCCATCAAGGCATGGTCCTGGAAGTTGGCCCCTACAGCTACAGCCATCTGGACGACATCCTCACCCTGGCCTCCCAACGAAACGAAAAACCCTTTTTGCTGCTGCTTGATCTGCTGCATGGGCCACAAAACATCGGCCAACTGCTGCGCACAGCCGAAATTGTGGGCGTTCACGGCGTGGTGTTGCAAGACCGGCGCGCGCCAGACATTACCCCGGCTGTGGCTCAATTTTCAGCCGGAGCAACGGAACATCTGTTGATTGCCCAGGTCACTAACCTGGTTCAAGCCATTAAACACCTCCAGTCTGAAGGCATCTGGATCGTGGGGCTGGATTTAGATGAAGGGGCCAAATTGCTGCCGGAAGTTGATCTGAATATGCCCATTGCTATTGTCGTGGGGCATGAAGGAGAAGGGATGCGGCGATTGGTGCGCCAGAGCTGTGATATTCGTCTGAAACTGCCGCAGAAAGGGCAGGTTGATTCCCTCAATGCCGCCATCGCCGGTTCTATCCTCCTTTACCAGGCATGGCAGGCCAGGGGATTTACATAAGTAATTGGGTAATTTGGTCCTCAATTACCCAATTACCAAATTGCCCAATTACCAAATTGCCAAATTACCCCAAAATTTACCCCCCACTTTTGTTGACTTGTTACAAATCCATGATATAGTTGACACATCAACTGTTGCGGCATCAACTAAGTGACCATTCGGCTCACCAGGTTTCCGAAAAGCGCAGATGATGAACGAAATGGAACACCTCTACAACCTGCTCAAAGAAACTTTCATCGTCATTGACGACGGCGACCGCCGGTTATTTCACCGTTTTGGTCTAACCCCCCCCCGTTTTTATGTGCTGCTGCATGTTAGTGAAGAGCCTGGTATTTCTTCCAGTGACTTAAGTCAAAAACTGTTGTGTGATAAAAGCAATGTCACGCGCATTGTGAAAGGGCTAGAGGCAACTGGCTATCTGGAACGGCGGCCACACGAGAGTGACGGCCGTGCCCAACGCCTCTACCTCACCCCCCAAGGCGCTGCCATTTGTAACGAAGTCCACTCCGCCCACACTGCTTACAACATTGCCCGGCTGAACAGTGTTGATACGGCCGTTCAAACCACCCTCATCGAAAATCTGAACAGATTACACCATCTACTCCAGGAAGAATTGGCGCAGCAAACACCGCCCCCAAACGGCCATCACCTTGTGTGAAATCAGCTAAAATAGAAGCACTTTTTAGAGGTTTTCCATACGCCAGGCACACTACGAGAGATGAAAGTCATAATTCATCCTTCATAATTCATAATTTCGTAGGAGGTGATGTTTTCCAAAAAATAACGATAATTGAACCATAGCTTATTGATCCAACCCATTGGGTAAATTCAAAAACATCAAGGAGAGAGATGAAACTAAAAAATTTGACCATATTGTTTGTATTTTTATTGATGGGCGCGCTGGTATTAAGCGCCTGTGGTGGTACAACCACGCAAGAACAGGTAGAGCAAGCTGCCGAACAAGCTGCTGAACAAGCAGGGGACGCCATCAATGCCGCCGCCACCGAAGCTGCTGCTGCCGCTGCTGCCGCCCAAGAAGCCGCCGCTGCCGCCGCCGAAGAAGCTGCCGCTGCTGCTGAAGAAGCCGCCGCCTCAGCCAAAGCCACGGCCGATGCTGCCGCCGCTGCCGCTGCTGCTGAACAACCAACTGCCGAAGCCACCGTTGACTCTGGCCTCACCCTGACCATCTGGGCCGACAACACCCGCGCTCCCATCCTGCAAGATTTAGCCGCTTCCTTCCAGGAAGAATATGGCGTTACCCTCATCGTGGAAGAACTTGGTTTTGGTGACATCCGCGACCAGTTGACCATTGCCGGCCCGGCCGGCCAGGGGCCAGACATCATCGTCGGCGCCCACGACTGGTTGGGTGAACTGGTGAGCAATGGCGTGTTGGCCCCCATTGACCTGGGCGCTAAAGAAGCTGACTTTGCCCCCGCCGCCATCCAGGCCTTCACCTACGACGGTGAACTGTATGGTATGCCCAACGCCACCGAAAACGTCGCCCTATTCATTAACACCGACATCGTGCCCGAATGCCCGGCCACCTGGACAGAAGTCAAAGAAATCTCCATGGAACGGGCTGCCAACAATACCGATGACGTGGCCACCAACCAATATGGCTTTGTGCGCATGGAAGGCGACCCCTATCACTTCTTCCCCATCCAGACTGCTTTTGGCGGTTACGTCTTTGGCGTCACCGATGAAGGCTATGACCCCTCTGACGTAGGTATTGACAGCGAAGGCTCTCTGGCTGCCGCCACTTACTGGGATGAATTTGTGAAGGCTGGTTTGCAGCCCCCCGCCGTTGACTGGGACACCATGCACCTGATGTTTGAAAGCGGCCAGTCCGCCATGACCATCACCGGCCCATGGGCAACCTCGCGTATTGCTGATTCCGGTATTCCCTATGAGATTTGCCCCATTCCGGGTGAGGTCAACGAAACCGGTTCACCATTCCTGGGCGCGCAGGGTTTCATGATCAGCGCCTTTGCTAAAGACCCGCTGCTGGCTCAAATCTTCCTGTCAGAGTTTGTGGCCACGCCAGAAGTCATGCAGGCGTTTTATGATACTGACCCGCGCGTACCTGCTTACTTGCCTGTGTTGGATGCGTTGGATGACCCCAACATCGCTGCCTTTGGCGAAGCCGGTGTCAATGCGCTGCCCATGCCCGCCATTCCTGAAATGGCTTCCGTATGGGATGCCTGGGGCAATGCCGTTGTCCTCATCTCCCAACAAGGTGATGACGCGGTGAATGCCTTCACCAATGCCGCCGAACAGATCCGCACGTCAATTGAAGAAAGCAACTAAACTTTGAGACCTGACAGGTTTTCCCAAACCTGTCAGGTCTGCATGACATAAACCTTTACAATTGGCAATTTGGTGATAAAACAGGGGACAGGGTACAAACGTGTCCCCTGTTTTAGTATCACCGACTCGTAGCGGGCGGTGGGCTGTCTCCTACGAGAGCGGTGGTGGAAAGGAAGAAGGAGTAGGGGCTATGCGGGCAGTCAATCTTGAGGAAGAAAACAAACCAGGAAAGGGGGGTGGCTCGCTCACTGCCAGCACTCTGGCACTGCGGTTGTTGGGGTTGATGATTTTTGATGCGGGGGCTTTTTGGATGATCTTGACCATGTGGGGTGATGGCTACTGGCAGTTTGCCACCGTCATTGCCGTCATTACCATCTTGATCAACTATATCTGGCTCAGGCCAGAAGCCTATCCACTGCGCTGGATGTCCCCCGGTCTGGCGTTTATGATTCTCATTTCGGTATACCCCATTATCTACACCGTTTATATCTCCTTTACCAACTATGGTACCGGCCATTTGCTGCCCAAAGTGCAGGCGATTGAGGTCTTGGAGCAGCGCCGCTATTTACCAGAGTCGGGGCTGGCTTATAACTTTACGCTTTACCAGAATGCGAATGGCGACTTTGCCCTGCTGCTGACACCAGAGGGTGACCGCGAAGCCGAACCGATTGTGGTGATACCAGGGGAGGATATTGAGGAACCTGAACTGGGGCCTTTGGCTGAAGATGGTTTGCCGGTCAACATCGTTATTCCCGAAGTGGATGAGCCGTTTGAGCGCGTGGCGCGAGCGGTTATACTGCGCGCGCTGTCCGATTTGCAGCAGACAACATTTGGTGGGGAGGAAGTGGCTGTGCAAATTCGGGGTATTGACCGCGCCGCCGCTCTGCAACAACGCTACGTCTATGATGAAGAGACCGATACCATCACCGACAAACAGACCGGCATTATTTACATTGGTGATGATGAAAGAGGCGAGTTTATCTCTGCCGATGGCAATGTCCTGATCCCCGGTTATTCTGTCACCATCGGTTTTAGAAATTACCAGCGATTCCTGGGCAACCCCGCCTTTCGTGGCCCTCTTGTATTGATATTTGTCTGGACGGTTATATTTGCCCTCTTTTCTACCGTTCTCTCGTTTGCGCTGGGGTTGATGATTGCATTGGTGTTTGGCCGGAATATGCCGGGGCAAAAGGTGATCAAATCGCTGCTCATTATTCCTTTTGCTATTCCCGGTGTGTTGACTATTCTGGTGTGGCGCGGTTTGTGGAATCCGGTCAACGGCATTGTGGGCATCTGGCTTTCTGAATTAATGGGTACACCGATTAACGTGTTTGCCGACTCGTTCTGGGTGAAGGTGGCGCTCATCACCATCAATGTCTGGTTGGCCTATCCCTACTACGTGCTAATCAACAGCGGCGCGTTGCAGGCCATCCCGCAGGACATGTATGAAGCAGCCGATATTGATGGCGCCAATGCCTGGCACCAATTCCGCGCCCTCACCCTGCCATTGCTGCTGGTGGGGGTTGGCCCGCTGCTCATCGGCTCTTTCCTGGTGAACTTTAACAGTTTTAACCTGATCTACCTGTTTAACAACGGCGGGCCGCCCATTGTGGGCACACCTACGCCGGCCGGGCACTCCGATATTTTGATCAGTTATGTGTACCGGCTGGCCTTTGCTTCGGCCGGGCAAGATTTTGGTTATGCCTCGGCCATTACGGTGATCATCTTCTTCATCCTGGCGACCATTACATTGTTCCAGTATCGCTTTATGCGCACCTGGGAAAGGGTTGGCGAAAGTGTCTGATATAACTTCCCCCCCAACGAAAAAAGCAACGGAATTAAGCAGGTTGCAGGTGTTTTGGCAGTCTAAGAAAAATCAGCGCCGCATTGTCACGGCCGTGAAACTCCTGATAGCGGCTGTTGTTCTGTTTTACTCCTTGCTGCCCGTTGTCTACACCATCTCGTCGGCATTTAGCCCTGTTCAGGGTGTCAGCCGCCAACTCATTCCCGCCAATCCGACATTAGATAATTTCCGCGAGATTTTGTATGACCAGCCATTTGGGTTGTGGATGTGGAATACGACGAAGATAGCCCTCATCTCCGCGCTCTTATCCGCGATGATCACCACCCTGACGGCCTTCGCCTTTTCCCGTTTTCGTTTTGCCGGCCGGGGCCAACTGCTGTTGGGTATCCTGCTCATTCAGGTATTCCCGGCGCTCATGGCCATGATTGCCCTCTATTCGCTGTTAGACCAGCTAGGTCGTTGCTGTATTCCGGCGCTGGGGCTTAACACGCACGGTGGCCTGATCCTCATTTACATGGGTGGGGCTATGGGACTAAACGTGTGGCTGATGAAGGGCTTTTTTGATTCCATCCCGCGCGATATTGATGAGTCGGCCATGGTGGACGGGGCTTCTCATTGGCAGACGTTCTGGTATCTCATCTTCCCGTTGGTACGGCCGATCGTCATCGTTGTCGTCATTCTGACCTTCTTTGGTGTTTATGCCGACTGGATTTTGCCCAGCATTATGATTGGTACCAAGTCGGAACTTTTTACCCTGATGTTGGGTCTGCAAACCTTTATCGGTAACAACTACGGGCAAAATTGGAGCGTGTTTGCCGCCGGCGCGGTGTTGGGTTCCATCCTGCCCGTATTGGTATACATTTTGTTGCAAGACAAGATTGTGGGTGGCCTGACGACGGGCGCGGTGAAAGGCTAAGTAATTGGGTAATTAAGTAATTGGGTAATTACTCAATTACCCAATTACCCAATTACCTAATCACCTTCTTGTTAGCCCTGTGCGGTGTGCAGGGCTATTTTTTTTGAGGAGAATGTGATGAAGCGGCTGCTTTTATTGGTTCTTTTGATGGGCGTGTGGCTGGTGGGGTGTGGCACGAGCGAGGTGCTAAGTACGCCGACGGCCGTGCCCCCCACACCAACCACCATCGCCACCCCGTTACCACCAACGCCTACCATTATACCCACACCCGCCAGCCTGCTGCCGCCGGGCAGCAACGGCCTGCCCTGGTGGAACGATACCGTTTTCTACGAGGTCTTTGTGCGCAGTTTTAAGGACAGCGACGGCGACGGCATCGGCGACCTGAACGGCCTGATTGAGATGCTCGATTACCTGAATGATGGCGACCCCACCACCACCGATGATCTAGGCGTCACCGGCATCTGGCTCATGCCTATTATGGACTCCCCCAGTTATCATGGCTACGACGTGGTGGACTACTACACGGTAAACCCGGAGTATGGTACCAATGAAGATTTCCAACGACTGATCGAGGAGGCGCACAAACGCGGCATCCGGGTGATTGTAGACCTGGTGCTGAACCACACCGGGCGCGACCATGAATGGTTTGTGGAGTCCAGAGACCCCAATTCAGAGTGGCGCGATTGGTACGTCTGGAGTGATACGGACCCCGGTTATGCCGGCCCCTGGGGGCAACCGGCGTGGCACCGCGCGCTCAACGGCTATTACTACGGCGTTTTTTGGGAGGGGATGCCGGACTTGAACCTGGAAAACCCGGACGTAACCGATGAGATGTTTAGCGCTGCCCGCTTCTGGCTGGAAGAGATGGGGGCGGATGGGTTCCGTCTGGATGCGATCAAACATTTGATTGAAGACGGCCGTGTCCAGGAAAACACCCCCGCCACCCACGAATGGCTGCAAGCGTTCTACACCTTCTACAAAGCGATAAACCCGGACGCATTTGCCGTCGGCGAAGCGTGGACGACCACCCGCGAAGTGCTGGATTACACCGGCGACGAGGTGGACATTGCCTTTCAATTTGACCTGGCCGAAGACATTCTCAACAGCGTCAAACGGGGTAATGCGTCCGCCGTGGCCACCCGGCTCAACAGCATCACCACCACCTACCCCCGTGGCCAATACGCCACCTTCCTGGCCAACCACGACCAGAACCGGGTGATGTCCCAACTCATCGGCAATGAAGACCGCGCCAAAATCGCCGCCTCCATTTTGCTTACCTCGCCCGGCGTGCCCTTCATCTACTACGGCGAGGAGATCGGCCTGATGGGGGCCAAACCAGACGAAGACATTCGCCGCCCCATGCAGTGGACGAGTGATAACATCCAAACGGGTTTCACCACCGGTTCCCCCTGGCGTCGCCCCGGCAGTGACTTTGAGGCGCGCAGCGTGGCTCTGCAAACAGACGATCCTGACTCACTCTTAAACCATTACCGGCAGTTGGTTCAACTGCGTAACGCCCACGAAGCGCTGCGCGTAGGTGATTGGCTGGAGGTGCAGTCATCCCCCAATCGGGTGTACGCCTTTTTGCGCTATACCGGCGATGAAACAGTGCTGGTGGTGATTAACATGTCTAACCAGGTGGTTAATGATTACACCCTGAACCTGGACAGTGGGCCGCTGGCAGCGGGGGTTACGGCCGTACTCCTCTTTGGCGATGGCGCTGTCACCTCCCCCACGGTCAACGCCACCGGTGGTTTTAGCGACTATGTGCCGCTGCCCGAACTGTCGCCGTTTAGTACCTTTATAATTGGTTTATCGCCCGAATCATAATGGCGTGACGTGTGATGCGTGACCAGAAAAACCTCACGCATCACACGTCACATGTCACGCATACCTATGAAAGAATTCGTCTTTGGCTCCCTTTCCACCATCGAACAACGGGTGGCGCATATGCGCAACTGGCGACAGGGGATTAAACACCACAACCGCCTGACGCCGCGCGCCCCGCAAGCCCATGACCACCCCATTCTCACCGTCACCGTGCAGCTAGACCGGCCCATTGCCCGCGTGGAATGTGTGGTGATGGAACCGGGTACGGCCGTCTTTCCCCTCCAATTTGTCAAAACCGAATGGGACTTGCTCAACTGGGCCTACATTGAAACCTGGCAAACAACCCTGCCCGCCGAGCCAGACGGTACGCTGGTGCGCTACCGCATCCGCGCCTACCCGGCGGATGGCTCAGCGCCGTTGACTACCGACGATGAGCAGATATTTTCTTATCTGGTAGGTGAAGCCCGCGCCCCGGAATGGGCCGCCGGTTCGGTGACATACCAGATATTTCCCGACCGTTTTTATCCGGGGAACGGCCGTAGTTGGAACCCCGTCCACAGCCTCAACGACATCTACGGCGGCACCCTGCGCGGCATCATTGATAAGCTGGACTATGTCGCCGATATGGGCTTCAACGCCATCTGGCTCAACCCCTTCTTCCCCGACGACAACACCCATCACGGCTACCACGCCACCGACTACTTCAACGTCAATCCCCGCCTGGGCAGCATGGAAGAGATTCACGAACTGGTCGCCGCCGCCCGCAAACGGGGCATCCGCCTGCTGCTCGACTTCGTCGCCAACCATTGGAGCAGCCAACACGAAACGTTCCAGGAAGCGATCAAAGACCCCACCAGCCGCTATTACGAATGGTATCACTGGATTGACTACCCGCATGATTACGAGACCTTTTTTGGCGTCATGCACCTGCCGCAGGTGAATGTGAACCATCCCGACGTGCGCCGCTATTTGCTGGACAGCGTTTCCTTCTGGTTGGGCGAGGTGGGTTTTGATGGCCTGCGCTGCGATTTTGCCCTGGGGCCATCGCATGATTTCTGGACGGAACTGCGCCAGGTGGTCAAGCGCGTCAATCCCGACGCCTGGATTTACGGCGAAGTGGTGGAAAGCCCGGCCACTATTTTGAGCTACGAAGGGCGGTTTGATGGCTGCCTGGATTTCCCGCTGATGCAGGCGATGCGGGATATGTTTGCGATGGAGCGCATGAGCCTGAGCGCCTTTGATACCTTCCTGCACCAGCACGAACGGTACTTCCCACCCACCTACATCTTGCCCACCTTTCTGGACAACCACGACATGAACCGCTTTTCCTGGCTGGCCGAAAATGACACGCGCAAGCTGAAAGTGGCGGCATTATGTCAATTTACCTTGAGTGGGCCGCCGGTGGTGTACAACGGCTCGGAGGTGGGGGTGCGGCAGGATATGGGCATGTGGGAGCAGGGCAGCCAGGGCATGGCTGAATGTCGCCAACCAATGCTGTGGGGGGATGAACAGGACGCCGATTTGCGCGAATTTTATCGCTGGCTGATCCATTTCCGGCGCGAACATCCGGTGTTGTGGCACGGCCGTCGCCAGACCATTCACCTGGATGAAACCACCCAGACCTACGCCTACGCCCGCTTTGATGAAAACGAGACGATCCTGGTAGCCTTAAATTTGAGCGAGGAAGAGCGGCTGGTCACGGCCGTACACCAAAATATCACCCACACCTTCACCCTCCCCCCCTGG